>OZ243107.1:1965000-2275800 GCA_965212245.1 Owenweeksia sp. | reverse complement strand
AAGTGCCGCAGCAATATTAGCTCTGGGTATGTTTGTATACTTTAACCAACCTACGGATTTTTCGGACCCTTACACATTGTATGACCTGCCTGAAGATAGCATTGCCACTTATCTGAACAATGAATATGTATACGGTTTGGAAGAACCACTTATAGCTGAAGTATGGAGGGAAAACTCCACTGAACTGAATTTAGAAGAGGTACCGGAAGAGGAGATCCTGAATTTTTTGACCACCTCCGGAATAGACGAGACTACTTTATATATGGATTATGAAAACTAAACTACGCTTACTGCTTTTAATTTTACCGCTCGCTTTTATAGCTAAGGCCCAAAAACCTGAAAATTCAAATGCCAGAATAGAAGCTTTACGCGCGCAGTTTATTACTGAAAAACTAGATCTTCAGCCAGAAGAGGCTCAACAGTTTTGGCCCATTTACAACCAGTATCGCAACGAGCTGGATAAAATACAAGGGAACCGCCTGAAAGAGCTTTCACACCGCAGGCAAGGCGATAAGCCTATTGAGGATATGACGGACAGTGAAGCGGAAAAACTAATACTTGAGGAACTGAATCGTCAACGGAAGTTATTGGACCTGCGTGAAGCTTACTATTCAAAGTTTAAAGCCGTTATTCCCATTCAGAAGGTTGCATTGCTTTATAAAGCTGAAATGGAATTTAAAAAGAAGCTGATTCATCACCTGTCCGGACGTCATAAAAAACATTAACTGTTTTTCTATTTGGGTTTTCCAGATTCGCATTTTTATTATATTTGCACCCCTGTTTTAAACTGCTATATGCGGTTAACTTAAAATGGTGGTTGTAGCTCAGTTGGTTAGAGCGCCTGATTGTGGTTCAGGAGGTCGTGGGTTCGAGACCCATCTTCCACCCTAATTAAAAAAACCTTTGCTTTTCCCGGCAAAGGTTTTTTTGTTTTGCATTACTTCCCCATCACCTACTTTTGCCCGTATGAGTATTCCCAAGCTTCGTGTATTATTTATATGCAGTTGGTATCCTTCGCGGGAAAATCCACATTTAGGTAATTTTATCCAACGTCATGCTGTGGCAGTAGCTTCCGTTGCTGAAGTAACCGTTATAGCAGCAGTTGAATCAGATTCAGACCAAATAGAACTCACGCCAAACAATCCGTTCACTGAGGTAGTAGCCTTCTATACCAAGAAGTTACCTTTTTGGAGTTACTATGCAGCTCTTAGAAAAGCATACCAATACGTTTCAGCAAATTCATCATTTGATGTGATTCATGTAAATGTAGCTTATCCGGCAGGGTTTATGGCCTTACGCCTTAAAAAGCCATACGTAGTAACAGAACACTTCACCGGTTATCTTCCGGCATCCAGATTTCAATGGAATGCCTGGCAGAAATGGATAGCTAAAAAAGTACTTGGCAAAGCGGACCTTGTCCTGCCGGTATCTCAAAACCTGGGGGATGGGCTGCAATCTTTTGAACCTTCTGTAAAATGGAAAAAAGTGTCTAACGTGGTGCAGGCCCATACTTTTTACCCGGCTGAAAAATTACCTGAAGTATTTACTTTTTTGCACATCTCCACCTTGAATGAAGAAACCAAGAACATTAGCGGACTTCTCCGGGCCTTTAAAAAACTGGATGAACAAGGTGTCGTTTTCAAGCTGAAAATTGGGGGTGATGGTGATCTATTCGAATTAGACAAGCAACTGAAGCAAAGCGGTATTTCTGACGGTAAAGTCGAAACTTTTGGTGCACAACCCTCTAAAGAAATAGCCCGCTTAATGCGTGAAGCGCACGTATTTGTTTTGGCCAGTCATGTAGAGAATCAGCCCTGCGTAATCCTGGAGGCGCTATGCTCAGGCATTCCGGTAGTTAGCACCCGTGTTGGTGGTATTCACGAAGAGATCACTGAAAAAAACGGAATACTGGTCACTCCGGACCACTGTGATGAATTGGCACAGGCTCTATCCCGAATTCAGCAAAATTATACACAGTATAACCGAAAGGAAATAGCCGACACCGCAAGAAAATTATATAGCTATGAAGCAGTGGCCACTACGTTAAAAGATATTTACCTCAACGTACTGAATGAAGATGCAAAAGGTCTGTAATACCTACATCCTGAGCACTCACAAAACCTTCACCATAAGCTGTGCCTATTAAACGGCCTAAATCTTTTGACCGGTACTCTATACTTTCGAGAAACCCTTTACTGCTTATCACCGTTTTAGGTTCTTTTGAGTCCGGATCATAAAACTGAGAGCCATAAGCCTGAATAGCTTTCATCTTAATACTCTGCGTATCGCCAATATCAAGGATAATATCTGGCTTGAGGTTTTGAAACTGAATATAGTGCAGTACCAAACGCGGGCGGTAGGCCTCCTGAACTTTACCCTCTTCCAGGGTCTCAATTTTACGAAGACCGGCCAGGAAAGATGCCGTTTTTACCAGCTCACCTGCGCGGCCATGATCAGGATGACGATCAACTGGAGCGTTGGCCAACACTATTTCCGGACGATATTTACGGATCAGCCTTATGATGTGTAACTGATGTTCTTCATCATTTCTAAAAAAACCATCGCGAAACCTGAGATTCTCCCGGACCTTTACACCCATGATAGCTGCTGCAGCCTGTGCTTCTTTTTCACGTAGTTCAGGAGTTCCCCGCGTCCCAAGGTCTCCCCGTGTGAGGTCAACTATTCCACAGCTGTAGCCCAATTGGGTTTGCCGGACCATAGTTCCTCCGGCACTTATCTCTACATCATCAGGGTGTGCCCCAAAGGCCAGGATATCCAGTTTCATTTCAAGGAATTTTGTGCAAAAATCTATAAAAAGTTTAACAGCAATGATTAATCTTACAAAAACACTTCATAATCCAAATCTATACACCCAATAAAAAAGCCCCGCAAAAGCGGGGCTCATATAAGCTTATTTCAGGATCTTATTCTGTACGGTATTGACCGTCAATAGTTATAGTGGTTCCTGAACCACTTGTTTGTACATCACCGCTGGTTACGTGAAGCATATAGATCGTCCCATCACTTTTACGTACACCCAAAACATCATCATATGTACCATCCTGAGTTACCGATACACCGGTATACTGCGCCAGTTCAGCCGCAGCTACAATAGCAGCATCCAATCCTTCTACGGTTGAAATAGAAGTCCAGGCAGCAGCACCAAGGTTTACCATTTTTGTAGCATCATCCTTAGTTACAATAGCACTGGTTTGTGAATTCGATTCCCATTTCAATCCAAACTGAGCCAAGCCAACAGCAGCAGTACCTCCCACTCTGGTCCAGGTAAAGTCTTCAGCTGCAGCCAGGTCTGTAGTTTCAGGCTCTGTAGTAATGGTAACTGCTCTGGAAGCAGAAAGACCATTTTCGTCTGTAATTTTAAAGGTATATTCTTTTGAACCCTTAATAGGAGGACCGGTAATGGTAATACCATCTATATAGAGGCTATTATCACTTGCCGAAATGTTCTCATAAGGCAATTGCTCTCCACTATTCGTTTCAACAGCTATAGGAGTACCGTCAAGAGTTACTTCAAAATCCTGAAGATCTGAATCCCCTCTGCGTGCTTCCCAGTTGAAAGTAACCTCAGCTCCGGGAGTCACCATTACTTCGGCATCAGCACTGGCTATTACATCACCAGATGTGGTGGTAACAGATATAATAGGACCTACATCCTCATCCTCGTCTTTTTGACAAGATGTTAGCACTAAACCTGAGCTTAAAAGACCCAGGGCAAATAATTTTAACTTTTTCATGTTATTGGCTTTGTTATTTATACTTACTATGACGTGCAAAAGTCGTCATACGTTGGCTATAACCCACATTTTTTTTAAAAAGTTCACATCTCCAGACTTTTTTAAGAAGTCATACCCCTCAATTAACGCTGTGTTGACAAGTAATATGTTGAATATTATTACTTTCGCGCCCTTGAATAATTTAAGCTAACAAGAACATAAGTAATGGCAAATAACAAGACTTTTACGATGATTAAGCCTGATGCCGTGGAAAACGGACATATTGGCGCTATTCTGGAAAAAATAAATGGCGCAGGTTTCCGTATTGAGGCCATGGCAATGACACAATTATCACGCAAGGATGCGCAGCAGTTTTACGCTGTTCACCGTGAAAGACCTTTTTTTGGTGAACTGGTGGATTACATGACTTCAGGTCCTATTGTGGCAGCCATTCTTGAAAAAGATAATGCGGTTGAAGATTTTCGCAAACTTATTGGAGCTACTAACCCCGCAGAAGCTGAGGAAGGTACTATCCGTAAACTTTACGCTACCTCCATTGCGGCTAATGCTATTCACGGAAGTGATTCTGACGAAAACGCTCAAATAGAAGGGAACTTCTTTTTCAGCACCCGCCAGCGTTTCTAAAAACCGGTTTTAAAACTTAGTAATAAGGCTGCTCTAAAAAAGCGGCCTTTTTTATTTAAAAACCAATTCACGTACCGGTGAATTGCGTATGCGTTGGTTTAAACGCTCTATCATTTCCGCCCTTCTCATACTTAATTCCTGTCTTAGCGTAGCTGAAGAAAGGAATACGGTTAACACCCCTTCCCTGAAATTTACCTTACGGGTTTTTACATTGATCGCGCGGCCGGCAAGTTCATCCCAACGACTGTATATTTCAGTTTCCAGGTATTTATCCTCCAGGTTATGAGCCGCTAAAAAAGAGCGAATAGCATCTCCCAGGCTTTGTTGGTTATCCTTTTTCATTCTACCACTTCTCCTTGGTTTACCTTGAACAGAAGATAACTTTCACTTATCTTCCGGATCAAAGCTTCTGTTCTTTCTGCATGGGTATCGGTTATAAAAATCTGCCCAAAAGACTCATCATGCACCAGCTTTACCAATTGCTCCACTCTTTGTTCATCCAGCTTATCAAAAATATCGTCCAACAGCAAAAGAGGCTTTACGCTTTGTTTCTGAGCCAGAAAATCATATTGAGCCAGCTTCAGTGCAATAAGAAATGATTTTTGTTGCCCCTGTGAACCAAATTTTTTCAGCCCCTTATCATTAATACTAAAGTCAAGATCATCTTTGTGAATACCCACACCGGTGTATTGGTTTACCCGGTCTTTGCTTACATTATGCTCCAATAATACTTCCAGATCCTCATCTGCCAACTGGCTTACATAATTGACCATAGTACTCTCTAAATCCGGGGCTATTAAGCCGTAATAATAGGCCATCTTTTGGCCCAGCATTTCCCCGAACTCCTTTCGCTTACTGAAAATGTAAGGAGCATGCTCAGCCATCTGATTATTATAAATGGCCAGGTTTTCAGCATCAAATTGGTGATTGGCGGCAAAAAATTTCAATAATGCATTCCGCTGCTGCACCGTTTTATTATACCGGATCAAGTGATCCAGGTACAACGGATCAGACTGACTTATTACGGTATCCATAAACTTACGCCTTACATCTGATCCTTCTGTGATCAGGTCACGGTCATAGGGGGAAATAATTACTGAGGGAAATTGCCCGATGTGTTCCGCCAGTTTTTTATAATCCTTCTTATTCTTTCTGAAAATCTTCTTCTGCCCTCTTTTTACACCACAATAAATATGATAGTTGTGCTCTTCCTCCTTTATAAAATCTCCTTCTACTACAAAAAAGCCTTCTTCATCTTTAATATTCTGAATATCGGCCGGGTTAAAATAACTCTTACATACCGACAGGTAATGTATAGCGTCCAATACATTGGTTTTTCCTGAACCGTTCGGACCCACCAAACAATTGAGTTTATCATGAAAACTGAGCTCCATTTGAGGCCAGTTCTTAAAATTTATGATGCGCAGGGATTTTAAATACATAGCAGTTTTCAAAATTAAAGGATTTGTAGGCAGTCTAAAGTATTGGGCTTAGGAAAAAAAATTTATTTTTGCGCCTCTTAAGAAACATGCTGAACTAGAATGGCCAAAAAGAAAAACCAGGAAGAAGATGTAATTGTAGACGTAGGTCAGTCCCTGACCCGTGTGGAAAGATATCTTGAAGAGAATAGAAAAAGCATCACTTTTATAGTTGGTGGTTTATTTGTGATAGTAGCGGGTTACTTCGCTTACCTAAAATTATATCAGGAGCCTCGTGAAATGGAGGCTAGTGAGGAAATTTATAAGGCTCAGAGCTACTTTGAACAAGATTCCCTTAAGCTTGCCCTTAACGGGGATGGCCAGAGTTTAGGATTTATAGATGTAGCTTCTGAGTACAGCGGTACCAAAGCAGGGAATATGGCTAATTATTATGCTGGGGTTAGTTACCTGAACATCGGAGAATTTGAAAATGCCATTTCCTATCTTGATGATTTTGAATTAGATGACCCTGTTTTTTCTGTAATTGCTGCGGGCTCAATTGGTGACGCATTTCTGGAACTGGAGCAGCCTGAAGAAGCCCTCGATTATTACAACCGTGCGGTAAGTGGTAAATCCAATTCAATGGTTGTGCCTTTTTATCTTAAAAAAGCAGGTATCCTGGCCGAAGAACAGGGCAACCTTAAAAAGGCTAAGGAGTACTTTAATCGTATTAAGAAAGATTTCAAGGGTAGTCCTCAGGCAGCTGACATTGATAAGTTCATTGCCCGTGTTGAGGCTCAAATGAACGCATAGTGGCTACCTCCGGAATAAACCTTTCTGATTTTAACAAGGAAGAGTTGCCTGATACTGCGGGCATGCGCTTTGGATTGGTGGTTTCGGAGTGGAATAATGAAATCACTGAATCCTTATACCAGGGAGCTTTTCATACGCTTTTAGACTCAGGCACTCCCGAAGATCAGATTACCCGTATCAATGTACCGGGTACCTTTGAATTACCCTTCGGAGCCAAATTACTCAGCCAGAAAGATATTTTTGATGCTGTGATTGTAATCGGTTGCGTTATACAGGGAGAAACCAAACACTTTGATTTTGTATGTGAGGGCGTTACACAAGGAATATCTCAGTTAAACCTGGACTATGATACTCCGGTTATCTTTTGCGTGCTTACGGACAATACTATTGAACAATCCCGGGCCCGTTCCGGAGGCAAACACGGCAATAAAGGTATAGAGTGTGCTGTTTCAGCCATTAAAATGGCTGCCTTACGCAGAATGCTGCATACTTGATGATTGCGTGACCTTGCACGAACACTTTCCTTTTTGATGCTGCAGAGCTAAAGGATATTCCCCGTATAGCATAAGCGGGTTAACGAACTACCTCTGCATAAAGATCATAATCTGAAGATTCGGTAATATTTACATCTACAAAATCCCCGGCTTTCAAATATTCGGCATTGATCAGCACCTCATTATCCACATCTGGTGAATCAAACTCTGTACGACCCACAAAAAAATCGCCTTCCTTACGGTCCACCAATACTTTAAAAGTCTTCCCCACTTTCTCCGCATTCAGTTCAGCTGATATTTCCTGCTGGATAGCCATAATTTCTTCGGCCCTGGATTTTTTAACTTCTTCAGGAACGTCATCTTCCAGGCTAAACGCATGTGTGTTTTCTTCATGGCTATAGGTAAAACAGCCTAAACGCTCAAAGCGGGTATCTTTCACCCATTGTTTCAGTACTTGAAAATCTGTTTCTGATTCACCCGGATACCCCACAATAAGTGTGGTTCGTATGGCCATTCCGGGTACCTCTTCACGCATCTTATCCAAAAGGGCGTTGGTTTTAGCAAAAGTGGTTCCCCTACGCATGGATTTCAATACCGGGTCAGCAATATGCTGAAGTGGAATATCAATATAATTGCACACTTTAGGTTCCTCACGTATCACATCCAGTACATCTTCCGGAAAACCGGTAGGAAAAAGGTAATGCAACCGTATCCACTCTATGCCTTCTACCTTTACCAATTCTTTTAACAAACGGGCCAATTCGCGCTTTTTGTAAAGATCCAGACCATAATAAGTAAGATCCTGGGCAATAAGTATGAGTTCCTTTACGCCCTTGGCGGCAAGTTTGCGTGACTCCTCCACCAACTCTTCAACCGGTTTGGAAACGTGCCCGCCACGCATAAGGGGAATGGCACAAAAGGAACAGGGACGGTCACAGCCTTCCGCTATTTTAAGATAGGCAAAGTGTTGTGGTGTGGTGGTCAACCTCTCTCCTACCAATTCTTTTTTATAATTGGCACCTAAAGCTTTAAGAAGCTTTGGTAAATCGCGGGTTCCAAAATACTGATCTACATTGGGTATTTCTTTTTCCAGATCCGGCTTATAGCGCTCAGAAAGGCAACCGGTTACAAACACACGGTCTACTAAACCTTCTTCCTTACGCTCTACAAAATCAAGAATGGTGTTAATCGATTCCTGCTTGGCATTTTCAATAAAACCGCAAGTGTTTATCACTACAATATTGCCATCATCCTCTTCATGGGCCACCTTTTTACCATTGGCTTTCAACTGGCCCATAAGTACTTCTGAATCATAAATATTCTTAGAGCACCCCAGGGTCACAATATTGATCTTATTCTTCTTTAACGTTTTAGTTCTCATACGGCTTTAATCCTTCTCACTTTTTCAATACTAGCTCTTAAAAAAGCTATCTACAAATTCATATTTATTAAATACCTGAAGGTCTTCTACCCCTTCACCTACACCAATGTATTTTACCGGAATACGAAACTGATCAGAAACACCAATTACCACCCCTCCTTTAGCGGTTCCATCCAGCTTGGTTAATGCCAGAGAGCTTACTTCAGTGGCCCGGGTAAATTCACGGGCCTGTTCAATGGCATTCTGGCCAGTTGAAGCATCCAGCACCAATAGTACCTCATGCGGAGCATCGGGTATTTGCTTTTGCATTACCCGCTTTACCTTGGTAAGCTCATTCATCAGGTTCACTTTATTATGTAAACGCCCGGCTGTGTCAATCAACACTACGTCTGCATTTTGAGATTTGGCAGACTGAAGAGTATCAAATGCAACAGAAGCCGGGTCTGATCCCATTTTCTGCTTTACAATGGGCACACCGGTGCGCTCACTCCAAATGGTCAACTGGTCTACTGCAGCTGCACGGAACGTGTCGGCAGCGCCAAGAACCACCTTAAGACCAGCTTTTTTAAATTGATAGGCCAGTTTTCCGATGGTCGTGGTTTTCCCTACCCCATTTACACCTACTACCATAATCACATAAGGGCGTTTATCAGCTGGTACGGAAAAGTCCAGCAGATCTGTCGTTTCGTGCTCCGAAAGTAGTGCTGCAATTTCCTCTTTCAATATCTGGTTGAGTTCTGCCGTGCCCAGATACTTATCCCTGGCTACACGATCCTCTATCCTTTCAATGATCTTTATGGTGGTTTGTACACCAACGTCTGATGTTACCAAAACTTCTTCCAGCTCATCCAGTACTTCAGCGTCAACTTTACTCTTTCCGGCAACGGCCCTGGAAAGTTTGGAAAACATATTTTCCTTTGACTTTTCCAGTCCCTGATCCAGTTTTTCCTTTTTCTCTTTGGAGAACAGTTTCCCTAAAAAGCTCATACCTTTAATTTTCAGCTTGCAAATATCCGAAATACCATGGTTTTTATGGTCCTTAAAACTTATCTCCTCATAAGTTAGTTATCTTGTCTATATTATCTTAATAGACCGTTTGTGAAAGCAATTGACCGTATACAAGCCAGTGTACAGAATTACTGGCTATCTTTTCTGGATAAAGTACCTGATCTTATATTGGGAATGATCATTCTGGTTCTTTCCTTTATGGTATCCCGGTGGATCGCCTCTTTTTTCCGCAGCCGCATGGCCGTCCGTATGGACGACCCTCTTCTTAGCAACTTTTTATCCCGCATTATCCGCTATACCCTTATCATATTGGGAATTTTACTGGCTTTTCATGTAATGGGATTAACCGGAATTGCAGCCAGCTTACTGGCCGGGGCAGGTGTGGGAGCCTTAATTATTGGCTTTGCCTTTCAGGATATTGGTGCCAATTTTATTGCCGGGGTTATTTTGGCCTTTAACCGGCCTTTTAATACAGGAGATACCATTGAAATAGATGCCAATATGGGAAAGGTAGTACGGATGGATCTGCGAACTACTCAAATCAAAACTTTTGATGGCAAGGACATTTACATTCCAAACAACACTATTGTTAAGGAGGAGTTGATCAACTACACCCGCGATGGTTACATCCGCCTGGGTTTTGTAGTGGGTATTGATTATGAAGATGATGTAGACCTGGCCTCTGAGGTTATTTTAAATGCCACGTCTCAAGTTAAAGGTGTATTAAATGATCAGGACCGGAAACCCCTTGTACTGATTAAGGAATTGGCTACCAGTACCATTAACCTTGAAGTACGTTTTTGGATGGAAACTTTTGACTATAAACAAAGTACGCTGGAACTTCGCAGTAAAGTGATGAACGTAGTATTAAAAGCCCTTGTAAAATCCGGGGTTGGACTGCCAGCTGATATACTGGAGCTCAAGCATTATACCGGCAAAGGCTTCCCAATACGTATGGTGGATGATACAGGATCAGAAAAATAAGTACCGATCACAGGAAGCTTGCTTATTAAAAAAAAGGCCATGCATATGCATGGCCTTTTTTAGGATATATTAAAATGACCTCTTATTTCAGAAGATCATTTACCAGTTCTTTGTTAATCACTTTCTCGTCAAAACCGTAAGCGCCAGTTTTATCATTCTTCACCATACGTACAACTTTGGTGAAAGAAGCGCTTCCTTCCTTTTTAAGTGTTGCTACAACCTTCTTTGCCATATCTAAATATCTTTACAGGTTTACTTAATCTCTTTATGAACCGTATAACGCTTCAAAACAGGATTGAATTTTTTGAGCTCTAAACGATCCGGGGTGTTTTTCTTGTTCTTGGTGGTAATGTAACGTGAAGTTCCGGGCATACCGGTTTCCTTATGCTCTGTGCATTCCATAATTACCTGAACTCTGTTGCCTTTCTTAGCCATATCCCTCTAATACTTTTAAGTTATTTGGTCAGGTATCCGTTTGCGCGGGCTTCTTTGATTACCGCTGCAATACCTTTCTTATTAATATCTTTAAGAGCAGATGTGGATACGCGTAGGGTGACCCAACGATCTTCTTCCGGAATGTAAAAGCGTTTTTTGGTGAGGTTTACATTGAATTTTCTCTTGTTCTTCTTGTTAGAGAAAGATACATTGTTACCTGTAATCGCCTTCTTTCCTGTTAATTCACACACTCGTGACATATGACTTGCTCGTTAAAAAATTGGTCTGCAAAATTAAAGAAACTTTTTAAGCCGTACAACTTCAACTTTGAAATTTCTGAATTTCTCTTCTAAGAAGATCAAGAGCCATTAAACCACTCTTCTGAATATTGCGTCCACGATGTTTACCAAAGCGAAAGACTTTTGATTTTACCCCATCCGGGGAAGCGGTAGCTATCCAAATTGTTCCCACAGGTTTTTCATCTGATCCTCCTCCGGGGCCAGCTACTCCACTGGTGGCAATGGCAAAATCAGTTTTCAAACGCTTTTGTACACCTAATGCCATTTGCTCCACTACTTCTTTAGAAACAGCTCCGTGGTTTTTAATGTCATCCGGGTTTACACCCAACTGATCCTCTTTTACCTGATTGGCATAGCTGATTACACCACCCTGATAATAATCGGAACTGCCCGGAACCTGCGTAATAAGGTGCGCTATATAGCCACCCGTACAGCTCTCTGCGGTGGCTAAGGTGAATTTACCGGCCCGTAACAATTGTCCCACCACTTCTTCAAGGGTTTGCGCCTCTCCTCCAAAAATAACATCGCCCAATATGTTGCGCAGTTTTTCTGCCTGCTCTTCAATAGTTCGCATGGCGGTGGCCGAATCTTCCTGGTATGAAGATAACCGGAGCTTAACTATTCCGGGAGAAGGCAGGTACGCCAGTTTGATATTTGGGGGTAAAGACTCCTCCCACTCTGAAATACGATCTGCCAATTCACTTTCGGGAATACCCTGGGTAAGCACTGTACGGTGTACTACATTACCCTTCTGTAGTTTCTCCACTATCCAGGGTACAATCTTGTCTTTTACCAGATACTCCGTTTCATAGGGAACACCGGGTGAAGAAAAGTAATGCACACCATTACGGGTAAAGTGCATAGCAGAGGCCGTTCCTATCTCATTAATAATCGGTTCGCAGCTTGAAGGTAAAAAAGCCTGACTTCGGTTACTTTCTGAGGGTACCCGGTTATAGGACTGAAAAAGGCGTTCAATATTGGTAAATACCTCCGGGTGAAAAACCATTTCCCCGCCAAAATAATCGCACAGGGTTTTCTTAGTGATATCGTCTTTGGTAGGCCCTAAACCACCGGTCATAAAAACCAGTTGGGTATCCGGACGTATTTGATCCAGGGCTTGTGCAATAGCTATAGCGTCATCAGCAATTACTCTTTTTTGCCTTACCTGAATGCCATTCAGGTTAAGTTGGGTAGCAATGAAAGTTGAATTGGTATCTATGGTTTGGCCAATGAGTATCTCATCGCCAATAGCTATAATTTCTGCCTGCAAAGTGTTGTTCGTTTACCCCAAAGATAAAGGGTTGTCACCAATCCTGTTATTCTTCTCCTATTGAAGCACGTTGAAAGCTAACTACGGTTTGCCGGGTTACCAGCTGGCCACCGATAGACTCCTGGAAAAAATCTATAAGTACGGCAAGCTCGGATTCATTCAGGGTATGAAGCAATAAAGTATCATAGGCCACGGCATTCTCAATGAGAAAAATAGTATCATTGGTAAGGTTGTAGCGAGCGGTATCGGCCAGCTCAAACTGATCCATCCTTAATGTATCTATATAACCAAAGTAATTGAAGTTCTCAGTAAATTTCAGATTAGTACCCGTGGTAACCGAATCAAATGCGGGTACGGTTTTACCATTTACGGTTATCTCTACCCGAAAGCTCTGAGAAGCCCATGTACCCAACAACAGTTCTTTCTTATCTACTGGTTCCTCCGGTGGGTTCTTTTTATTACACGATACAGTGAGAAATCCGGTTAATATGCAAAGGCTAAGTACTCGTTTCATTTTTATGGGATTAGAATATACAAAGGAAAGAAATATCTACCGATGTTTCCAAAAAAGAAGAACCGCGTATATATGCGGTTCTTCCTGAATATGTAATTGGACTTTACTTACTTCTGAAACTCAAAAGAAGCATAGTCTGTGTAAGAAATAGAATCTTCAGTATAGGTCATACTGTTATCAAAAGCAAGCTTGCTTGAGGTAAGTGTAGATATCTCACCACCGATGGTATCTCCGTCTGCGTGCGCCAACAGTGTATTACCGTTAAGGGTGTAAGCACCAGTTACAACAGCCGTGTCGCCAAGACTCTGAGTTTTGAAAGTACCGTCAGCCTCAAAAGTAACCGTTAGGAATGGACCTGGAATACTAAGACTATAAGTAGTGTCGCTGTTGGTGTTGTCATAGGTAGAAGACTCAATAAGTACTGATGTCCAGGTTCCAACAATCAATTGGCTATTGGTACCGGGGCCGGTAGAATCGTCTTCATCTTTTTCACAGGCAACCAGGGTTACAGCGGCTAAGGCTGCGAACATTACTAATTTTTTCATTTTGATTTTTAATTAAAATTGGGATTAACATAGCTTAACACGCTCTTAACACTTTAATGGTTGGGTATCGGGAGTGAAAAAATCCATAAAAAATAAAAAACACAATAAAGACACTTATAATCAGCTACTTAAACTATAACAACGATGAAAGTTTTTAAACTTAAATACGTTTAAAGCATTTTTTTCACGAGCTTCATCGCCACTTCGGGAACCTTTCACACAGGCATGAGTTCTAATTTATCTAATTCAAAAGATTGAAATATGCGTTCATTCTCCATATTGGCTATTTGCATTATTCTGGTATCATGTGACCAACTTCAGCAAATTGCAGAAGAAGCAGGGAAGTCTACCCTCCCTCCCACCAAGACTGAAATAAGCGATGGTATTCGTGAAGCTCTCCAGGTAGGGATCAAAAATGCGGTGTTTCAAACTGCCCAGAAAAATGGTTTTTACAATAATTCCCTTATAAAAATCCCTTTTCCACCCGAAGCGGCCAAGGTGGAAAAGACGGTTCGCGATCTGGGTTTGGGTAAGCAGGTGGATCAATTTGTGGAAACCCTGAACCACGGTGCGGAAGAAGCTGCACAAAGGGCTACCCCTGTTTTTATCAGTGCTATTAAACAGATGACCATTCAGGACGTATACGATATATGGCGCGGGGATAATGATGCCGCTACACGTTACCTTCAACGTACTACCCAGGATAAACTGATAGCTGAATTTCGTCCGGTTATTAAACAGGCTCTTGATGAAGTGGATATTACCCGCTATTGGAACCCACTAATTACAACTTACAACCAACTTCCGCTCACTAATGACCTGAATCCGAACCTGGATGAATATGTGTTGGACCGGGCCATGAATGGTTTATTCTTAGTGTTAGCCCAGGAAGAGGAGAAAATACGTGAAGATCCTGCTGCGAGGGTTACTGATCTTTTAAAAAAGGTTTTCGGATACCAGGGTCCGGATCCGGCAGGAATTAATTAATCATTCTTATCTTTTTTTCCGAAAATCCGTTTAAAAAAACCTTTCTTCTCTTTTTCATCATCATCTTCGCTTTCACGGATGCGGGTACCCTCCTCATCATGGAAAAGATCCCGGAGTTTGTCCAATAATTCTTCTTCACGAAAATCTGCACAGTCCAGTTTAGACGCTAAACGTTCATTCAATGGCTCAAAGGAAGCATTTGTATATTTACTTAATTGCCTGTCTGCGCTGGCCTGTCTGAAGAATTTACCAAAAACCGGTAAAGCCATGGCTGAACCAGATCCGTATGAACCACTGTTAAAATGTACAGTAGGGCTGGAGGCTCCTACCCAGGCTCCGGCTACTATAGCCGTATTATAGCCAATAAACCAACCATCCGTATAATTTTGAGCTGTCCCGGTTTTACCGGCCAACTCATTCCTGAGTCCATAGGTATTGCGCAAGCGTACACCGGTACCTTCATTTACCACGGCTTTAAGCATTTCCGTGATCAACCTGGCGTTATCCGGACGGATAACCATATGACCAGCCGGTGCAGATGACCGTTTATACAATTCTTCTCCGCTGGCCGTAGTGATCTTCTCAATAAAGTAGGGTTCTACGCTAAAGCCATTATGGGCAAAAACAGCATAGGCTCTTACCATTTCATATAACGTTACACTACCGGTACCCAAAGCCAACGAGGGATTTTCCGGTAAACGGCTCTCTATTCCCATCCTGCGTGCTGTTACTATTACATCACTGATTCCGGTTTCAAAAATGGTTTTTACCGCAGCTATGTTTATGGATTTTTTCAGAGCACCTTTCATACTGTACAACCCTCCGTACTCATTATCATAATTACGGGGCGACCAGTTATCGTAATCCTCATACATACGCCTATCATTTTCGATATAGTCACAGGGGTCCATACCCTTTTCCAAAGCAGTGGCATACACAAGAGGTTTAAAAGTAGAGGCAGATTGCCGGTGCGCCAGCACATGATCATAAGGTAATAACTGCTGATCCAGCCCACCTACCCAGCACAGCACAGCTCCGGTTTCCGGACTCAGCGCAAAGAATGATCCCTGCAACATTTTAATGTAGTACGCTACTGAATCTTTAATGCTCATATCAAAAACCGTATCCCGACCCTGGTAATAAACCTGTACGGGATGCTTTTGCTCCAGGTAATATTCCATCGAGTCTCTGCTCAACTTTCTCCGTTCCAGGTTACGGTACGAAATACTCTTTTTAAGTTCCCTCTCAAACAAACTTCCGTGTGTAAGCTGTGGGTCCCTGCCTTCACCATGTTTATCAAAGGCCTGCTGCAGGCTGGCCAGATGATTTTTTAAAGCGGCATCGGCATAGCGCTGCAGGCTGTAATTGAGCGAGGTGTAAATCTGTAAACCGTCTTTTTGAATATCATAGGGTGTACCATCTGCTTTAAGCTTACCCTCCAGGAGTTTTGGTGCCCTACTTTTTATATGTTTCAGAAAATACGGAGCGGGCGAAGCATCAGCTACGTTTTGATAAGCCAGTTTTAGGGGTAGCTCTTTCAGGGAATCTGCCTCTGCCTTGCTCAAATAATTATAACGGTGCATCTGGCTTAGCACTACATTACGCCTGCCCAAAGCATGATCCGGGTTCATGCGGGGATTATAGTAGGTATTAGCTTTAAGTATGCCTACCAATACGGCTGATTCTTCTGTATGCAGTTCTTTGACCTTTTTACCAAAAAATCTTCGGCTCCCCTCACCTATGCCATATACATTTTCAGAAAAGGAAACGGTGTTCAGGTATAATTGCAGTATTTCTTCTTTGGTGTAAAGCTCCTCAATCCGATCGGCCAGAATCATTTCCTTCACCTTATTTACCGGCATGGTTAAAAAACCAAAGTTTCTTCGCCCGTAAAGATTTTTAGCGAGTTGCTGGGTAATAGTACTGCCCCCTCCTGAACTACGATCTCCAAGCAAAATACTCTTAAAAAGCACTCTGAGTACGCTGCGGTTATCAATACCCTCATGTTCAAAGAAGCGGGCATCTTCTGTAGCTACAAGGGCCTGAACGAGGTTTTCCGGAAATTCTACGTAGGAAACGTTAGTACGGTTTTCTTCAAATATTTTACCGATCAACTGTTGATCTGACGAAAAAACAAGCGTAGCTGTAGCATTGTGAATGTCTCTGAGTTCTGTCTTATTAGGCAGTGGACCAAATGCTTCCCAGCGCACCAGTAAAAAGAAAAGCAATACCCCCAGAATAAAAGCTCCCAAAAGGCCTGCTATCCACCAAAATATCTTTCGGATGTGTGTTTTTTTCATGCCCGGTCTAACCATATGGAGACAAGGACAAAAAAGGAGTATAAAAGGTTCAGATACGCTTCATTTGAGCCTTGATCATTTTAACCTGATCGGTTAGCATACCTCGGGTATCCAGCTTTTTTACTTCGGTTAAAAGCACCATGGCTTCGCGTTTTCTGCGCTTGGAAATGGCCACACCAGCCAATTGAAGCTTTACCATAGCCTGGTCATGTTTCATACGCAAACCGGTGGAAAGCGCCTTACGCAATAATGTTTCAGATTTGGTAAGGCTGCGTTGTGATTCAATCATACCCATAAGCATATAGTAATAGGCCAGCTGACCTTTAATCAGTGAGGCTTCCGGGTTTTTGATACGGTTTAGAGATTTTTCCGCTTTTTCAAGATTGTTCTTACGAAGATGCCAGAAGGAAATGATGATATTTTCATTCCGGAAATAGGTAAGCAAAACTAAGCCGGCCAGCAACACCAGCATTATTCCGTTGCCGATATTTCCTTCTACAAATTGCCATACAGCCCAGGCAAAGATCAGGGCAGTGAGTACGAGGCGTATTATCTTATTCAACATGAATTTTTTATTGAGGCGGCAAATTTAAGAATATACTTTGGGAGAAAATGGCAAAACACTTATCCTTATTCCGATCATACTAGAATTTCGCTACCAACTTCACATTCAATAAACGTCCGGTAAGATAATTGGGTACGGCATATTCCCTTGAGGTACTTATATCTTTTATCCACAGGTAACTAACCGTATTATTACGAGCCAACAGATTAAACACTTCAAGCCCCACCCAAAGACTTTTAAACTGATTGAGAAAGGCCGATTTATAGGTTTTTCCTTCTGCTTTCAAAACTTTGCTAAAACCAATATCTCCCCTGAAGTAAGAGGGCAGGCGAAAGTTCCTGTCTTTAGGTTCGGCCTGCGGAGGCCCGAAGGGTAAACCCGTGCCATACACCAGGGTAAGGCTCACCCTGAAGGTGGGATCCTTAGGTAAATAATCCTGAAAAAATATCTTGGCGTTAAAACGCTGGTCCGTAGGTCTGGGCAAATAACCGGCTCCATCATCTTCAATATCCTCCTGTATGGAAAGCAGAGACATACTCAGCCAGCTATCCACTCCTTTCACAAACTCTCCGTTTATGCGGTAATCCAGACCCGTGGCAAAACCACGTGAATTGTTTACCGCGCGGTAGCGTATCCTTACGTTATCCAGATCATACGGGATAAGGTTATCCAGTATCTTATAATATACCTCCGTAACCATTTTAAAGGGGCGGTCCCAAATGGTTAACTGGTAATCATTACCGGCTACAAAATGAATGGATTGCTGGGCTTTAATATTTTCATTAAGCCCTCCGTTCAGATCCCGCATTTCGCGGTAAAAGGCCGGTTGATAATAAAAGCCGGAAGAAAAGCGGAAAACCATATCTTTTTTCCAATCGGGCTTCCAGCTAAAGCTTACGCGGGGGCTTATTACATTCTCCTTATTAAAAGTCCAGTAATGGGTGCGTAAGCCTACGTTAAGAAAATAATCATGACCATTTTTTTCAAATAACTGCGTACGTTCTACATAAGCCGTAATACGGGAAGATTGCACGGCTGCATCGCTGTCAAAGCTTTCAAAAAGCTTCAGGCTGTCTTCCGGGTCTATGGATGTATAGAGATCTCCCCCCCGCGGATTGCCTTGATTATCAAACTGAGTTATAACTAAAGAATCATAATTGAGAGAAGGACTATTGGGTACACTGAACCCGGCTGAATCAATGCGTTCCCATTCCTTATAGGTATCAACAATATCCTCGTACTGCACTTTTGCGCCCCAGCGCCAGGTAATATCTTCACTGTCGTAAATACCATCATGTGAAATATTGGCCACTATAGCATCTAAGCGGTTACGTGCGTAATTCTGAAAACCTCCTACTCCGCGTAAAAATGATATCTCACCAAAATCATCCGATCCCAGGTTGTTGTTCAATTCGCCCAGGCGATAAGCTCCGATCACATCAAAATATTCCTGCTCAGTAGTTTGAAAAGCACTACCGGTAAACTTCAGTTGAAGTTCTTTGCGCGGTGTATAGGTGGTAGACAGAGCCCCAAAGCGGGTAGTGAAATCATAATCCTCCCTGCCGTCAAAAAACACCTGCAAGCGCAGCGCTTCCTGAAAGGTTCCGAAATCTGTGGTTCGAACATTGGGTACTACCTGGTAATTATTTCTCGAAAAGTTCCCCAGGAAGCTAAGTTCCAGATCATCGGTAAGGTAATAGGTAAGATACGCCTGTACATCGGTAAAGCGCGGGCGGAAATCAGCATCAGTATCTAATGAACCCAGCAGCAATTGATTGGTACGGTAACGGGCGCCCACAATGGCTGAAAGACGCTTGTTGAACATCAGGTCTTCATACACCAGGTTTCCACCCAAAAAACTACCTTCCAGGGTAAGTCCAAAATCATCTGGCTGGCGGTAGGTGATATCCAGTACGGATGACATTTTATCTCCGTAACGGGCTTCAAAACCACCGGCTGAGAACTTTACATTTTGCACCATCTGCGAGTTCACAAAACTCAAACCTTCCTGTTGACCATTCCGTACCAAAAAGGGCCGGTACACCTGAATACCGTTTACGTATACCAGGTTTTCATCAAAGTTACCGCCCCGTACCGAATACTGCGAACTCAATTCATTGTAACTACTCACACCGGGCAGGGTCTTGATAATACCCTCTACGTCAGAGCCGGGGCCTACGAAGGCTTCAATGTCTTTTTTACTTACACCAATCTGGTTTTCAAAGCGGGCTTTTTTATCAAACACATCCACATTATCCAGAAAATTAGGAAGCAGGGCAATCGTCTTATTAAGGGTAAGTGTGATGCCTTCCTGTATGGAAAACACAGTGGTATCGGGCTTGTAGCCAAAACTGGTGAAAAAGGCCGTCAGACCTTTACCATCATCTATGGCCAGTTTATATGTCCCGTCTGAACGGGTAAGGGTGTAAAAATCTCCAACGGTAACACGAACACCTTCAAGAGGAGTGCCTTCAGCATCCTTCACCGTACCTGAAATGCTGGTTTGTTGTGCCAGAACTGCGGAAATTCCTGAAAAGAATATAAGCAGAAGGCTGAGGAGTGGTTTCCGTAATGATATCATTCAAAAAAACTGATTTCTTTTAGCTGGACTCTAAAACTAAAAAGTCAGAGCTTTAGTGTCCAGACCCGTCTATATCAATTCTAAAAGTTTACCGGCACCGTGGTAAAACAGCCGCCAAATATAGTCTTTTTGAAAGAGGATAAAGTGTATGAAAAACGCTAACGGTCTGAACTGAAATCGCCCCGTTTAAGTGCCGAGAAGAATTCGGCCCAGGCAAAGGGATTGGTAAGGGAGCCTAAAATAGCAGACCCTCCGTTGGCATAGCCCTGGTACCTTCCATAATTATAAATATCACCCTCACGCTGCATAATGGAGAAATCCTGCAATTCTTCCGGGCTATACCCCATTTCAGCTGCACGCGCTTTCAACTCTTGTATGGCCAGGTTACGCATGGCTATATCGTCATCTGTGGTAGGCACCCTGGTTTCAAGAAAAGCATCTTTAAACCGCTCCGGTGTGGGCCAGGGATAGAGGGTTACTTCCTGTAAAAGTGTAGTATCCCTGCGCATCACTACCCGCGCCAGGTATTCACTTTGTGTGAGGGTATCGGGTATAATCAGTTTTTCCTTTTTAAAGCCTACAGCCGAAAAAACAATGGTATCAGAAGGAAGAGCCGGAAAGGAAAAGAAACCTTCTGCATTGGTTATGGTACCCTGCTTTCTTTTTTTGACCGAAATATTGGCATAGGGAATAAATTGGCCAATGGTATCAGCCGTAATAACAATGCCCGAAATCTGTATCGGTTTTTTCTTTTGCGCCTGAAGGTCAGAAACATGTACTGCCAGCAGTAGCGTAAGTATAATTGGTATGAACTTCTTCATGTAGTGTTTTAAAGAGGCCGAAGCCCAAAAATAGTATAATCAGAGAATGAGCGAATATCGTGCCTCAGATTTATTGCCCATTTCATCTTTAACGGTAACAGAAAGTATATGTTCTCCGGCACTCAATTCCAGCTCAGCTAAAGGAATAGTAAGTAATTTATACTTTGCATCGTACTCCATCAACACCCAGCTTCCATCAATCTCAGCATCATAGGTATCAATACCACTGAAATTGTCGGTAGTCTTTAATTTTAAAGATGATTGTTTGGATACATTTTTACCGGAACGAAAGTCCAGAGCGCTGATCCTGGGGGGTACACTATCCGCTACCAGTGTGAAATCACCAAACTGCCGGGTGCGACCCACTATATAACCTCCTTCCCATGAAGAGCCTTCATAGTCTGTAATTTTACCGCCTACTACACTGGCTACAGCCAGTTTTCGGGGATCGCCCTGGTATGAACGTGGAGGTTTTATCTTAAGATTAAAATAACGATGAACCGGTATTTCACGGGCTCCTAAAGTATATACGGCTCCTACTCCACCGGCACAGGCTTCTTTATCCTCGTATTCGAAATATACATCCCGGTACAAAGCCCCTTCCGGCAGGATTAACTCTACATTACTGTTTTTAAAATAATTGGTCTGTCCATATTTAAATACAGCCAGGTTTACATGACCTGCATCTTCAACAGCCTCAGCTGAGTTTTTAATCTTAAATATCAGCTTAGCGAGATTACCGGCCACATCTTTCACTTCTATCCGTACCTGGTATACACTGTCGCGTTCCAGTTCCGGAAGTTTCATTTTTTCCTTTTTTCCGTATACACTTAAACGGTTATTGGGTTCCAGGTAAAGACGGTTAAATACTTTGCCACAACATATCTTTTGCCCAAAATCTATATGACTGTTGATATAACGGGTTTCATCAAAAGCAAAAGTCTCCATGGTAAAATCATAGTATGGCTCTCCACCTATCCACATCTTAATCTGGTATACACCATTTTTATTGGGAGCTCCATCCAGGCGATCATATGCCTGCAGGGCAAATGCAGGAAGGCCGGTATATTCAATTACATCATTTCCGGCAATATGGTATTCTCCGTCTGCTATTTCTATAAGGCGAAAATTCTCAGAGCCTGAAAGCTCATTCTCTGAAAAACGGTACATCACCAGTTGATACAGATCGGGATGACGACTATCTTTTACATCAAATCCAAACAGCAAGGGATTTATGATCTTCTCCGTACGCGTGTCCCGGATCTCAAAGTGCAGGTGTGGCCCACCACTTCCCCCGGAATTACCAGACAAAGCAATTACTTCGCCCTGTTCAACCGGAAAAAGATCAGAAGGGGGATATAGCTCTACCCCAAAGGTTTTTTGGCGATACTGTTCTTTTCGTACATAAGCACCTATTTCTTTATTAAAGTGCTGTAAATGCGCATACACCGTGGAATAACCATTGGGATGACGTACGTACAAAGCATTCCCAAAACCATAAGGTGAAACCTTGATACGGTATACCACCCCGGAAGCCGCAGCTTTTACAGGTTCGCCTTCACGTCCGTTGGTTTTAATATCTATTCCAGAGTGAAAGTGATTGCTACGCAGTTCCCCAAAGGTACCGGAAAGCAACAGGGGGATATCCATAGGTGCCCTGAAATAGTCCTGAGGGTAATTTTTATTCTGACCATTGGAATGGACAGGAGAAAGTAAAAATACCAGTAGTACAGCACAGACCAATCGCATAAAATTCAGTTTTGGCGTATTCAAGTCAATATTATCAATTTAATTACAATGCTTAAAGAGTTAATCCTACGAATTTGTTTCGCATAATTTGTTTTCACCTCACACCTTCATACTTTTGTGCGTCAAGTATCGGAATTTTTAATATGGCTGATCTACAATTGCGCATTGCACGAATTGAAGAGCTTACCCAGAATTTTTTGAGCCTTCAGCGTGATTTAAAAGAGCAGAATCAAATGCTGAACCAGAAGGTGCGCGGATTGGAAGCAGAGTTGTACCAAAAAAATTCAGAACTTGCACAACTTGAAAAAGAATTGAAAACGGCACGGGTAGCCCAGAGTATTGGGAAAAGAGGTGAAGATGCCAACCTGGCAAAAGCCAGGATCAGTTCTTTAGTGCGGGAAATTGACCGCTGTATTGCGTTGTTAAATGAATAATCCCTTATTGTAATTGTCGGATTATCTAAAAATAAAGGTTTCATTAGCTGACCGGGTATACCCGCTTACCATCCGCAGGGAGGAAGAAGAGCAAATACGGGCAGCTGCTAAAACTATTGACGGCATCCTCAAAAAATATGAGGAAGGATATGCCGTAAGAGATAAACAGGATCTTTTAGCCATGTGTGCTTTACAACTGGCTTCAAGGATCGAAAAAAACAAGGATAAAGAGCTTGTTGACACACAGGACCTGGACAAACGTCTGGGCACCGTAGAAGAGCTCCTTATTAACGCAGTAAAGTAGTTTAGTTCTTTACATACCCAATTTTTCCCGCATCGATTCAACGAATTTTGCTAAACTCAACGCTAACTATAATAGGAGTTTGGCTCGGTTCTTCTAGATCAGGCCGCCTTTGAGCGGAAGATCGAAATTAGCCGGTAAACTCCGATCCTGTCTAAACGGAGTTTAGACAAATGCTTGAATAGGTGCGGGTTTTTTTATTTATAACAGAACAAGAAAAATGGAAACAATTTTTATAAGCATATTAACTTTCATAGTAGGGGCCGGTGTGGCATTTGCCTTTTTTAAATCCATGGAAAAGAAAAAGGCTTCAGGTATAGTGAAGGAAGCCGAAAAGGAAGCTGAGACCATTAAAAAAGATAAGATTCTGCAGGCTAAGGAGAAATTTCTGGAACTTAAAAGTGAGCACGAAAAAGTGATCAATAAACGTGAGAGCAAGTTAAATGACCGCTTTAATCAGCTTAAGGATAAAGAATCCAAAGCCAATAAAGGATTGCAGGAAAACAACCACAAATCCAAACAACTGGATTCTTTGCGTGATAACCTGACGCAACAAGTGGAACTTAATGAGCGCAAAGCCGAAGAACTAAATAAAATGCACCGCAAGCAAGTGGAGCAGTTAGAGGTGATCTCCGGGCTTACACCCGAAGAAGCTAAAGAGCAATTACTAGTGGCTCTTAAAGATGAAGCTAAAACTGAAGCAGCAGCTTTTATCCAGTCCACTATGGAAGAAGCAAAACTCACAGCTGGTACAGAAGCCAAAAAAGTAGTGATCCAAAGTATTCAGCGTGTAGCCACAGAGCAGGCTATTGAGAACAGCGTTTCTGTGTTTAATATCGAGAATGATGATGTTAAAGGCCGTATCATCGGACGTGAGGGACGTAACATCCGCGCGCTGGAATCGGCCACCGGAGTAGAAATTATTGTGG
Source organism: Owenweeksia sp. (assembly GCA_965212245.1). GTDB lineage: Bacteria > Bacteroidota > Bacteroidia > Flavobacteriales > Schleiferiaceae > CAKZNE01. Next base: position 2,251,593 of record OZ243107.1, on the reverse strand, counting down.
ATGATACCCCGGAAGCTATTATCCTGTCCTGTTTTGACCCGGTACGCAGGGAAATAGCACGTTTATCACTTCACCGCCTGGTAACGGACGGACGAATTCACCCGGCCCGTGTGGAAGAAGTAGTTTCTAAAACCCAGAAACAAATTGAAGAAGAGATCTTTGATGTGGGTAAGCGCACCACTATGGATCTCGGCATACATGGGTTGCATCCTGAGTTGGTGAAAACCGTGGGACGTATGAAGTATCGTTCTTCCTATGGTCAAAATCTGTTACAGCACTCACGTGAAGTAGCTAACCTTTGCGGAATTATGGCTGCTGAGCTGGGGCTCAACGCTAAAATTGCCAAACGTGCCGGCCTGCTTCATGACATTGGTAAAGTACCTAGCGAGGAAAGTGAATTGCCCCACGCCATACTGGGGATGAAATGGGCTGAAAAATATGGTGAGAAGCCGGAAGTATGCAACGCTATCGGTGCTCACCACGATGAGATTGAAATGACAAGCCTCATCTCTCCTATTGTACAAGTATGCGATGGAATTTCAGGAGCACGTCCTGGTGCACGCAGGCAAATTGCCGAATCCTACATACAACGTTTAAAAGATCTTGAGAACCTGGCTATGAGCCAAACCGGAGTAACTAAAGCTTACGCGGTTCAGGCAGGCAGAGAATTACGGATAATGGTAGATTGTGAAAAAGTAAATGATGCGGATGCCGCTAAGATTTCTTTTGACATCAGCCAGAAGATACAAAATGAAATGACCTACCCGGGTCAGGTAAAGATTACCGTGATCCGCGAAACAAGAGCGGTTAACGTAGCTCGATAAGTTTTTCCAAAGCCGCCTCAATGAGGCGGTTTACTGTTTTTGAAGGAGCCTTTGAAAACTCTCCCGTAATACGGTTAGCTAAAATTGCCGAAAGTGACAGGGCCCTGTGTCCAAAAAGAGAAGCCATTCCATAAATGCCGGCTGTTTCCATTTCAATATTAGTTACCGGCCTTCCACCCACTTCTGAACCACCCAGTAAATTGGTAAAATCACCCAACCTTGGAGCTGCATTTACATGGCGACCCTGCGGAGCATAAAAGCCAGGTGCTGTAACAGTGATTCCTTTTAATTTATAACATCCTTCAAAAAAGTTAAGCAGGCCTGCATCCCCTTCTGCCAGGTAAGGTTTGGGTACTTCTTTAAGAGCTGGTTTGCGGCTTAACAGCTCATCTACCTGAGAATTACCATGATCATACTGATAAAAATGCATGAGTCCGTCAAAGCCTAACGCGGCTTCAGAAGCCAGAATGGAGTCGATGGGAATATTTTCACGTATAGTACCACTGGTACCCAGTCTTAAAAAGGTCAACTGCACCTTTTTATTTAAAGGTTCACCGGTTTGAAGGTTAGTATGGAATAAGCTGTGCAGCTCATTCATTACAATGTCAATGTTATCCGTACCAATACCGGTAGAAATAACGGTTAAACGTTCTGCTCCGATATAACCTGTACAACTTACAAACTCTCTGGTGCTGCGCTTCATTTCAATACGGTCAAAATGCCGGGATACGCCCTGTACCCGGTCCGGATCGCCCACCGTAATGATCTTTGTAGCTACCTCTCCTGCCTTTAGCGCCAGGTGATACAAGCTTCCATCCGAATTAACTATGAGTTCTGAACTTTTTCTCACTCCTGTCTTTATTAAGGTATTGTATTACATTTGCGCAAAATAAATAAAATCATGGCTGAAAATTCTCCAATCATCCTCGTTCCTGCCGGCTTTTCCGAGCAATCTATCCTGGCCCTTGACCAGGCTTTAATATTTGCCAAAGCTATGAAGGCAAAGATTACTCTTTTAACGGTAATGGAGGATAATAAACAATTCCGCAAGCTTTTTAACACCGAGAACAAGGGTGATGAACTTAAGGAAATGGTTAATGAAAAGCTTAAAGCCCTGGCTGCTGAATACGCTTCTAAATCTGGTATTGATATTTCTACTATGCTGGCTAAAGGACTGGTGTATGAAGAAGTAGCCCGTGTTACAGAGCTCATAGGAGCAGACTTGGTTATTATGGGAACCAATGGTAAGCCACAAAACTTCAGAAAACGTTTTATTGGTAGTAATGCTTACCGTGTGGCCACTTTGGTAAAGCCTCCGGTAATTACCATTAAAGGGGTGCGTAACATCCAAAAGATCGAAACCATTATTTTCCCATTGGTGCTGGATCGCAGATCCAAAGAAAAAGTAGGGCCGGCTCTTAAATATGCGCGCTTATTCAATTCACGTATTAAAGTGGTTTCAGTAAAGCAGGAAAACCAGGAGGATAAGATCTTGCGTGCTCACTTAAAGCAGGTGAAAACATTTATTGCCGATCATGGTGTGGAATGCTCTGCAGAGCTGGTTAACCCAACCGATCATAAAGGTGTGGTGCGTAATACCCTGAATTATGCTTATGAGAATGACGGTGACCTCATCATTATTACAGAAGATGATAAAAACCGTGACATCACAGATTACTTTTTAGGTAGTGATGTGCAAGCCATGGTATACCATGCAGAAATCCCGGTTATGTGTATTACGCCTTCAGAAGTGAAGTGGGAGGCTATGTGGGAAAGTTTCTAAGTAGTGCTGAAAAATAAAAGAAAGTAGCCCTGGCTTATGCCGGGGCTTTTTAGTTTATAAGCCTGGCCACCGGGTAACGCAGGTGTTCTTTTTCATAAGCCTCAGAGTGCTGGTAAATATAATTGAGTTGCCTGTAGGGATCCTGATCCTCGCCTCCTCCGGACTTCAACCATTCTTCATACTTTGTCCTTAGCTCTGGCTCATCTTTTAGTAATTGCTCCGCTGTATCTTCAAAAACATAAGCCGAAAAATGTTCCTTTTGCTGAAATATCTCATCGTAAAAATTCCATCTCAGATAGCTGTCTGCTGCGGTTGGTTCCAGTACAGAAACAATAAAGCGCCTGGCGGGCTGATCTGCCTGTACTAAATAATCCCCTTTTCTGAAAACCCTCTGCTGGATTCTCCTCTCGGTCTGAAGTGTCTGCAAAGGGAAATGGCCTTCATAGGGAGAGGCCGCAAAATCAAAATGGGTGATGTATTCGGACTCTACCCTAAGGATTGTATCGCTTTTCAGAGGCTTCATTTTAACCCCGTTGTATTGAAGCAACTGGGGCACCCGGTGCCAGGCAGCCGGCACTACATAATATTCTGGTATCCTTACAGCATCTATACTTTTATAAGAATCATAGTAATTTATTTCCAGATCAACCGGGCTGGATCTATCGTATTTTAAACGCGTACCGGTGGTTACTTTACTCGGAATATAAGATGCCTTAAAACCCTTAAATGCCATTTTATGGCTCTGGGAAGAATCCAGTTCCCACTGAATATCCATAGATGTAAGCTTCTGATCGTGAGCTTCCGCACTCTTCTTACATTGCTTTAAATCCTCTGCATTCTTATCCATATAACTGGTCATCACATGAAGAAACGCCAGAGTTGATTCCACTCGGTCCTTATAAGGTTTTAGCATATGCGTTTCGGTTATAAAACCAAGGGTATTAAAAAGTGCAGTATACCCGCTGGCATAGCGCGGGGTTTCTAAAAAAGCCGCATAACCCTTATCAGGTGTACCGCCAAATACATTTACATATGGAATCACAGGCCAGTCTCGCTTTTCCATATTATCATAAAGTGCAGGCTCCAGCTTTTGAGTAAGGTAAGTTGCCAATACCGGATTAAGTTTATCCTTCTGCGTACTGATCAAGGTCATGGTGTATTGATAATCTGCTCCGTTTGAAGTGTGGGTATCTATAAAAACATGAGGGTTAAACTGATGAAATATGGCGTAAAAGCTGAGTGTATTCAGTGCATCCGCTTTAATAAAATCACGGTTCAAATCCAGGTTTCGTGTATTTCCTCTGAACCCATGCTCCTCAGGCCCCTCCTGGTTGGCCCTGCTGCAACAACCGCGATTTAAGGCGCCACCAATATTATACACCGGGATGATGGCTATCAACACATCATCCGGAACGCCTTGCTGCAACATCTGCCTGGCAAAGGCTATAGATGCGTCAATGCCACAGGATTCACCGGGGTGTATTCCATTATTCACCAGTAAAACCGTTTTATCCTTTCGCCATTCCTTTGGGTTTCCTTCGCTATTTAATTTATCCGAAGACATGCAAAATACATGCAGAGGCCTCCCACTATCGGTAGGCCCGAACTCAAGAAGCAACGCATTCTCAAACTGACTATCCATAGCGCGGTAAGCCTCAATTACTTCCTGATAGGTAAGGGTTCTATTTTCAAGATACCGCAATTCCACCTGGCCAAACAATACAGTTATCATACAGATGAAAAAAGTGCTTAAGGCTATCTTTTGCATGCTTATTCCGGGTTTTGATACACAAAGTTGAACTATTTTGATCAACCATATGAACCTTTCCATTTAAATGAACTTATTAAAATGGATTTCAGATACCTCAACAACATGTATGTTTTCCGGCAAGTACAGCATATTCCTGTTTCACTGGAACAGGCCTGGACTTTCTTTTCCAATCCGGCCAACCTGGCACGGTTAACTCCTCCTCAAATGAATTTTAAGGTTTTGGGAGAAGATCTTCCTGATGAAGTATATGAAGATCTCATCGTTCGCTTCAGGGTAGCGGCCTTACCAGGCTTTCGGGTAAACTGGACATCTGTTATCAGCAAAGTAGTACCCATGGTTTATTTTGCTGATGTACAGGTAGAAGGCCCCTTTAAATACTGGCATCATCAACACTCTTTTCGGGAAACCGATACGGGTGTGGAAATAACGGATGAATTGCATTATTTACCTCCGTTCGGGATAATCGGAAAACTTTTCCATCCCTTAATTGTAAAGAGAAAACTATCTGAAACATTCGAGTACCGTTATCAAAAAATAAATGAAGTATTCGAAAACGCTTAAAGCGCTGAATAAGAATGAGTAAAACTGTTTTTGGAATAGACTATGGAAGCAAGCTTACCGGAAATACCGTAATAGCCATATTTCTGGAAGATCAGATTATTTTTATGGATGTGGATAAAGGTGTGGATGCCGATCAGTTTATTCTCAACGCTGCAGATCATTTTAAACCTACCCACATTTTTATAGATGCACCTCTCTCCCTGCCGGGTGTATATGCCAACAGTGAAGAATTTGAAAATTACCATTTCCGAAAAGCTGACCTGGAGTTGAAGGCTATGTCTCCAATGTTTTTGGGCGGTTTGGCTGCACGCGCTATGGAACTTAAAGTTAAGCTGGAAGCCAGGAGTATTGAGGTTATGGAGACTTATCCTAAAATTCTGGCGCTACGCTTCAAACTAAAAGCGAGAGGGTATAAAGGCAGCCGGATAAACCTTAAGGATTGCAAACGATCCGTGCTCAGGCGCTTTGGTTCAAATATTGAAATTGATAGTGAAGATATTACTACATGGCACCACCTTGACGCGCTTCTGGCCCTTATTTCAGCGGTGAATCATACCCATGGTAAATCTGAAGTGTTTGGGGATCACCAGGAAGGATTGATTTACATTTAGATACAGCTGATTATTTTTGCCCCATGAGCGGATCACAGAAAAAGCAAGAAGAAAAAGAACCTTTTGTTAATCCTATTGACAAGGACAAGATCACTGAAAACCCTGGTACATTGCCTTATGCCCATACCGTGGGAAGTTCGGTAATTAAGCCAACCAAACAGGGTGTTATCCGCAGCAAGTCCCTTAATTCAATGGAGCAGCAAACGGATATGCAACTCAATCAGATTCGTGAACAGATTGATTTATTGGCCAGGCAGGCAAAGGCCATTCAGGAACGTAAAGAAATATCGGCACAGATATATGAAGCACATATCCATTTTAAACCGGAGATAAATCATGTATATCACCTTTACGAAAGTGAAGATGGTAAAATGACCTTATCTATGATAGCTCCTGATGAATGGGGCCGAAAACCAAAATACAAGAGATTTATTAAGAGTGTACGCTTATTGGCTGATCACACCTGGGGCATTGAATCTTCATAGATTGTCTACCAGACGAAACCCTTCGCTATGTACATTGATAATAGCTACGTTCTCATCTTCTTTTAGGTATTTTCTCAATTTAGCCACATATACATCCATGCTGCGCCCGGTGAAATAATTATCATCTTTCCAGATCTTTTTTAAAGCCTCAGAACGGCTTACCAGTTGGTTTTTATGCTGGGCCAATAATTTAAGCAAAGCCCCCTCCTTAGGACTTAAACGATTCTCTCCTTCTCCCAGTACTAAAGTACGCATCTCTGCATCGTATGCATATGCACCAATCTTAAACACTTTACCATCAAAGCTGCCATCCAATTGTGTTCTGCGGCTCAGAATGGCTTTGATCTTATACAAGAGTACTTCCGAATCAAAAGGTTTGGTCAGATAATCATCTGCACCCACCTGGTACCCTTTCAATACATCTTCCTTTAAAGACTTTGCCGTTAAAAAGATAATGGGCATCTCATGGTCCAGATCCCGTATCTCGCCTGCCAGGGTAAAACCATCTTTATGTGGCATCATCACGTCCAAGATACATATTTCAGGGTCATGGTTACGATAGGCTTGTAAGCCTTCCACACCGTCTTTAGCCAATACCACTTTAAAATCATGTAGTTCCAGATAATCGCGCAGTACTGCTCCAAAGTTGGGATCATCTTCTACCAATAAAATTTCTTGTTTGTCCTGGTTCATGGTGTCTTAATTCGTAGTACTTAACGGTAAATAGATGTAAAACTTACTGCCTTTACCTTTTTCACTCTCCACTTCTATCCTTCCCCTGTGTGCTTCAATAATTCCCTGGGCATAACTAAGGCCTAAACCATGCCCCTTTATATTATGGATGTTGCCCGAAGAAACTCTGAAAAAGCGATCAAAAATCCGCTTTTGTTCATCTTTGGTCATACCCATTCCCTTATCGCTGATAATTACTATAAAATGGCTTTTGGTAGCCTCAGTTATCATTGTGATCTCCGGAGCGCCTAAAGAATACTTCATTGCGTTATCCAGTATATTAATCACTGCATTTCCTAAATGATTACGGTCAATTTCAAGCTGAAGGGCCGGAGCGTTGAAAAATTTCTGTAGTTTACCTCCCCTGGATTCGAGTTGAAGCCGTATATGTGCTGCACATTCATGCAATAGTTCGGTAATATCCAATCGTTCATAACTCAGTTCCAATTCCTTCTTATCCATCAGCGCCATCCTCAGTACACTCTCTACCTGCATATTCATACGCTGGTTTTCCTGTTTAATAACCTGGCTGTAGTGAAGTACCTTTTCCGGATTATTGATCATTTTGGCATTGCTCATAGCGTCAATAGCCAGGTTTATCGTAGCAATAGGGGTTTTAAACTCATGCGTCATATTATTAATGAAATCCGTTTTGATCTCACTGATCCTTTTTTGACGTATGGAATAGGAAAGGGTTTTGGAAAAGGTAACGATCATTGCCACAGTGAAGATCATACTGATAAGCAGCATCGCCCACATGGAACTTAACAGATAATTGGTCTTACCCGGAAAGCTCACCATCATTAGGTGGTTCCCAAAAAAGTCATTGGGAAATAGCAGTGCACGGTGCTGTTCCTGCTCGGGTTTCCATCCTTTACTTTTCATTACCAGGCGATTGTTCTCTACCACTGAATATTGGTATGGAAGATCAATACCACGGGTTTGAAGTTCAAAGTTCAGGATAGAATCCAGGTCTTCAGAGGTAAGACGTGCTTCAAGGTGACTACCCTTGCGCACCTCATGCAAGATCATCTTCTCAAACATAACATCCAGGTTCCTGGCTTTCTTCTGGATTTGAACCGGCAGGCGCTTGAGCATTATTCCGGGATTACTGTCTCCCCCTAAAGATCCGATAACCCTCAATTGGCTGGAGTCAGAATCTGAATTGAGCATTAGTACAGTGTCTCCATTGATGCGCATAGACACTTGATAGCGGCTATCACGCTTTATTTTTCGGTTTAGGCTGTCTTCACCATTGAAAAAACCAATATTTGATTGTACCTTAGAGCTAAAGAAGGGTTCAAGACGAAAACTATCATATAGAAAGTTAACGTTCTCCAAAGCTTCCAGCCGTTTAGATGTATTAAAGAGAGCTTCACTTACCTGCTGATCAAACTTCTCTTCCTTGATACCATAAGCATTGGAGATCCAATAGGCCTGAATACCCGTAATACCCACCAGAGACAGGGTCATCAGCGCAATAAGCCATCGCACTCCTTTCTTGCTTTTGATAGTTTTCATTTGCATAAGCAACGCAAATTTAACCGTGTCCGCCTGCCCTCAGTGAAATTTAACTGGATTTTAACAATACACAGGCAACCCTTAACAGAAAACGGGGTGTATTATATATAGATTTGAGTAACGAAAAACTAAAACTATTCACTATGAAAAAGCTTTCACACTTAAAAAAGATCCTACTGGCCTTTATTTTAATGGCCGGGTTATCTGTTCCGGCCATTGCTCAGAAAGAAGTTGTTAAGGTAAATGAAAAAAATCCTCATCCGGAAGATGCTGAACTTGTTCAGTCCCGGATTCCTGATTTCCCACTTCCACCCCCTCCTGCCATAGGACTGGATGAAGAAAAGCACAGTGATCTTCTGAAACTATATCCCAATCCCAACCAAGGACGTTTTACCATTGCCATGGATAAACTTGGCGGCAAAGAAATTATGATCACCAACCTGGTGGGACAGGAAGTATACCACCAAAAAGTACCGGCCTACGAGCATGAACTTCAAATAGATATTACAAATCTTAAAACCGGCTTTTACTTTTTAAAGGTGGACCGAAAAGTGTTACGCTTCAGAAAACTGTAACAGTTTTATCACATTTTACAGGAGCCCGGTTAAAAAACCGGGCTTTTTTATATCACCAACCTTAGTCTTTAGAGTCCTATATTTGCCTGCTTTTAAATTGCGTTATGAATTTTAGCACTCTTTCCATTATTATACCTGCCTACAATGAAGGGAAAACCATCCATCGCATTCTTGATAAGGTTAAGGATGTGAATCTTATTGGTGGCATCTCCAAAGAAGTAATAGTGGTTAACGACTGCTCTTCTGATGATACGGAAGAAGCTATTCTCAGGTACCAGGCGGATAATACCGGGGAGATTAATATCCAGTATTATAAGCATGAGGTGAATAAAGGAAAAGGCGCTGCTTTACACACGGGTATCCGCAAGGCCAAAGGTGAATACCTGATCATACAGGATGCAGACCTGGAATACAATCCACAGGAATTCAACATATTATTAAGACCGGTTTTAGATGGTTTCGCTGATGTGGTATATGGCTCCCGTTTTATGGGTGGAAATGCGCATCGCATACTTTTCTTTTGGCATTCCATTGGAAATAAGTTTCTCACTTTTCTTTCCAATATGTTTACCAACCTGAATCTAACGGATATGGAAACTTGTTATAAGCTTTTCCGCACCGATATCATTCAATCTATTGAACTAAAGGAAAACCGTTTTGGCTTTGAGCCTGAAGTGACAGCCAAAATCTCACGCATTTCTAAAATACGTATCTACGAGGTAGGCATAAGTTACTATGGGCGCACCTTTGCCGAGGGAAAGAAAATCAACTGGAAGGACGGTTTCCGTGCTATCTATTGTATCCTGCGCTACAATCTTTTTAAGTAATTCTTCCTCCTCCTTCTTTAACCGGATTATTAAAAGGAGTAGCTCAGACTTAAACTGGGCATAATGGGTAATTGATTCACCCTTTTAATATCCTCACGGTCATAATAGAAAATATTGTCGTAGTTAAGAATATTGGTGGCTCCTGCAGAAACTTCCAACTCTTGGTTGTCAGAGAATTTGAAAAGCCTGGAAACACTTACATCTACCCGATGGTAATTGGGTAATCGCTTGGAATTAAGTGTTCCGTACAAAGTACCCTGTTCTCCATTTTCCGTGGCGTAATCATAGGAAATATCCACTTGTCCGTTTCCGGTAGTAAAGGGTTTTTCACTGTAATAAAGCTGAGTAGGCGTAAATGGAAAGCCTGATCCGAAGTTATACCGGGTGCTGAGCTCCCACGACTTTTCTTTCCCAAAAACATAAGTCCCAACAAAATTCAGGTTGTGCCTTCTGTCAAAATGGGGGAAATACTCTATAATACCATCATTACGGGTCACTTCACTGATCGAGTATGCCAGCCATAGATATAACTTTTTATCACGGTATTTCACTAAAAAGTCCAAACCGGTTGCATATCCTTGCTCTGTAATATATTCACGGGTGAGTACATCAGGCTGGTCTTCATTAGCCGGGATATTCGGGTAGATCTGATTACGGTTCAGGTTAGTGAGCTGATAAAAGTCTTTTATATAACCTTCTATATTAACCGTAAGTCTTGATGTGAAGTCATACTCCAAACCAAGCACTGCATGACGAGCCTTTTGAAGAGGACTATCATCATCTGTTATGGCATTAGCCACCTTATCATCATCAGTTGGGCTGCTTAAAAAACCGTAAAACAGGTTTACTACATCGCGATCACTGTTTGAAGCTACAAGATTTTGCGAATAGAAACCTCCCGCCCCTTTAAGACGCAAATCATCGGTAATATTATACTTAAATCCTATACGGGGCTCCAGACTTAATTCGCTTAACGAGCCGTAGTAGTGAACCCTGAAACCCGGCTGTATGATAAGCCGGTTGGCTTTTATTTTGTATTGCAGATAGGCCCCTAGTTCTGTAGTGTTTTCCACCTCATTTACAGAAGTTCCTGCTTCAGTATTCACAGTAAGGTCAGTACGGTACCCTATAGCTTCCAAACCGTATTTCAATTCATCATTTTCACGCAGAAAATAGGTAAAGTCCAGTCCTCCGTTAAAACCATTTATGAGACTCTCATCCGCAGGCCCTCCACCTTCCACCGAGGAGATGGCGTACTGGGAAAATGAAAAATCCCCTGAAAGCAAAACGGAAGAGGAAGGTGGCACTACAGTAAAGTCAGCTCCTCCTCCGTAGGAAGACCACTCAATACTATTATCTCCTCCAAAACGAACGGCATCCTGAAAGGAAAATCCAAAGAGGTTCGCTTTTGAGCCATTCTCAGATTGTACCGTAAATTTTGAATAAATATCCGTGAAGGAAAAAGGCAATTCCCCATACTCGGTTTCCACATAGGGATAAAAAATAGAACTGGTTTTATCCAGATAGGATGTTTTAGCCGAAACAAGGAATGAACTGGCAGCCAGGCCATCATCATTTTTAGCGCCCAGAGGAGTTTCCAATAATACTTTGGATGTATATGTACTGGCCGATACTTTACCGGCAAAACGCCTGCGATTAGGATCGCGGGTTTGAATATCCATTACCGCACTGTTACGGCTGCCGTATTCTGCATTAAAACCTCCGGAATACACATCAGCACTTTGGATAATATCCACATCAAAAACCGAGAAAAAGCCTATAGAGTGAAAAGGATTATATACAATCATACCATCCAGCAGGATCAGGTTTTGAATAGGTGCACCTCCGCGAATATAAACCTGACCACCCTGGTCTCCGGTTGTAACCACGCCAGGTAATACCTGCAAGGCCTTAATAATATCCGCATCACCCCCCACTGAAAATTGCTTTATTTCTTTGGGATCCAGGGTAACCACACTGGTAAGCACTTTGGTCTGGCGCTCCTGGCGCTCTGCACTTACTTCCACATCCTGCAATATTTCTGATGATTGCTCAAGATATACCTTAGTAGTGGTAATGCGCTCTGCCTTTACCTCCACCTCTTGCGTAGAAGCTGTGTACCCTAGAAAAGTAACTTTCAGGGTATACTTACCGGGCGCAATATTAGAGATCACAAAATACCCGTCATCATTGGCCACCGCTCCTAAAGTAGTGCCATCAATTACAGCGTTGGCAAATGGAATAGGCTGATCGTCCGTTTTGTCATACACAAATCCTCTAACCTTGCCGGTTTGGGCCTGTGCAGTAAATGAAGCTAAAACGGCTAAACAATAAATACAAAGCTGTATTGCTTTTTTCATAATCCAAGTATTCAAAGGCACTAAAGGGCGCCAAATATCTGATTAAAAGGTCTAATCAGGTATAAATAATCTTAAAAATTAATTCCTTTAACAATTCACTGTCCGGGGTAGATACATTTCCCACACCCTTGGACCGCATATCACATTCACGCAGATAACTGATGATCCTGGCCAGTTTTTTAAGATCATACTGCGTGGCTCCCTTTTGATAATCCCCAATAAAATAAGGATTAACCTTAAGCAGTGAAGCCAACCCCCTGGGCGACTTATCCCTGGCCTGGTGAATGAGCATAAGCTTGCTGAAATAACCGTATAATAAGCTTACGGTTACCACCAATGGATTGTCTTTAGAGTTAGCCTGAAAATATTTTTGTATTTGCATGGCTTTGGAAAAGTTCCTTGCTCCCAAAGCATTGATCAATTCAAAATTATTGTAATCCTTGCTTATACCTATATTTTGCTCTACTATCCCATCATCAATGGTTTGCCCTTTTGACACTACCAGCTCCAGTTTCTGCAATTCATTGTCAATACGACCCAAGTCACTACCCAGGCTTTCACTTAAAAGCTGTACGGCTTTAGGAGTAGCCTGGTAACCTTTACCGGACAAATTTCCACTGATCCAGTCCGGAATCTGATTGTCGTAAAGCTTTTTGGACTCGAAAAGGACATGTGCGTTGCTTAGAGTTTTATAGAGTTTTTTTCGTTTATCCAGAGACTTATACTTGTGAGCCAGCACCAGAACGGTAGAAGGCTGAGGTTGGTTGGCGTAAGATTCCAATTCTTCCAACTTGCGTAAATGTTGCGCTTCTTTTACAATAACCACTACCCTATCGGCCATCATAGGGTATCTTTTAGCTTCTCCTACTACGGTTTGAATATCCGTTTCACGTCCATAAAGTATAGATTGATTGAAGCTTTTCTGGTCTTCCGGCAGGGCATTCTTTTCAATGTATTTTACGATCTGATCAATAAAATACGACTCTTCACCCATTAAAAAATAAATAGGTCGATAGGTGCCTGATTGGAGTTCCCGTAAAATTTCCTGGTACTTCATAGCTAAAAAAAGCCCTGCAAAGCAACGAAAAAAGCACCGCTCTGTAAAGCCCTTATATTTGCCGCATGAATGAAAGGCTTGTTCCGCTGAACCTGCCCCAGGCAGAACTAAAGATGGCCCGAAAGGGTGATCAGCTCATGGTTTGGGATAACATTCGTCAAAAATACCTGAAGCTAACGCCTGAAGAATGGGTGCGTCAACACCTGGTTCATTACTTAATTCAGAAGGATTACCCTAAAACAGCCCTGGCTCTGGAAGGTGGCTTTAAATTACTGACAAAGCTCAGACGAACAGATATATTGGTGTATAAATCTCAAAAGCCGTGGATGATTATTGAGTGTAAAGCACCACAAGTAAGGATCAGTCAACACACGTTTGACCAGGCACTGCAGTATAATATGCATTATGGAGTACCTTTCATACTCATTTCCAATGGCCTTGAGCATTATACAGCTCGTGTGGTACACGAGGAAAAGAGACTTGAATTTTTAGAAACCATACCCTCTTATGACCAAATTTGAAACAATGTATCTGAAACCAGGCAAAGAAAAAGCTCTGGGTCGCAGACATCCCTGGGTTTTTTCCGGGGCCTTCAGGCAATTACCAGAACACCTGGAAGAAGGAAGCCTGGTGAAAATTATGGATTCTAACGAGAGGTTTAAAGCTATTGGTTTTTTCAGAAGAGGAAGTGTAGCTGTAATGATACTTTCCTTCGAAGATTCGGATAACGTACAATCTTTGATATCTGCGCACCTGACGCAGGCTATCAGCTATCGCAAACGGATAGGTTTATTAGATAGAGATGGCACCGATTGCTGCCGTCTAGTGTTTGGTGAAGGAGATCAGTTACCAGGTCTTATCATTGATAAGTATGCGCAAACCGCAGTTATTCAAACCCACCATGCAGGATGGGCACCTTTTCTGGATCTGATCAAAGGCAGTTTACCTGACGAATTCGTGAAGTACTTCTACCACAAACCTGCGGGTAAAATGGAGCAATCTGAAAAAGGTTGGTTGGGGAACAAGCCTGAAGAGAATGAGATACGAGAATATGGTCATCGGTTTGTAGTGGATTGGGAAGAAGGTCAGAAAACCGGTTTTTTCCTTGATCAACGTGAGAACCGCCAACGATTGGCCACCTTGGCAAAAGGCAAAAACATCTTAAACACCTTTTCGTATACCGGAGGGTTCTCCGTATACGCTTTGGCCAATGGCGCCAAAAATGTAACTTCTGTTGACATATCACAGCCTGCCGTAGACCTGGCCAACACCAATGCTGAAATAAACGGCTTTTCAAGCCGCCATACCGGAATAACTTCGGACGTATTGCAATACCTTAAAAATAAAGGAGGCGATTTTGACATCATCATTCTTGACCCTCCGGCTTTTTCCAAAAGCCGGAGAACTATACACAAGGCTCTGCAAGCTTATAAGCGATTAAACTCCAGGGCTATATCTACTATTAAAACAGGTGGGCTCATTTTCACTTTTTCATGTTCGCAGCACATGACCGCGCAGCTTTTTGAAGATACTATCCGCGCAGCTGCTATTGAGGCCGGACGTCCGGTACGTATTGTAGAACGCTTAGGCCAGCCTGCTGATCACCCGGTGAATATATATCATCCCGAGGGAGCTTATCTCAAAGGGCTTATCCTAGCTGTAGACTAGGAAAAGTAGCTTTTTCTATAATTGATTTAAAGATTTTGGACCAATTGGGCTAACTGATTTTGTGCAAGCTGCTTCAAGCGGCAGGTTTTCTATATGCCCTTGAATACTGTTTAAGGAGTTAAAAAATAGGCTGAAGGCTCCAATTCTCCTTTTTTAATTCAGATTCTCAATATTAGTGAATTTTAAAGATATACTTTGCTTTTCGTCAGGGCCTCAAAGGCAAGAGAATTGAGTACTTTTGCACCTCTAAACAGGAAAAATGGAAAACCAGCTTTTAGCAATCTCCCCTATTGATGGACGCTACAGAAGAGTTACCGATAGCTTGAAAAATTACTTTTCCGAGTATGCCCTTATTCAATACCGCGTTCGGGTAGAAGTAGAATATTACATAGCCCTTTGTGAACTTCCCTTACCCCAGCTAAAGGGTTTTGACCGTTCTAAGTACATCGAGCTGCGTGATCTGTACCTGGATTTTTCGGTAAAGGATGCTGAAAAGATTAAAGAAATTGAGCAAACTACCAACCATGATGTAAAAGCGGTTGAGTATTTTATAAAAGATCATCTGGATGACCTGGGCCTGGAGAAATTCCGTGAGTTTGTCCATTTTGGCCTTACATCTCAGGATATAAACAACACCGCTGTTCCGCTGGGGATTAAAGAGTTTGTTGAAAACGAATACATCCCCTTATTAGGTGAACTTATTGTTACACTTACCGATATGGCTGAAAAATGGGCTGATGTACCCATGTTAGCCCGCACCCACGGACAGCCGGCCTCTCCTACCCGTTTAGGTAAGGAGATCATGGTGTTTATAGAACGTATTGATCAACAACTCCGTCAGTTGCGCCACATTCCGTTCTCAGCTAAATTCGGAGGAGCTACCGGGAACTTCAACGCACATACGGTGGCTTATCCGGAAGTGGATTGGAAAGCTTTTTCTGAAGATTTTGTGAATGGAAACCTGGGATTGCAACAATCCTGGCCAACCACTCAAATTGAGCATTATGATAATATGGCAGCCATGTTTGATTGCCTGAAACGTATCAATACCATTCTGCTGGATATGGACCGTGATTTCTGGACCTATATTTCTATGGATTACTTTAAACAAAAGATCAAAGAAGGCGAAGTAGGTTCATCTGCTATGCCACATAAAGTAAACCCCATTGATTTTGAAAACTCCGAAGGAAACCTGGGCATTGCCAATGCTTTATATGAGCACCTGTCGGGCAAATTACCGATCTCCCGTCTTCAGCGTGACTTGACAGACAGCACTGTACTGCGAAACATTGGTGTACCCTTTGGTCATTCTATTATTGCTATAAACTCTACCCTTAAAGGACTGAGTAAATTGCTTATCAATAAGGATAAGATCAATAATGACCTGGAAGATAACTGGGCCGTAGTAGCAGAGGGTATTCAGAATATACTGCGTAGAGAAGGATATCCCAATCCTTATGAGGCTCTCAAGGGCCTTACCCGTACCAATGAGAAAACCAACAGCGCCAGTATTTCCAGGTTTATTGATGATCTGGATGTGAGCGATAGCGTAAAAGAAGAGCTTAAAGCCCTTTCACCTCAAAGCTACACCGGTATTTAATATGGAGATCATCCAGATTGATAACAGACCTATACACCAGGGCGAAAGTTGCTACCTGGAGCTTAACGTAGCCCGCCTGCCGTCAGGCACTCAGATTACCATGCCGGTGCATGTATATCGTAGCGAAGAACCCGGGCCGGTGATATTGCTAAGCGGTGGTATGCATGGGGATGAGGTAAACGGGATAGAAATTGTGAGGAGGTTTCTTCAAAAAGGGATTACTGAAAAGTTATTGAAGGGAAGTATTGTAGCGATGCCCATTATTAATGTCTATGGCTTTATCAACTTTTCCCGCGATGTACCCGATGGTAAAGATGTAAACCGCAGCTTTCCCGGACATGAAGATGGTTCATTGGCCAGCATGGTAGCCCACACCATGACCACCAAAATCCTTCCTGAAGTAGACTTTGGTATCGATTTCCACACCGGAGGAGCCAGTCGCACCAACTTTCCACAAATTCGTTATGAAGAGGGAGACGACCTGGCTAAGGAAATTGCTGATGCGTTTGACGCCCCTTTTACGCTGAACTCTTCAGTAATTAAAGGTTCATTCCGTGAAACCGCTAAGAATATGCAAAAAACGGTGGTGGTATTTGAGGGAGGAGAAACTCTGCGCATTGATCCCAAAACTGTGGATGAGGGTATTAAGGGCATTAAAAGAGTGTTGCATCATTTCGGAATGCTGGAAAAGTCTCCCAAGCAATTGCATACCACCCGGTTCTTTGAAGAATCGCATTGGGTAAGAGCTGAAGTATCAGGACTCTTTCGCCATAGAAAAGAATCCGGCAAAAAGGTTAAAGAAGGCCAGACCATTGGCTACATCAGCAGTCCTACCAATGACTATTCTGTAAAAGTGAAAAGCCCTTATAGCGGTTATATCATCGGACACAATAATTTTCCGCTTATCCATAAAGGAGATGCACTTTTTCACATTGGCTTCTAGGATGTCCGGTAATTTAACCGTATTTATTTAGAACCATTATCAATTGAAAGCCCTTACTTATAAGGACTTTTAAAATGAGCGCGCTTTTCATAATTTCGCAATTCTTCAATTTAGACGTTTTCGTTCTTTAAAACCATACATCTATGACTTTCGATTTAGAAATGATAAAAGAGGTTTATGCAAAGTTTCCCGAACGTGTGGAAGCCGCCCGTAAAGTAACCGGCAAGCCTCTTACCCTTGCAGAAAAGATTTTATACGCTCACCTCTGGGGTGGTAAAACCAATACCGGATTTGAAAGAGGTAAATCTTACGTTGATTTTGCCCCGGACCGGGTAGCTATGCAGGACGCCACCGCTCAGATGGCTCTTTTACAGTTTATGCAGTCGGGTCGTAAGCAAGCGGCCGTACCTTCAACCGTGCACTGTGATCACCTGATCCAGGCTGAAGTAGGTGCCCAAAAAGATCTTGAAAACGCAAAGAATAAAAGTTCCGAAGTTTTTGACTTCCTCCAGTCTGTATCCAATAAATATGGTATTGGCTTTTGGGAGCCGGGAGCCGGTATTATTCATCAGGTAGTATTGGAGAATTATGCTTTCCCCGGTGGAATGATGATCGGAACAGATTCACACACCGTAAATGCCGGTGGCTTGGGTATGGTAGCCATAGGTGTTGGAGGTGCTGATGCAGTGGATGTAATGGCCGGTATGCCCTGGGAGTTGAAGTTCCCCAAACTTATCGGTGTAAAACTTACCGGAAAATTAAGTGGCTGGACGGCCTCCAAAGATGTAATTCTGAAAGTAGCCGGCATCCTTACTGTTAAAGGAGGAACCGGTGCTATTGTAGAATATTTCGGCCCCGGTGCCGAGTCCTTGAGCTGTACTGGCAAGGGCACTATTTGTAATATGGGTGCTGAAATTGGTGCTACAACATCTACCTTTGGTTATGACCCTAAAATGGCTGATTACCTGAGGGGAACCGGCCGCGCTGATGTAGCTGAGCTGGCCGATAAAATTGCGGATCACCTTACGGGTGATGATGAAGTATACGCCAACCCCGAACAGTATTTTGATCAGGTTATTGAGATCAACCTGAGTGAACTGGAACCTCATATTAATGGTCCTTTTACTCCGGATCGTGCTACACCTATATCTGAATTTGCCGCTGAAGTTAAAAAGAACGGATGGCCCGCAAAACTGGAAGTAGGGTTGATTGGCTCATGTACCAACTCTTCGTATGAAGATTTAACCCGTGCAGGGTCAATAGCACAACAGGCAGTAGATAAAAACCTTAAAGTAAAATCGGAGTTTACTATAACCCCGGGATCAGAGCAGGTACGCTATACGGCAGATCGTGATGGCTTGCTGGATAAATTCACCGCTATGGGTGGCGTGGTTCTGGCTAATGCCTGTGGCCCCTGTATCGGGCAATGGGCCCGCCATACGGATGACCCCAATCGTAAGAATTCTATTATCACATCCTTTAACCGGAACTTTGCCAAGCGTAACGATGGGAATCCCAATACCCATTCGTTTGTAGCCAGCCCCGAGTTGGTAACTGCCATGGCTATTTCGGGGGATATGGCCTTTAACCCTCTTACCGATAAATTGGTAAACGAACAGGGGCAGGAAGTTATGCTGGATGAACCTATGGGAATTGAAATGCCTCCGGCCGGTTATGCAGTGGAGAACAATGGTTACCATTCTCCTGCAGAAGACGGTAGTGAGGTAGATGTTAAAGTAGCTGAAGGCTCTGAACGCCTTCAAATACTGACTCCGTTCGAACCCTGGGATGGTGGAAACCTTAAAGGCATGAAGCTGATTATAAAGGCTAAAGGAAAATGTACTACAGATCACATCTCTATGGCCGGACCGTGGTTACGTTTCCGCGGGCACCTGGATAACATTTCAAACAACACCCTTACCGGTGCGGTAAACGCTTTTAATGATAAAACCGACAACGTAAAAAATCAAATGACCGGTGAGTATGGAGCGGTTCCAGCGGTTCAGCGGGAATATAAAGCCAAAGGCATTAAAACCATTGTAGTAGGAGACCATAACTACGGTGAAGGTTCAAGCCGTGAACACGCTGCGATGCAACCACGCCACCTGGGTATGGCTGTTGTACTGGTAAAATCATTTGCCCGCATTCATGAGACCAACCTTAAAAAACAAGGAATGCTGGGACTTACTTTTGCCGATGAGAATGATTATGACCTCATTCAGGAAGATGATACTTTTGACACGGTTGACCTGGATCAGTTTGCACCCGATAAGCCAATCCACATTAAAGTAACCCATTCGGATGGTAGTTCTGACACCATTAAGTGCAATCACACCTATAATGAAGGTCAGATTACATGGTTCCGGGCCGGCAGTGCCTTGAATAAGATTAAGGAAGAGAATAAGAAATAAATATTCATTAAGAGTAACTTTTCATTTCTAAAAGCCTCCCAATGGGAGGCTTTTTTGGGTTTAATAGAAATATTTCTATTAATTTAATACCTGTTAAATCAAACTACTATGAAAAAAATTCTATTCTCATTACTTATTTTATTTGGTTTCAGCCTTCAAGCTCAGGAATTTTGCAACACCGCCCATTCCACTGACCAACAATTAATAGACTGGACCAGGTATGAAAGCTTTCTTCCCAAGCAAAAATCAGCTCCCGGCCAAACGTGGATCGTTCCGGTTGTTATTTACATATGGAATAACCCTCAAATTACTGCGGATGATATACAGGATCAACTCCAGGTTTTGAATGACGAATTTTCTGACCTTTATTCACATATGGGCTTTGACGTAAGGTTTTGCCTGGCCACCACCGAAAACCGTAACCCACTCCCCACACCATCCAACTATACAATACAATGGGTTTACCAGTATCCCGACAGAGGCTTATTTTGGATAGAAGATGAGGAGTTTAGAAATGGTGCTCCCAACTACCCGGTTTTAGACCCCTATGCCCCTGGTACACCATCAATAACCTACTTTGACAATGCAACCGGTAATCTGGATCATGATCGCTATCTTAAAATCTTTATTGGTCCTTGTGACGCCAGTGAGAGTTTCAGCACAATCATTCCTCCCTATTTGGCAACGAGTACCCATAAAATGATAGGACTTGATATTGGACACACAATTCACAACACTATCAGCCCGGGCCTTGATGATGGTAAAGTGTTAGTACATGAAGTTGGCCATTATATGGGAATGTTTCATGTTTTTCAGAATTTTTGTTCCGGAAGCACGCCTTATAATTGTGCCACTGACGGTGATAAAATCTGTGATACTCCGCCATATGCATCAGTGTCTATGAATGGTAATTGCTCTGTAGATCCACCTTCTATGTGTGCCGGCTTTACTTATCCTGCCCTGAGGGATAACCATATGGATTATAAGCTTGATCCTTGCCGAAACAACTTTACTCCGGATCAATGTCATATTATGGTAGACAATCTTCAAACCATTCATTCACAGCTAATCAAAGCACCGGACAATATGGATTATACCAAACCGGATTGCACCAAAATAAATGGTGATGGACCACCTCTGGGCAAATTCAAATTTACCGAGAATGATGAAAGACTTTTAAAAGATGACTATTTTACAGTAAAACTCTTTCCAAACCCTGTCCATAATACGCTTAACATAAGCTTCAACACCACGCTGGAAGAAGAAGTAACTATACAGATAACTGACCTGAGCGGAAAGGTTATTGACACCCACTCTCTGCGAACAACTACTTCAGAAGAAGTTTACCCGTTAAAGGTTGAAAAACTGGTGTCCGGTGCTTATATACTTCGAGTGGTCAGAACCAATGGTGAAATAGAAAACATTTCATTCTTCAAATAATCATCTTTATTTTTTGAAAGCCCCGCACCGGGGCTTTCTTTATACTTTGAACTTTCGTCTATAAAATAGCTCATCCATAATCGGCTTTGGGATGGATTTATTAATTTTCCCTGGATCATGGAAAAATTACTTTCCGAAATACGGTCATGTAACGTGTGTACTCCATTCCTGGAGCTCGGATCAAGACCAGTGGTTTCTGCAAGCCCTGAGAGCCGGATATTGATTATTGGCCAGGCTCCGGGTACCAGTGTTCATAAAACCGGCATACCCTGGAATGACCCAAGTGGCAGAAAGTTACGGGAGTGGATGAACATTACGGATAAAGAATTTTACAATCCTCAAAAGATAGGTTTGATGCCTATGGGCTTTTGCTACCCTGGTAAAGGCAAATCCGGAGACCTCCCACCCCGTAAAGAATGTGCTCCCCTTTGGCATCCACCGCTATTGCAGTTAATGCCCGGGCTTAAGCTTACTCTGCTCATCGGCCAGTATGCCCAAGCCTATTACCTCGGCAAAAACGCCCGGGCCACTTTAACCGAAACCGTACGTAATTATAAAACGTATGGCCCGGGCTATATACCTCTTCCGCACCCATCACCACGAAACAGAATATGGCTTAAACGCAATCCCTGGTTTGAAAATGAGATAGTTCCTGACCTACAAAAGCAAGTAGCAGAAATCCTGCAATAGCCTTTTTATCTTGTAGCATCAATTTTTTATCCTGAAAAAGGAAGTATCGGATATCCTTGAAAGCCGGTTGGCATCATCAAAGAAATATATACCTTCTTTAAAGATTCGGAATAATACTTATGAAAACTTTGAAGTGGCCGGCACTAAAGAAAGGATTCAGGGCAAACAAAAAGGGGATGTTTTTTATTTTGCCAGTGTAGTTTCCAAGCCTGAGGATGTACACTTTTATTTCTTCCAGATTTACAACCATACCGGTAAGTTCGGTCTTTCTGATGAACTGAAGAGATTTCTTAAAGGCAAGAGTTGTTTCCAAATCAAGAACCTCAGTTCGGAAATGGAAGCTGAGCTTAAAAAGATCATTGCCCGGGAGTTCATTTATACCAGCAAGACGAGCTTATATGATCACTACATATACAGGAAACAATTAACTCTATTTGGAACTATCATTTCCTCCGTAATCCTTTTATCTTTGCGCTTTGAGATAATAAGATCACTATGAGCGAATCTACACTGGCACCTGTGGGTGTTGAAACTGCTAAGGAACTTGGACTACTTCCCGAAGAATACGATAAGATCAAAGAAATTTTAGGGCGTGAGCCTAACTTCAATGAATTGAGCATTTACTCGGTAATGTGGAGTGAACACTGCTCCTACAAGAACTCCATTGTTTGGTTAAAAACGCTTCCTAAGGACGGTCCTCATATGCTGGTGAAAGCCGGAGAAGAAAATGCTGGCCTGGTAGATATAGGTGATGATATGGCCTGTGCTTTTAAAATTGAATCGCATAACCACCCTTCTGCTTTGGAACCTTACCAGGGTGCTGCTACCGGAGTAGGCGGTATAAACCGCGACATTTTTACCATGGGCGCCCGCCCGGTTGCGCAGATGAACTCTCTGCGTTTTGGTGAGTTGAAAAGTGAGCGTACCAAATGGTTGTTAAAAGGTGTGGTTAAAGGTATTGGTGATTATGGAAACTCTTTTGGTGTACCTACCGTGGGTGGCGAGGTTTATTTTGATAAATGCTACGAGCAAAACCCACTGGTCAACGCTTTTTCAGCCGGTATTTTAAACACTAAAACGGATAAAATGATCAGTGCCAAGGCTCAGGGCCCTGGCAACCCGGTTTTTATTATCGGTTCCTATACCGGTAAAGATGGTATTGCCGGAGCCGCTTTCGCGTCTAAAGATCTCACAGAAGCTTCTTCTGAAGACATTCCATCCGTTCAAGTAGGTGATCCTTTTCAGGAAAAACTATTATTGGAAGCCACCATGGAACTGGCTCAAACCGGAGCTATAGTAGGTATGCAGGACATGGGTGCGGCAGGCATAACCTGTTCCACTTCAGAAATGAGTGCCGGGGGTGGTGTAGGAATGCGTATTGACCTTGATAAGGTTCCTCAACGCCAGGATGATATGCAACCCTGGGAAATCCTGCTTTCAGAAAGCCAGGAGCGTATGTTGGCCGTGATCCATAAAGGCCGTGAAGCAGAGGTAAAGGCCATCTTTGATAAATGGGACTTACCGTGTGAGCAGATAGGTGAAGTAGTTGACGAAGATAAACTTCAATATTACTGGCACGGAGAGTTAGTTGCAGAAACTCCGGCTTCACCACTCGTATTGGGTGGAGGTGCCCCGGTATATTATCGTGAGCATCGCGAGCCAGCTTATTATAAAGAATACCAGGCATTTGACATTAACAGCATCACGGTACCGGATGATCTTCAGGCTGTAGCCAAAAAGCTTATCAGTCATCCTAATATTG
This sequence comes from Owenweeksia sp., assembly GCA_965212245.1. Classification (GTDB taxonomy): domain Bacteria; phylum Bacteroidota; class Bacteroidia; order Flavobacteriales; family Schleiferiaceae; genus CAKZNE01. Next base: position 2,227,972 of record OZ243107.1, on the reverse strand, counting down.
CTTCCAAACGTTTTGTGTATGACCAATACGATAGTATGGTAGGCACCGTGAACATGAGCACTAATGGCCCCACTGACGCCCCGGTAGTAAATCTGAAAGATACCGATCGTGCTATTGCCATGAGTGTGGATTGTAACTCACGCTATGTGCATGCCGATCCTGAAAAAGGAAGCATGATTGCTGTAGCCGAAGCAGCACGTAATATTGTGGTTTCAGGTGGTGTGCCCAGCGCAGTAACTAATTGCCTGAACTTTGGTAATCCATACAATCCTGAAGTATACTGGCAGTTTGTGCATACCATTAAAGGTATGGGTAAGGCTTGTGAAAAATTCCAGACTCCGGTTACCGGAGGTAACGTAAGTTTTTATAATCAAACTGTATTAAAAGATAAAACCGAGCCGGTATTTCCTACCCCTACTATAGGTATGATCGGTATTGTAGAAAGTAAAAAACATATAACCACCATTCCTTTTAAACAAAAGGGAGACCTGATTTATATGCTTGGAGAAAACCGTAATGATATCTCCTCCTCTCAGTATCTGGTAAACATTCATGGTGTGGAGAAATCACCCGTTCCTTTCTTTAGCCTGGAAGAAGAATATTCGCTTCAGGAACAAATGAAAATGATCATACGCAAAGGGATGATCGCCTCTGCGCACGATATTTCGGAAGGTGGAATATTTGTAGCACTTATGGAGAAAGCCATGAGCAGTGGCCTTGGCTTTGACATTACCTCAGACTCTGCTATACGCAGGGATGCTTACTTGTTCGGTGAATCGCAGAGCCGCATCATTGTTTCTGTAGATCAAAGTAAAGAAGATGATTTCATTGACCTGATGATGCTCAATGGTGTGGAGTTTGATCTCCTGGGACATGTAACCAAAGGCTCCATCCGCATTGATGATGCCGATTGGGGGCATGTGGATGAGTACAAGGAGTTATATGACACGGCTATAGAAAAGGCTTTATAAGCAACTGTCTTAAAGCATTTTACTCTTATAATTAGCATGTGTTGCCAAATTGTTAAATTTGCCGCATGAAATTAATTCTTGTATTAGCAGCTTATCTGATAGGTTCAATGCCCTGGTCGGTATGGATTGGTCGGCTCTTCTACGGAGTTGACGTTCGCGATTACGGCAGTGGTAATGCCGGTGCAACCAATACCATGCGCGTACTGGGTACCAAGCCCGGTTTGGCAGTACTCATATTAGATGCACTAAAAGGTTTTATGGCTGTAAAGCTGGCTGTTTTGTTTCCCGCTTACGCAGGCGACATTGAATTAATGGTAATATTGGGTGTATGCTCAGTTGTTGGTCATATTTTTCCGGTTTTTGCCAATTTTAAAGGCGGGAAAGGTATAGCCACTCTTTTGGGAATGATCATCGCCATACATACTGGTGCTGCCCTTATGGCTATTGCCACTTTTATGGTCTTTTTCCTCTCTTTCCGGATTGTCTCTCTGAGCTCTATTTTAGCAGCATTATCATTCCCGGTTTGGCTGATCTTCCGATATCATGAGCACTCTAAAATCTTAGTTTTATTTGCTTTTGCCATGGTGTTTTTAGTACTCATTACCCATCAGAAGAATATTGAGCGCCTCTTAAATGGAAAGGAACGTAGAATAAGTTTGCGTAAAAATGATGATTAAGAACTCCGATACTAAAACACTTCAGAAGCCTAAAGTAGATTTTCAAACTTCTCGTTTGCATGAGATCGTTTTGTTTAATGATGACGTAAACACTTTTGATTGGGTAATAACCAGTTTGGTTGAAGTTTGCGATCATACTCTTGAACAAGCTGAGCAATGCAGCGTACTGGTGCATTACAAAGGAAAATGCTCCGTTAAATCCGGTGAATACGATCAATTAAAATCTCAGTGCACGGAATTGTTGAACCGTGGATTAAGTGCAGAAATTAATTGATAGTTTCACATAAATAGTTTTATATTTGCACCCCTTAAACAATGGCCTTGTAGCTTAACTGGATAGAGCACCGCACTACGGATGCGGAGGTTCGGGGTTCGACTCCCTGCAAGGTCACAAAAAAGGCTCTCCACGTGGAGAGCCTTTTTTTATTCCATTCATTTACTCTCTTCTAATATTGTTTTGAAAAATTAGCCGGGTTGCTTCGCAGCTACAGCTATCATCATCGTTTTTCTGCATGGAAAAATATAATGGTTGTAAAATTTGCATTATTAATAGTATTACTATTATATTCGCGATCAAATAAGCTAAATCAGATAGCCATGCTACCCAGTCTGCAATTCAAAGTAAACGCCAGTACGTATCTTAAAAATCCTGAGTCCAGTGATTTGGGGCTTCGAATTATATCCGGAAGTATTGATATGATTCATGAGGTAGGCTTTGAATGTTTTACTTTCCGTAAACTGGCGCAAAAGATAAAATCCACAGAAGCCTCTGTCTATCGCTATTTTGAAAGCAAACACAAGTTACTATTGTATCTCACTTGTTGGTATTGGGAGTGGATGGAGTACCGTCTTTACTTCGGAACGGCTAACATCAGCTCGCCCAGGGAAAGATTGAAAAGAGCTCTGCAGATACTTACACAGCCGGTTGAGCAGGATGGAGATTTCGCCCATATCAACGAGATTAAACTCAATGAAATAGTAATTGCTGAAGCATCAAAGGTATATTTGGTTAAAGAAGTAGATGAAGTAAACCGCGAGGGAGCTTTTGCGGTTTATAAAAGATTGGTGGGCCGGATCAGTGATATCATACTGGAAATAAACCCTGATTATAAATATCCGCACATGCTGATATCAACCGTGGTGGAGGGAACCCATTATCAACGCTATTTTGCTGCGCACTTGCCCCGGCTTACTGATGTGATAAAAGGAGAAGATTCTATTGTAGCATGCTACCAGGATATTGTTTTCAAAACTATTGACTTGTGATCGGTACCTTCTGTTTTTTCAGTTTACCTGCTCCATTTAGCTTTCTTATATCCGAAAGCCGTTACTTATCGGATATTACCACTTATAACCTCCAAACGGATTATATCCTCCCTGATCATTGGTCATTTTTTAAATTCATATGAAAACACTTTCCTCTGAAGTATTTACACCTATTCAACGCTTTTGGAGGCTTTTAAAGCCAGACCGAAAGGAGATACGAAATGTATATGTTTATTCGGTATTTCACGGTTTGATATACCTCTCTTTACCATTGGGTGTACAAGCCATTGTAAACCTTATCCAGGGTGGGCAGGTAAATACTTCATGGGTTATACTGGTATCATTTGTAGTGCTAGGTGTAGCGCTGAATGGTTTATTGCAGATTCTTCAAATGAAGATTACAGAAGATCTGCAACAAAAGATCTTTACCCGGGCAGCTTTTGAATTTACATTCCGCATCCCGCTCATACGGATGGAATCACTCTACCGCCATTACGCTCCTGAACTTATGAACCGCTTTTTTGATGTAATGACGGTACAAAAAGGATTATCCAAGATCCTGATAGACTTTTCAACCGCCAGTCTGCACATCATTTTTGGCCTTATGCTATTATCCCTCTACCATCCCTTTTTCATTGCCTTTAGTTTGGTGCTGGTTGTATTGGTATACGCCATCTTCCGCTATACAGGAGAAAAGGGTTTAAAAGCCAGCCTGCAGGAATCGAAGCACAAATACCAACTGGCTCATTGGTTGGAAGAGTTAGCCCGCGTATCCACCACTTTTAAAATGGCCGGGAAAACCGATATGCATATGCAACGTACCGATGAGCATACCGGAAGTTACCTGGAATCCAGAAACGAACACTTTAGCGTATTAATACAGCAATTCTCCTTAATGGTGGTCTTTAAAGTTATTGTGGCTTTGGGGCTGTTAGCCATTGGTGGCATACTGGTAATGGAGCAACAAATGAATATTGGTCAGTTTGTGGCCGCAGAGATCATTATCCTGCTGATCATGAACTCCGTTGAAAAACTTATCATGAGTCTTGAAACCTTTTACGATGTACTTACTGCCCTTGAAAAAATTGGTCAGGTAACTGATCTGGATCTTGAAAATGTCAATGGGCAAGACTTAGGACAAAGCTCAACAGATGGAGTAACTGTACAAATGGAGGACGTCAGTTTTTGGTATCCCGATAATGCATCCCCGGTGCTTGAAGATGTTTCCATAAAAATTAATGCCGGTGAAAAAGTCCTTATTACCGGTGCCAGCGGTTCCGGAAAAAGCACTTTGCTCCCAATTATAGCCGGATTGTATGATGTACAAAAAGGTAGTTTAACTTTTAATGGTATGCCCAAGGGGAACCTTGAAACCAATTCTCTTTACAGTGTAATCGGGGACTTTATGAATTCTGAACAGCTGTTTAAGGGTACTGTATTGGAAAATATAGCTATGGGGCGTCCGGGTGTAAGTTTTAATATGGTAAAAACTACAGTAGAGAAACTGGGGCTCGAGAGCTTCATCCGGAACTCTTCTAAAGGATACCAAACCTTACTTGCTCCTGAAGGAAAGGGTCTGCCTCAACATATCATTTTAAAACTTTTACTGGCCCGAAGTGTAGTACATGCCCCAGCCCTTTTGCTTTTGGAAACACCTTTGTCCAGTTTGGATCCGCGGGATAAGGAAAATATTGTTGATTTCCTTACCGACCCCGGTCACCCCTGGAGTTTGGTAGCTGTTTCCACTGATCCCTACCTGGCTGGTAAGTGCGACCGCATTATAGAAATGCACCTCGGACAAATTATTCGAACCGGCAGTTACAGCGAAATGAAGAGCCTATTTTATAACCCTACATCAGATCCCAATGCTTAATATATCTGAAAACAGCACCAAGAATAGGATTAATACGGAGCAGTATCCCTCCCTCTCTGAAGTAGAAAAAAGAAGTTCGGGTCAGGTTATTATACGTTTGGCTGTTGCTTTCTTCTTGATCCTTATCATAGTACTGTTGCTGCCCTGGACCCAAAATATAACCGCCCGGGGAAGCGTCACCACACTTAAACCCGCCCAGCGACCTCAAACTATTCACTCGGTTATAGGCGGGCGGATTGAAAAGTGGTATGTTCAGGAAGGTGATTTTGTAAACACCGGTGATACGATACTTTTTATAAGTGAGGTAAAGGATGAGTACTTTGACCCTGAATTATTGGGCCGTACCGAACAACAATTACGTTCTAAGGAAATGGCTGTAAAGTCATATTCCGAAAAAATATCAGCATTGAACGCCCAGATTGATGCTCTGTTACAAACCAGTGGCTTAAAGCTGGAGCAGTCTCAGAATAAATTGCGCCAAGCCAGGCTTAAGGCTATTAGCGACAGTATTGATTACCAGGCATCTAAGACCAATTATGAGATTGCCCAGCAGCAATATAACCGTTTTGAGAGCCTATACAATGATGGGTTAAAGTCGCTTACCGACCTCGAAAACCGCAGGCTATCCATGCAAAAAGCCCAGGCCGCTATGGTAGCAGCAGAGAATAAATTACTGACCAGCCAGAATGAGATCATCAATGCAAAAGTGGAAATAGCTTCGGTAAAGGCACAGTATAAAGATAACATAGCAAAAGCTGAGTCGGAAAAATATGCCTCTCTTTCTCAGATGTACGATGCCGAAGCCACAGTAACCAAATTACAGAACCAGTACATGAACTATTCGGTTAGGAGTGGTATGTATTACATCAAGGCTCCGCAGAACGGCTATGTAACCAAAGCTATCCAAACCGGAATTGGTGAAACTATTAAAGAAGGTACCGCTATTGTAAGTATCATGCCCTCACAGATTGATCTCGCGGTAGAGATGTATGTAGATCCTATGGATCTTCCCTTATTAGATAAAGGGCAGCACGTACGTATTCAGTTTGATGGTTGGCCGGCCATAGTATTTTCCGGGTGGCCCAATACCAGCTATGGTACCTATGGCGGCAGCGTATATGCTATTGACAATTTTATCAGTGATAACGGTAAATACCGGGTACTGGTTGCCCCGGATCCTATAGACCATCACTGGCCTGAGGAACTTAGAGTTGGTTCAGGAACTCGGAATATGCTACTATTAAAAGACGTACTTATTGGCTATGAACTATGGCGGAAGATCAATGGTTTTCCACCGGACTACTATAAACCTTCGCAATCCAATTCGGGTAAAAAAGAATCATGAAGCAATTATTTATTGTAGTTCTATTGATCTTGAGCTCAGCCGCATGGAGCCAGGAAACCATCTTCACCTTCAGCCAGTTTATGGAACAGGTGCGCCAGCAGCATCCCCTGGCTATGCAGGCAGATCTGGCCCTTGAGCGTGGTGAAGCTAATTTGATGGGATCCAGAGGAGCTTTTGATCCCAAAGTATTTAGTGAAGCCAATCAAAAGTATTTTGATGGAAAAACCTATTACCGGCTTTGGGATAGTGGTTTAAAAGTACCTACTTGGTTTGGTTTGGAGTTTAAAGGTGGCTTTGAGCAAAATGATGGTATTTACCTCAACCCTGAAAACTCAACCACTGATGCAGGACTTTGGTATGCCGGGGTATCCCTTCCGGTAGGGCAACGCCTGTTCATCGATCAGCGCAGAGCTGACTTGAAAAAAGCAAAGATCTACCGCGAAAGCACCATTGCCGAACGTCAGATATTGTTGAATGAACTCCTGCTGGAAGCCGCCAGAGCTTATTGGAGTTGGTTTGAGGCATATCATGTTCAGCAAGTGTATGAGGATGCCTATTCTGTAGCTATGGATCGGTTACAGGCTGTTAAATCAACTGCCATATTGGGCGACCGCCCTTATATTGACACACTTGAGGCTGGGATACAGGTTCAAAATCGCTTATTGGCAAAGCAGGAAGCTGAAATGAGGGCGGAAAATGCTAAAGAACTGGTGTCAGTATACTTATGGGAAGGTGGAAATATTCCGCTGGAAATAGGGCCGCAAACTACGCCTGACGATGCAGAAATACGAAACCTTACTACCTTACCGGACCCGGCACTGGATACGCTCTCTTTTACTTCAGGCTTACCGGAAGAACATCCTGAAATACTTAAAAATCAATTGAAAATAAATGAGTTGAAAGTTGATGAGCGACTTAAGCGTGAACAGCTTAAACCAACCCTAGACCTTAAGTACAACCTTTTGACCCAACCGACAGGTGATGAAACTTTATCACAGTTTACCACCAACAATTACCAGTGGGGCATTTCCTTCGGAATTCCCCTTTTTTTACGAAAAGAACGTGGCGCACTTAAATTAACCCGCCTGAAGATACGGGAAGCCGAGTTTGGACTGGCCGTTAAGCGGCAGGATATTCAGTATAAATTACGATCATCTTTTAATGAGTGGCAAACTACACTTACCCAGATCGGAATTATGGACCGGACGGTGAATGATTATGCCAGCTTATTGAACGGGGAGCGTACCATGTTTGAAGCCGGGGAAAGTTCGCTGTTTATGGTGAATTCCCGGGAATCCGCCTATATCAATTCAAGAGTTAAACTGATCGAACTACTTTCTAAGAACCAGGTGGCTAAAGTGAAAACCAAATATGCGCTGGGAGAAACATTTAATCCGCAATAGAAAAAATTAATCCATGGTAATCATTTGTATAGGTTCGCCAAAACCACCTTCTTTACCAACCGTTCTGAAAACCCACTCTTTTTCACATTTCTTTGAGATTACCATTTCCAATTTGTACTTACCCCCAATTTTATGAGTTGGGCATTGGAAACTATCAATCGGTTCAGAAAAAGTACTGTCTGTAAAAAGCCCGTTAAGATACATCCGATTATTACTAATATAATACTCCCCCATCATATAATCATTCCAATAAAATTTATCACAAGGGGGAAATGATGAAGCTGCATCAGTATAAGTGTAACGTTTCATAAAAAAAGAATCTGGCTGTAAGGTGAACCCAAAATAAACCGTCCCTCCAAAACCTGTTTCTTCAGTCCGTTCCCTTTCATACCAAGTGCCCAATAAATCACCACTTTTCAATTTTGGATTTATCTGGCAGTTTTCTTCATCTTTACTACAGCCTGACAACCCCAGACAGATTGTGAGTAGGAAATACCATTTTTTCATTTCATACTATTTTATAGAATTCCTAATCATGACCTTAGATGTATACCATCGGGTACCATCAACTCTAAACCTGAGAAAATAAATACCATCCACCAAATCAGTGCTGTTGATTTGGGAAGATTCTCCGTTTAAATCATAGCTTGACACTACTTTTCCATTAAAGCTTAAAACCTGAAGTATATCTCCTTCTGAAAAGCCATCTTTATATTCTATGTTGATGATGTGATTGGCAGGATTTGGAAAGATAAATACATTATCATTATCAGAAGATTCTAGATCCTGAGGATTAGAGCCTTCCCATTTTTTACTGGCATCTAACCCTCCCTTAAACATAGATACTTTTTCAATCCTTAATGTATTATTCTGAAAATTAGTTTTAAAAGCCATTATATGATCCACCCCATCCTGAAAAGTAGGATTATTTACCGTAAAGTATGAATTACCAAAACCGGTGGTATTCCAATCGTTCAAATAGCCATTGGAATAATTTTTCCAGTTACACTGAAAGTCAGTACCGTTAAAGTCAAAAGAAGCAGCTGCCTGATCAAGAATGATGACCTCGTCTTTTCCATCGTAATCAAAGGCTCCGGATACTACTCTGTTTTTTGAGACAGGTAAAACCGATTGACCACCAAATACATTCCCTCCACCGGGTTGATACCAAACCAGGTTCCAGGCATTATTGGAACTATTTAATCCTATTAAATACACGCTGGTTCCCTCAAACACCAGAAGTTCCTGTTTTAACGCTTGAGAAAAATAACCGGTTAATATTACTGTATTGGCATCATCGTGATTAGGAATACCTGATCCGGACGTTTTAAGGTTGAAGCTGCCATTTTCAAGATCAAATAACCAGGATGTACTTTCAGAAGCCATAAATAACTCATCCTTGCCGTCACCATCAAAATCTCCTATAGTATTAAAGTTATCCTTATCTATACTTACGTTATCTATTTTCCCATCTCCCATATTACTCCACCGGTAATCCCATGTATGGCTGGACGTATTATAACTTTGCACCATAGCCCAGAAATTTGTGGAGATAGAAGCAAAAGACATGGAGAAAAGTTCGGCTGCTCCATCGCCATCAAAATCTCCTGAGTTAAATTGTTGAAAATTGCCCAGGTTCCAGAAACCGATTGACCCGATACCCATATTGCTCCATTTGTATTCCCAGTCAAAACCCGGAGAACATATAAAATCTTGCAACATGGCCCAACCCGGGCTATCTCCTGCTGTGAATAATTCATCTTCTCCATCTCCGTCAAAATCATCACTCAGATAGGTTCCTGCACCAAGGTACCAGAAACCCAGCCATCTGTTATCTGTTTGATTGGTCCACGATTTCAGCCAATCGGAGTTATTTCCGCCTCCCATATAATCATCAAGGCATAAACCATAGTCATTTATATGCTCCGTTATTTTATCAATCGACTGATCTTCAAAAGTCAATTCTCTTCCGGACACTTGGCACATCATTCCAACCTCGCTATCCTGACATTCCAATGAATTACCATCTATATGGATCGCTCCAAAAAGATGACCAATTTCATGAGCCGGAGTCAGAGGGTCTGTAGAATTTGATATTAATGCATATTGGTAATCAAAAGCGCTGCAAATCACACCAATTTCATAAACTCGACCTACTACATCATTTCTTACATTACCATTGTAATCTCGTCTCTTAAAGCGATTTAATCCCGAAAATAGAATTTTAGCATCCTCCCCATAATTCGGCATAGTATTACCCCAGTAGGTTTTGAATTCCGTTACCCGGGTTTCGGCCCAGTGGCTGGTATATGGTTGGTTGCTTGAAGATTGAGAAACCAGTTTAACCACATTAAAGGCCAGGTTAAATGTTTCTGTATATATACCTTCCGCATGATTTAATATGGATAATATCCTATTGTATCCGTTTGGAGTACCGTATAATTGGTAAAACTCGTAATCTCCTGCAGCCGCTATATTTAGTACTTTAGGTGTACAGGCGTCAAGATAGCCTGCCTTGCCCTTGTCATCTTCTGAGATAGTAATTTCCGGTTCCATACATGAACCCATACTTTCACCGGTAAGGTTTTCAGGTAAATAAGAAACCAACATATCTTGATACTCAGGAGGTATGTTTTCAACTCCCTTGGATTTTAAGAACTCGTATAAATTCTCAAACATTCGATAACGCATGACCTCTTCCTGGAAAAAGCTAATATAACCCCAGAAATTATCAGAATTGATGGTTAGTCTCGCGTGTTCAACGGGATTATCATTGGTAAAACCTTTAAATTGAATAATTCTTTCCCCATTCTCCTTTTCCAAATCAGGGTCTCTCACTTCCTCTATCATTTCATTATTATCAAAATGAACATACATACAGTTTAACGCCCTGAGATCATTACTTCTAAGCTTAAAATTTACTGTGTTGCCGTCAAAACTTATGTTGAAGTTTTTCATCTCTCCAGAGGAAGAAATAAAATCATTAATGTCGCTGAAATCAACGTCATATATAACATAATCAGATAAAAGCTCATCTATTTCCGGATCAGAAATGAGAGTAGAACTAAAGTTAAACGTTTCAAGCTCATACTCCTGAGGTTGTATATAGATAGAGTCTAACCCTTGAGCATAAACGAATGATATATTAAAGACAATAAATGTCAGAGTGGAAAGGAGTGGTCTGGGCATGGTTTTATAGTACAATTACTATATGCAATTTAGCAATTAAACACTAACCTTAATGGATAAATTTAAAGACAATGAAACCGACTACTAATAAGGTATTTAGAGCTATAAGCTTTAAAAAGAAGAGGATTTTATCTAATCCAAAACAATCAGACTCTCTGGTTGAGGGTCAATAATATGGGTAGCAGCCTCCAGCTCTATCCCATTAAAATAAAATTGAAGGATTTCCTGGTAACTGTATCCCCGTTTTGACATTTCAATAGCCCCATCTTGTGAAAGACCAACTCCATGACCATATCCACGTCCTTGTAAGATAACATAACTACCACTTTCACGAAGAGTGAAATACGTAGATCTTAAATTATACTGCCTTCTTACCCGTGTGAGTTTTAAGCGTTTTCCTTTGTATTCAAAATAGGCTTTTCGGCTGGGCTGTTCAAAATTGAGAATGGCTTTATGAAGTCCTACATCATTAGCTACTTTTAAGGAGCGGGCATAAAACGCATAAAATTCATTTTTACTGATCTTTTTTTCCCATTTATAACTGCCCACACCTACGCTAAAACTATCCTGCTTAGGTTGCAAATAATACAGAGAGGTAAGCCATGCATGCTCAGAACCCACCGTTTGTCCGCCACTATTGGCATGAAAAACGCCCAAAATAGGATTGCAGTCTTCGGTTACCACAACCGTATCGGCTGTGCAGTCTACCGCCTCTTTAATAATATCGCTGTTTTTGTAATGACATTTGGAGAAATAGACCTGGGAGGTTACATCATCCTTCAGGTTATACCCATGACTGAGGTGTTTATTCAGGTTCTTTAAAGCAAAGGTACGGGCTAAAACTGCCTGAGCTTTAAAATACTCAAGTTCGGCTACGTGACCTCCTTCACTTTCCACCACTCCGGCCACGTACTTTTCTATATCCACCACATTTACCACCTGGAGATGGCCTTCGTATACACGTATCTGCAAATCATCCTGATAAATACGGCCACGCCCGTTGGCTTCAATCCTGAACTCTTTGCAGGAGGCCGCGCTTATCAGGCGGAGGGCATTGAACTCGCCAACCTTTTCATTACTCCGGCTAATACTTACATTTTTACCATCACGGTTAAAGTAGAGTGTGCGGATACTATCCCGGTCAAAAATGTCATATACCGTATCAATGAGTTGCATATCCTCATTTAAGGCTACCAGGTAATATAAACCCGTGTCCGGTGTAACGATCACCTTGTCCACGTTCATATCTGAGTATAGCCGTACCTTAAGCTCTATGCTATACGAAACGAGTGTGGTCAACATACATACTAAACCCAGAATTATTTTCATAAGCCTAACTCTTCTGAGATAATTCCGGCAGCTTGTGCAGAGGCTCCGGTCCCACCCAGCTTTTCTATTAATTCACTGTATTGATGCAACAGCTTATCGCGATGATCACCCTTCAAACAACGATCCAGTTCCTTTTCAATTCTTCCAGGATTCATATCGATCTGAATCAGCTCCGTAACCACTTCCTTATCCATTATAAGGTTCACCAGTGATATGTAATTTACTTTCACCAGCTGTCGCGCAATCCAGTATGACATCCAACTTCCTTTATAACACACTACCTCAGGAACTTTAAACAAAGCTGTTTCCAGTGTAGCTGTGCCGGAAGTCACTAAAGCAGCCTCTGAAATTTCCAATAAGTCATATGTCTTACCTTCCACAATACTTACTTGATAATTCCCTATTATTTCTTCATAAAAACCACGGTCCTGGGAAGGTGCAGCTGCAATCACTACCTGATACTCTTCTTTTTTTGTGGCTGCTTTCAACATTATAGGCAGCATGATTTTGATCTCCTGCTGTCGACTACCAGGCAGTACTGCTATAACGGGTTTATCGGATAAGCCCAGCTCTTCCTTCCTTTGTTCAGGGTCAAATTCCACTCTCCCGTCTATGGCATCAATCAGCGGATGACCTACAAAGTCTACCTCATAATTAAAGCCGGCATAAAAATCCTTTTCAAAAGGCAGGATGCAAAGCATCCGGTCTACGGTACGTTTGATCTTATGGACCCGGCTTTGCTTCCACGCCCATATTTGTGGTGATATATAGTATATAACTTTATAGCCTTTTAAATGGGCATATTCTGCCATGCGTAAGTTAAAACCAGGATAGTCAATAAGGATTAGTACATCTGGTTGGTAAGCATCCAGGTCTCTTTTACAAAAGCGCAGATTACCTAATATGGTGCGCAGGTTCATGATCACCTCAATAAACCCCATAAAGGCCAGGTCTTTAAAGTGCTTCACCAACCTTCCGTCTTCTGCCGCCATGCGATCGCCTCCCCATACTCTGAATTGAGCCTGCGGATCTTTTTCCTTCAGGGCCTTCATCAGGTTACTGCCATGCAGGTCACCACTGGCTTCACCGGCTATGATATAATACTTCACGCGCTAAGCTTAATTAAGACTTAAAATTAGAAAAGCTGAACTTCAGTAAAACCAGGCTTCAGATAAGTTTATAACACAAACCTGTAAACAAATATGAGGATGAGATATATCACACTGGCGAAGAGTATACCCTTACTGATTTCCTCTTTATTGAATTGCAGGAAAATAAAGAAAAGTGCCGCATTGATAATGATGCCCAGTGTGATGATCTGAGTGTTTACATGCTTTACGATCTCTCCCTCAAAACGTTGCAACCCTACTAATTCAGGACGGGCATCCAATACCAGAAAAATACCCAGAACAGGCATGATGGTACCTGTTATCAAACCCACTATCCATTGTGGTGAAATTCTTTTTTTCATGAAATAAACTTGGAATGAAACAAAACGGGAACTAAAGCAAATTATTGGATTACATATCCCATTCGTTTAACGATGGTATCATAGCGTGAGCCGTAACGTCACTATTTACCGGTACAACTGAAATGAAATAATTGGCTAAAGCCCATTCATCCGTGTCCTCACCTTTATCATAATTAACAAATTTTCCGGTAAGCCAGTAGTAATTACGTTCTCGCGGATCCCTGCGGCTGTCAAATTCTTCTTCCCAATTGGCACGGGCCTGCCGGCACACTTTTATACCGCGGTACGGCTTATCAGAGTATTTGGGAATATTTACATTTAAACAGACACCTTTGGGCAAGCCTTCATCAAGCACCTTTTCGCACAGTGATCGTATGGCAGCATGGGCTTCTTCAAAATTGGCTTCCCAACTATAATCACAAAGTGAAAATCCAATGGCGGGGATACCTTCCAAAGAACCTTCTACAGCCGCTGACATGGTTCCGGAATATATCACATTGATAGAGGAATTACTGCCGTGATTAATCCCTGACACTACCAGGTCTGGCTTACGGTCAAGGACTACATTTACTGCCAGCTTGACACAGTCCACGGGTGTTCCACTGCAACTGTATTCGGTTTGAGGGCCATCGTCTATAGTGATTTCATCACAGCGTAATATTCCATCAATGGTTATTGCATGCCCTTTACCACTTTGAGGACCATCCGGTGCAACTACCACAACATCACCTAATTGATTTACAACCTTGATCAGGTTACGTAACCCGGGGGCAGTAATTCCATCGTCATTAGAAACCAGGATGAGCGGTTTTTGGGATGCCATAATATCAATTTTTCGTAAAACTAACCACTATCATTCAATGAACGGGCATGCAATTTGCTATTTTTGAAGTGGACTAATTATTCAAGAACATGTTTATCATTTTGATCGCATTTATGGCTATTGGCTTTATAGTACAGGCTCGCCTTAAAAGCAAATTCAATAAATACAGTAAGGTTATGATCAGCAACGGGCTTACGGGCAAGGAAATTGCCGAAAAGATGTTGCGGGATAATCATATAGATGATGTTAAAGTGATCTCTACTCCGGGACGCTTGACAGATCATTACAATCCCGGAGATAAGACGGTTAACCTTAGTGAAAGTGTATATAATAGCAATAGTGTGGCAGCGGCTGCGGTAGCTGCTCATGAATGTGGTCATGCTGTGCAGCATGCCCAGGCATACAGCTGGTTGCAATTTCGTTCCGCTATGGTACCAGTGGTCAGTTTCAGTTCAAAGGCTATCAATATTATTTTCCTGGCTATGCTGTTTGGTGCTTTTGCCGTGAATATTTTTCCTTTTACCACGGTAATCTGGACCATGATCATTCTGCAGTCGGCTATTACTATTTTTACGGTAGTTACGTTGCCGGTGGAGTATGATGCCTCAAACCGTGCTTTGGTTTGGCTGGAAAATACCGGCACTACCTCTGCCAGTGAACATGACAAAGCTAAGGATGCTCTGAACGCAGCTGCCAATACTTATTTGGTAGCGGCTTTAGCCTCTATTACTCAATTAGCCTATTATGTACTGTTACTGTTAGGCAGCCGGGACTGATAAATTATTTTTAACAAGTTTCTAAACCCCTGTTCTCACAGGGGTTTTTTATGCTCTGCACTTTGGCTTTGGTGAAATTTGAACTAAAAAATTAGTTCAACTAAATTTTTAGTTATAAATTTGGTCTGGTAAAGAACAAACTATGAAGGAACTGACCAAAGCTGAAGAAGAGATCATGCAAATCCTCTGGCAACTGAAAAAAGCTTTTGTTAAGGAAATTATTGCCGAAATGCCGGAACCTAAACCAGCCTATAATACGGTTTCCACCATTGTCCGGATCCTTCAGCAAAAAGAAATGGTTGGTCATGAAGCTCGGGGAAAATCCCATCAATATCATCCATTGATCACTCGTGAAGCATACAGTCGTTTTCGTATGGATGGTTTAATGAAATCTTACTTCAGTGGTTCTTTAAGCAAAATGGTTTCCTTTTTTGTGGAGAAGAATAAGGTAAATACCAAAGAACTGGATGAGATACTGAAACTGATTGAAAAAGAAAAAAAGTAATGAAGCTGTTTATTATAAATACCATACTGTTTAGTGGCATCTATTACGGCTTGTATGTGCTGCTTTTTCGCAAGCAAAGTTTTTTACAGCTCAATCGCCTGGTGCTGCTTATGATACCTTTACTTAGTATCGGTATTCCCCTGGTTGCCCCGTTTTATAACGACCCGGTTTTAGAAAGCACCGGCTTTTCCACCACCCTCTTACCAGTAACACTAGTGTCCGATGCCCAGGCTAGTGATTATGATCACGGCTTTTCCGGTTATTGGTCTTGGCAATCTATCTATTATGCCGGTATACTGTTCAGTATAATTCCATTTGCCTTAGGATTGCTCCGGGTATATCGCATAGTACGCCAAAGTGAACCGGCCCGGTGGGGTAATTTAAATTTCCTCCTTTCATCAAAGGCAGATAGTCCATTTGCTTTTTTCCAAAGCATTGTAATCCCAACCTCTCTCAAAGATCACCCTGATCTGAAAACTGTTTTGAATCATGAAGAAGTACACCGGCATCAATTACACAGTGCTGACAACATTTACTATAACGTATTGGGAATAATCTTTTGGTTTAATCCATTTATACATTTACTGGCCCGGGAACTAAGGCAAACCCATGAATGTCTGGCGGACCAGAAAGCTTTAAAAGAAACTTCACGTGAAGTCTATGCGCGCATGCTGTTAAGCAGCACTTTTGGAAAGGAATGGTCGCTGCCGATGACGATTGGTACGGTCAATCCATTTTTTAATTCATCACTCTTAAAAACAAGAATTACCATGTTGTACAAAAAAGAATCGCCCAAGTGGTTAAGAACTGCTTATTGGGCTATGCTTCCACTGGCGCTTGCCATGACTTTACACGCTTGTAACAAATCATCTGAAAAAGGTGAAGAAGCAGCAACTGTTTCAAAAACGGTGTCATTTGAAGAAGTTGAACAGCCTCCTCTCTTTAAAGATTGTGATACGGAAGCTTCAATAGATGAGCAAAAAGTTTGCTTTCATCAGGGTATTATCCGTCACCTTCAGGAAAATCTGAAATATCCCGAAGAGGCCGAAAAAGCAGGTCTGGAAGGAAAGGTTTTTGTGGAGTTTGTAACCAGTAAAAGCGGTGAAGTCACAGCAGTGAAAGTAGTGAGGGGTATTGCCCTGGACGAAGATGCTTCCCAGGAAATGAAAGAGGCGGCCAAACAATTGGAGGATCGGGCCGTATTACTTATTTCTGATATCCCCAACCTTAAGCCCGCCCGGATTAAAGGTAAGAATGTGGCAATGAAACTGATACTGCCCATTAGCTTTAAGCTTAGCTAAACGGGTTAGTTTCTTAACCGGCATTTAAAAAAACCGCTGTTTAAACAGCGGTTTTTTTATAACCTTAACCGAACCTCAAACTCACATTAAGGTTAGCTTATTCTAAACTTGTATCATGAAGAAATTTATACTATTTACGCTGCTGCTTAGCTTAGCACTTACTTATGCACAGGGTCAGGAGGATATTATCTACACACGGGTAGAAGCATTTCCGGTGCACGAAGGCTGTGAAGAAACAGACTTAATAAATAGAGAAACATGTTTTGACAAGCACATTCAAAATTTGGTTTCCCGCAATTTCGTTTTTCCCGAATCTGCACGTAAAGCTGGTGTGGGGGGTACCATAAGTGTAAGCTTTATAATTGAGAAGGACGGAAATATCAGTGAAGCTCGTGTATCAAAAGGGATACAGGAAGACTATCAGGAGGATGCTGACCAACTGACGGCAGCGCAGGAATTGGAAAGAGAGGCTTTAAATTCAATTAATGGTATTAAGATAAGTAAACCTGCTACCATGCAGGGAAAACCAGTTCGAATGAAATATACGTTCCCCATTGAAGCCAGACTTAAAAACAAATAGAGGCTAACCTTCTGGCCAGCCTCTATTTTGCTTGTTCGAGATAATGGGAAAAACAATTATTCTAAGGATGCTTTGTCTTGACTTTTAAATGATAAAGCGTCAATATTAAGGGCTATTGTAGATTTAGTATCCAGGGTACTTTGCAGAGCAGGAATTACAGAAAGGTTGTATTTGATCTTATTGGCTTGCTCAGGGGTAATATGGTCCATGCACTCCGTCCATGAGTTAGCCATAATATTACCAGCATCAGGATCTCCTACCTTTCCTTTATAGCGACAGCTACGCTTCTTCACATCATTGCGAAGACCCAGGTAATCAAATGGAGTATCACAAACAAAATCTCCGGCATTACCACAATTATCTCCATCTTCAGAATTTACTCCATACACCGGGTTTTCGAAATAAGTTGGTAAAAGACCTAACATGTGCCCCAGGTTTTTAGCTACAAAAACTTTAAACTCCTGCTCATCCTGAAAGGGCACTAAGGCTCTGTTGGATACAATTTGATTAGTTGAATACAGATCTCTCCTCTCCAGCTCAGTTCCTTCAAAAGGCAACACATACACCGTTAGCTGACCTTTTTTGGCCGGTAATATCTCTTTCCAATCCTGAATCAGTTGATCTTTATCCACTTCTTTTTCTGTTTCCAGTGGATTGTAAGAAATGTAAATGCCATGGGCATTATATACATCGTTCAAATAAGCCCGGGTTTCATTAAGAGCAGACTCCTGAACCAAACTTTCACCCAACCACACAAACTGCACATTCACAAAAACTTCACCTTTAACAGCTGGTAAAGGCCAACGGAACACCGGATTAGGTTGTTCCCAAGAACCTTTAGCTGCATCATATCCTATAAAGGCCGGTTCTGCAACCTTATCGCCACTTTTATCAGGACCTGATGCCCATGATAAAGAACTAATAAATGTAGCCAGGGTAAGTGTAATAATTGTTTTCATATCTACCTCGATTTTTAATTCTGAGAACAAATATAAGAAACTTATTACAGATTTATCCTACAAATAATAAAAAATGTAGGATAAATCTTCTACTAAGGGTGATGGGGGAAATTATTCAGCCATACTAAAATCTGATTTTCAATTATTTGCACATTTTGTAATTCATTTCCTACTTAGTAAAAAATCAGTGAGCTTTATCGATCATCCGCTTTTAACCGGGGTATTGGTCTTAATTTCTAATGGTACGGAATTTAAATTCGGCATCCTCATCATTAATATCAACTACTACCCAGCCTTCATCAAAAGTACCCAGATTGCAGTCTCCGCATTCATTGATGTTCTTTTGGTACAGATATGTACTTTCTCCATTAGACCTTACCTCCCGGATCACCTGCACATTGCATTGTCCATTGGAAGTATATCTGAGCAAAGTCTCTTGCTCAAAATCAATTTTCCAGTTACAGGAAGTACCTCCTGAATAATAAAAGCTAAGGGCACTATCACTGCGGACCACCAATTCATCTGGCACAGGATTTATTCTTTTGGCACAATCGGGGGCAAAGGTACTGCGGATGATGAGACCCCGGTTTTCAAAAAGGTCACCATCATTTTCACAGGTACTACAGGCGGATAAGACCCCAAGTATAAGAATACTCAGGCTTAAGTGAAGAAATTTCATTTTCATTTGTTTTCGCTTAACGTAAAGACAATAAGCATACCACTTCATAAAAAAACCCGCACTCAAAGAGTGCGGGTTATAAAATCTATCTGTGTAAAGAGAAGTTAAGCCTGACCAGTTGGTCCGCCAAAATTAAGAGGCATTTGCGGTTGCTCCGTATCCTGGATCTCGCCATGCTGACTCTCAAAGCGGGCAATATTATCCTGCATAGCCCTCAGAAAGCGTTTAGCATGCTGAGGTGTCAATACAATCCGCGATTTAACCTTGGCTTTAGGAACACCTGGCATTACTTTAATAAAATCAAGTACAAACTCACTGGCTGAGTGGTTAATAATGGCCAGGTTGGAATAAATTCCTTCCGCCACTTCTTCCGTCAGTTCCACATTCATTTGACCTTCCTTGGCCTTATTTAAATTATTATCGTCAGACATTACGCTTGATATATGCTAGCTTTTAACTTCTTCAACCTCTACTACTTCTTTGCCCTTCAGCTTTTCATAGTCTTCCTTAGATCCTACAATGATATTCTCGTATTCTTTCAAACCTGTACCGGCAGGGATCTTATGGCCAACCAATACATTCTCTTTAAGACCTTCGAGATAATCACGCTTACCGTTAACGGCAGCTTCATTAAGAACCTTAGTCGTTTCCTGGAAGGAAGCCGCAGAAAGGAAAGACTTGGTTTGTAGCGAAGCACGGGTAATACCTTGCAATACCGGCTTGGCTGTTGCAGGCTGTGCATCACGTGCTTCAGCCAGAGTTTTATCAGCTCTGCGAAGCAGGGAGTTTTCATCTCTTAACCTGCGTGCAGTAA
Organism: Owenweeksia sp.; assembly: GCA_965212245.1. Classification (GTDB taxonomy): domain Bacteria; phylum Bacteroidota; class Bacteroidia; order Flavobacteriales; family Schleiferiaceae; genus CAKZNE01. Next base: position 2,208,011 of record OZ243107.1, on the reverse strand, counting down.
CAATCTGTCCGGCTTTAAGAGTTTCAGACTCTCCTGGTTCTGTAACCACTTTCTTATCAAAGATCCAATCGTTCTGTTCGATAAAGTCATTCTTGTGAACCAGGTTACCTTCAAGAAACATAGTGTCTCCCGGGTCCTGAATATCAACTTTACGCATCATCTGACGTACGATCACTTCAAAGTGCTTATCGTTGATCTTCACACCTTGCAGTCGGTATACCTCCTGAACCTCGTTAACAAGGTATTCCTGAACCCGGTTAGGTCCCTGGATATTCAGAATGTCCGATGGAGTTGTAGCTCCATCCGAAAGTGGCATTCCGGCACGTACATAATCGTTCTCCTGTACAAGTATCTGTTTGCTCAGGTTGATCAGGTATTTTTTAAGTTCTCCGGTACGGCTTTCTACGATGATCTCACGGTTACCCCGTTTGATCTTACCATAAGAAACCACACCATCAATTTCAGAAACCACAGCAGGGTTGGATGGGTTACGCGCTTCAAAAAGTTCAGTTACCCTTGGAAGACCACCCGTAATATCACCAGCTTTTGCTGATTTACGAGGAATCTTAACCAGTGTTTTACCAGCCTTGATCTTGTCACCTTCTTCCACAATAATGTGGGCCCCTACCGGAAGTGTGTAATGTTTCAACTCTTTGCCCTTATTATCCACAATTGAAATAGTTGGGATGAGCTTACGGTTACGGGTTTCACTGATCACTTTTTCCATGAAACCAGTTTGCTCGTCAATCTCTACACGGTAAGTTACACCTTGCTCGATATCTGCAAACTTGATAGTTCCCGCAATTTCTGAAATGATTACCGCGTTATACGGATCCCATTCACAGATTACACCGCCTTTTTCAACAACAGCTCCGTCTTCAACCCTGAGGAATGAACCGTAAGGAATGTTATTGGTAGCTAAGACTATATCATTTTTAGGATCAAGTAACTTCATCTCTGCAGTACGACCAATAACTACTTCAACTTCATTACCATCGTTATCTTCACCTTTTACGGTACGCAGTTCTTCAAAGTCAACTTTTCCTTTGAATTTGGCAGTAATGGAAGATTCCTCAGAAACGTTACCTGCCGTACCACCCACGTGGAAGGTACGTAAAGTAAGCTGTGTTCCTGGTTCTCCAATAGACTGTGCGGCAATTACACCTACAGACTCACCCGTTTGTACCATCTTACCAGTACTCAGGTTACGTCCGTAACACTTACCACAAATACCTTTAGTAGATTCACAGGTTAATGCGGAACGCACTTCCACCATTTGAATAGGTGATTCTTCAATGCGGGTAGCCGCTTCTTCCTTAATTTGTTCACCTGACTTCACATATACTTCCTCTGTTACAGGGTCAATGATATCGTGAAGTGACACACGTCCGAGGATACGATCGAACAATGGTTCTACCGTTTCTTCATTCTTCTTAAGAGCTGTTACTTCCAGTCCTCTAAGAGTACCACAATCATCTTCATTAATGATCACATCCTGAGCAACATCAACAAGCCTACGGGTAAGATAACCTGCATCAGCCGTTTTAAGGGCCGTATCCGCAAGACCTTTACGTGCACCGTGAGTAGAAATAAAGTACTCAAGAATTGAAAGACCTTCCTTAAAGTTAGAGATAATCGGGTTTTCGATAATCTCACCACCGCTTGAACCGGATTTCTGAGGCTTAGCCATCAGACCACGCATACCGGATAGCTGACGGATTTGTTCTTTAGATCCCCGTGCACCGGAGTCAAGCATCATGAAGATAGGATTAAACCCTTGTCTGTCACTGCTAAGGTGGTGCATGGCTCGCTCAGTAAGGCGTGCATTAGTATTAGTCCATACGTCAATCACCTGATTATAACGCTCGTTATTGGTGATAAGTCCCATATTATAGCTGGCCAGGATGCTTTCAATTTGCTCTTCAGCACCTTTTACCAGGCTATCTTTTTCTTCAGGAATAATAATATCACCCAGTGAGAAGGAAAGACCTCCTCTGAACGCATTACCATAACCCAGATCCTTGATATCATCCAGGAACTTAGCTGTGGTAGGAATATCAGTTTTCTTAAGGATACCGGCAATAATACCACGAAGGGCTTTCTTGGTCAATACCTCATTGATGAAAGCCACATTCTCAGGAACAACTGTGTTGAAAAGGATTCTACCTACAGTAGTGTCTATAAGTTTGGTTTCCAGTTCTCCGTTCTCATTTTCCACCTTAGCACGGATCTTAGCCAGTGCGTTAAGATTCACTTTACCCTCATTATGGGCAATGATCACCTCCTCAGAAGAATAGAAAGTAAGGCCTTCTCCCTTAATTTCGTGCTCCTTGGTACTCTTACGGCCTTTGGTCATATAGTACAGACCCAATACCATGTCCTGAGAAGGAACGGTAATAGGAGAACCATTGGCCGGGTTCAAAATGTTATGAGAAGCAAGCATTAATAACTGAGCTTCCAATACAGCAGCAGAGCCTAACGGAAGGTGAACCGCCATCTGATCACCATCAAAGTCAGCATTAAATGCTGTACACACCAATGGGTGCAGCTGAATAGCTTTTCCTTCAATCAATTTAGGCTGGAAAGCCTGAATACCCAAACGGTGCAATGTTGGAGCCCGGTTCAACAGAACAGGATGTCCTTTCATTACATTTTCAAGAATATCCCAAACTACTGGCTCCCTCTTATCAATAATCTTTTTAGCTGATTTTACTGTCTTAACAATACCTCTTTCAATAAGCTTACGCACGATAAAAGGCTTGTATAGCTCAGCGGCCATATCCTTAGGCAAACCACATTCGTGAAGTTTAAGGTCAGGACCTACAACGATCACTGAACGTGCAGAGTAGTCAACCCTTTTACCTAACAGGTTTTGACGGAAACGACCTTGCTTACCTTTTAATGAATCAGAAAGTGATTTCAGAGCACGGTTGCTATCGGTCTTAACAGCGCTGGACTTACGTGTATTGTCAAACAAGGAGTCTACAGATTCCTGAAGCATCCTCTTTTCATTACGAAGGATCACTTCCGGAGCTTTGATCTCCATCAGACGTTTCAGACGGTTATTACGGATAATTACCCTACGGTAAAGATCATTCAGGTCAGACGTTGCAAAACGGCCACCGTCAAGTGGCACCAATGGGCGCAATTCTGGTGGAATAACCGGAACCACCTTCACAATCATCCACTCCGGACGGTTCTCAATGCGGGTATTCGCATCCCGGAAGGCTTCTACAACCTGCAGTCGCTTGAGCGCTTCCTGCTTACGTTGCTGAGAAGTCTCAGTGTTCGCTTTATGACGAAGGTCATAGGATAATTGATCCAGATCCAAACGGGATAAGAGCTCAATAAGAGCCTCAGCACCCATTTTGGCGATAAATTTATTAGGATCGCTATCATCCAGGTAATTGTTTTCACTTGGCAAGCGATCTAAAATCTCAAGGTATTCCTCTTCCGTCAGATAATCCATATAATTCAATGGAGTACCATCAGGCTGAGTGGCATTACCGGCCTGAATTACCACATAGCGCTCGTAATAAATAATCATATCGAGCTTCTTGGTAGGTAATCCTAACAGGTAACCAATTTTATTAGGCAAGGATTTAAAGTACCAGATATGTGCTACAGGAACCACCAGGTTGATGTGTCCTACGCGCTCTCTACGTACCTTTTTCTCAGTTACTTCAACACCACAGCGGTCGCAAACAATACCCTTGTAGCGGATACGCTTGTACTTACCGCAGGCACATTCAAAGTCCTTTACCGGTCCGAAAATACGTTCACAAAACAAACCATCTCTTTCGGGTTTGTGCGTACGGTAGTTAATCGTTTCCGGTTTCAGAACTTCTCCATAGGACTTCTCCAGGATTTGCTCCGGAGAGGACAAGCTAATGGTAATGCTTTTGAAGTTACTGTTATAGTTGTTTCTATCGTTTTTCCTTAAAGCCATGTATATAGGAAATTAAGTTCTGTTCTAAATATTAATCCAACGTAATCTTGAGACCCAATCCATTCAATTCGTGTAACAATACGTTGAATGATTCAGGAATACCTGGTTCAGGCATAGGATCACCTTTCACAATGGTCTCGTAGGTTTTAGCCCTACCTACCACATCATCCGACTTAACGGTAAGGATCTCTCTCAGGATGTTTGAGGCTCCAAATGCTTCCAGGGCCCAAACCTCCATCTCTCCGAAACGCTGACCTCCGAATTGTGCTTTACCACCGAGAGGCTGTTGTGTAATAAGAGAGTATGGTCCGATAGAACGGGCGTGCATCTTATCATCAACCATGTGGCCCAGCTTAAGCATATAGATCACACCCACGGATGCAGCCTGGTGGAAACGCTCTCCGGTACCACCATCGTACAGATAAGTATGTCCGAAACGCGGAATTCCAGCCTCATCAGTAAGCTTGTTAATATCTTCGATAGAAGCACCATCAAAGATTGGAGTAGCAAACTTGCGACCTAATTTCTTACCGGCCCATCCAAGTACGGTTTCATAAATCTGACCGATGTTCATACGGGAAGGTACACCTAATGGGTTCAGCACAATGTCCACAGGAGTTCCATCCTCAAGGAATGGCATATCTTCCTGACGTACAATACGAGCCACGATACCTTTGTTACCGTGACGTCCGGCCATCTTATCACCCACTTTAAGCTTACGCTTTTTAGCAATGTAAACTTTAGCCAGTTTAACAATACCGGAGGGTAACTCATCACCCACACTAATGGTAAATTTCTCACGCTTATAGATACCTACCTGATCCGTTACTTTGATCTTGTAATTATGGATCAAAGAAGTGATCATGTCGTTGCGCTCATCATCAGTAGTCCAGGTTCCACCGGTAATCCTTGAATAATCGTCAATACTGTTCAGTATTTTCTGAGTAAACTTGGTTCCCTTTGGTATCACGTCCTCATTCAGGTCGTTCTTCACACCCTGGCTGGTTTTACCAGCTACCAGTATATTGAGTTTTTCCAGGAATTTCTGACGCAGCACTTCCACTCTCATGTTGTGCTCATCATCCAGTTTTTCCAGAACTTCTTTATCCTTAATACGGGTTTTCTTATCCTTCACGGAACGTGAGAAAAGTTTCTTACTTATAACTACTCCACTCAAAGAAGGAGAAGCTTTCAAGGAAGCATCTTTTACATCACCCGCTTTATCACCAAAGATGGCACGAAGCAATTTTTCCTCCGGAGTGGGATCTGACTCTCCTTTCGGAGTGATCTTTCCAATAAGGATGTCACCCGGCTTTACTTCTGCACCGATGCGGATAATTCCGTTTTCATCCAATTCCCGTGTAGCCTCTTCACTTACGTTAGGAATATCCGCAGTAAGTTCTTCTGCACCTAACTTGGTATCACGTACTTCCAGTGAATATTCATCAATGTGGATAGAGGTAAAGATATCTTCGCGAACTACTTTCTCAGAGATCACGATCGCATCCTCAAAGTTGTAACCTTTCCAGGGCATAAATGCTACCTGCATGTTACGACCCAGTGCAAGCTCACCACCTTCAGTAGCATAACCTTCACAAAGCACCTGTCCTCTACTTACCTTTTGCCCTTTAACAACAATGGGCTTAATATTTATACACGTACCCTGGTTGGTTTTACGGAACTTAACCAGATTATAGGTCTTGGTATCATCATCAAAGCTGATCAAACGATCATCATCCGTTCGCTCATAGCGAATTGTAATCTTTTCTGAGTCTACATACTCTACTTCACCTTCACCTTCTGCATTAATCAATACCCGTGAGTCAGAGGCTACGCGGCCTTCAAGACCCGTACCAACCACAGGTGCATCAGGACGTAACAATGGTACGGCCTGGCGCATCATGTTAGAGCCCATAAGTGCCCGGTTTGCATCATCATGCTCCAAAAATGGAATAAGCGATGCTGAGATGGATGCAATCTGGTTGGGCGAAACGTCCATATAATGAACCTCTGAAGGTTCAATAAGCGGATAGTCTGCTTCATCACGTGCTTTTACACGGTCATTTTCAAAGTTTCCATCATCCTTTACAGGGGCGTTGGCTTGTGCAATTACTTTTTCTTCTTCTTCCTCTGCACTCAGGTAAACAGGATCTACACTGAAATCTACCTTGCCTTCCTCTACCTTACGATAGGGGGTTTCAAGGAAGCCCATGCGGTTCACTTTAGCGTACACACACATCGAAGAAATCAAACCAATGTTGGGACCTTCAGGTGTTTCAATAGGGCAAAGACGGCCGTAGTGCGTATAGTGAACATCACGTACTTCAAAACCTGCTCTTTCACGGGAAAGACCACCAGGCCCCAGGGCTGAAAGTCTACGCTTGTGCGTAATCTCGGCTAGTGGATTGGTTTGATCCATAAACTGAGAAAGCTGGTTGGTACCGAAGAAAGAGTTGATCACCGAAGAAAGTGTCTTCGCGTTAATCAGATCAATCGGGGTAAATACTTCGTTGTCACGTACATTCATACGTTCACGAATGGTACGGGCCATACGGGCAAGACCTACACCAAACTGGTTAGCCATTTGCTCACCTACGGTACGCACACGTCTGTTGCTCAAGTGGTCAATATCATCCACTTCAGCTTTTGAGTTGATAAGCTCAATAAGGTATTTTACAATGCTCAGAATATCATCCTTAGTCAATACCTGAGTATCAGCTGCAATATCAAGACCTAGTTTCTTGTTTAGGCGGTAACGGCCTACCTCACCAAGGTTATAACGTTGCTCAGAGAAGAAGAGCTTGTCAATAATACCACGTGCTGTTTCCTCATCTGGTGGCTCAGCATTACGTAGTTGACGGTAAATATGTTCTACCGCTTCTTTTTCAGAGTTGGTAGGATCTTTCTGTAATGTATTATGAATTATGGCAAATTCAGATGATTCAATATCCTCTTTATGTAATAGGATCGTTTGAACATCCGCATCAAGGATTTCCTCAATGTGGTCTTTTTCCAAAAGGGTGTCACGGTCTAACACCACTTCATTACGTTCAATAGATACTACTTCACCGGTATCTTCATCCACAAAGTCTTCAACCCACGTTTTAAGTACACGGGCAGCCAGTTTGCGCCCCATTACTTTCTTCAAACCGGTTTTAGAAACTTTTACTTCTTCCGCAAGGTCAAAGATTTCGAGGATATCCTTATCCCTTTCGTAACCTATGGAACGAAGTAAAGTGGTTAATGGCAATTTTTTCTTACGATCAATATACGCATACATCACGTTATTGATATCGGTAGCAAATTCAATCCAGCTTCCTTTAAAAGGTATAATACGGGCTGAATACAGTTTGGTACCATTGGCGTGGTAACTCTGGCCAAAGAACACACCAGGAGAACGGTGTAGCTGCGATACAATTACACGTTCGGCCCCGTTTACGATAAAAGTACCGCGAGGGGTCATATAAGGGATCGTACCTAAATATACATCCTGTACAATGGTTTCAAAATCCTCATGTTCAGGGTCGGTACAATATAATTTCAATCTTGCTTTCAGGGGTACACTAAAGGTGAGGCCCCTTTCAATACACTCTTCCTCACTATAGCGTGGCGGATCTACAAAGTAGTCCAGGAATTCCAGCACAAACTGGTTCCGTGAATCGGTGATAGGAAAGTTCTCACTAAATGTTTTGTACAATCCTTCGTCATGTCTATCACCTGGTTTAGTATCTAATTGGAAAAAATCCTGAAAAGATTGCAACTGAATATCCAGGAAATCTGGGTATTGGAAGCGTTTGATAGAAGCAAAGTCTATTCTTTCCGAAGGATTTTTGGTAACCGTGTTGTTGGCCATTACAGAAATGAAATAAAGTTAAACTAAACACAAAAGGGTTTAGGTCAATCACGCAACGCGTGATGACCTAAACCAAGCTTTATAAAAAGCAGAAAGGGACTGAGATTACTTAATCTCAACTTCAGCTCCCGCCTCTTCCAATTGAGCTTTAAGAGCTTCTGCTTCGTCTTTTGCAACACCTTCTTTAAGAGGCTTAGGAGCACCGTCTACCAGTTCCTTAGCTTCTTTAAGTCCTAATCCGGTAAGTTCTTTTACAAGCTTAACAACAGCAAGTTTAGAACCACCAGCAGCCTTAAGGATCACATCAAATTCTGATTGTTCTTCAGCAGCACCAGCATCTCCGCCAGCAGCTGGTCCGGCAACAGCCACCGCTGCAGCAGCAGGCTCAATACCGTGTTCTTCTTTTAAGTAATCTGCCAGTTCATTTACTTCCTTTACGGTCAGGTTCACAAGCTGATCACCTAATTCTTTGATATCTGCCATTTTTGGTCTTCTTTTTTAGTTTAAAAAATAATAATTGATCTATGGAAGCTATTAGTGCGTACACTTTTAATTACGCTGCGCGTTCCTCCAAGGCCTTCATAAGGCCGCCCAATTTGTTCTTTCCACTTTGCAGGGCAGAAATAACATTTTTGGCAGGAGATTGCAGCAACATGATAACGTCTCCGATAAGCTCTTCTTTGGATTTTAATGTAGACAGAGCTTCTACCTGATCGTCACCAAGATAAACTGATTCACCAACGTAAGCACCTTTCAGAAGTGGTTTTTTAGACTTCTTTCTAAACTCTTTTATAAGCTTAGCAGGAGCGTTCCCGGTTTCTGAAATCATTATGCTGGTGTTGCCTATCAGGGTAGGCAACAGTTCATCAAAGTTCTTTTCAGAACGTTCCATCGCCTTTTTAAGCAATGTATTCTTTACCACATTCAGCTTAATGCTATTCTTGTGGCACATCCTACGTAAATTACTGGTTTCAACGGCATTAAGACCGGCTATATCAGCAATATAGAGAATGTCTGTGCCTTTTAGCATTTCTGCAAGGCTTTCTATTTCTTTATTTTTTTCCTCTTTTGTCATTTTTCAAAAGATTTTCTTCAGGTTATTAGATGGACTTAGCGTCAACAGCCACACCAGGGCTCATTGTAGAGCTGATGCTAATGCTTTTGATATAAGTTCCCTTAGCAGCAGAAGGCTTCATACGGATCAACGTTTTGATCAGCTCTTCAGCATTCTCACGGATCTTGTCTTTATCAAAAGATACTTTACCAACGGATGCATGTACAATACCGTAACGATCTACTTTAAAGTCTATCTTACCAGCTTTTACTTCGGAAACAGCCTTGGCCACATCCATTGTAACTGTACCTGTTTTAGGGTTTGGCATCAGTCCGCGCGGGCCCAATACTCTACCTAAAGGACCAATCTTACCCATAACGCTAGGCATGGTTACGATTACGTCTACATCAGTCCATCCACCTTTGATCTTTTCAATATACTCATCCAGTCCTGCGTAGTCTGCTCCTGCATCCTTTGCTTCCTGTTCTTTATCAGCCGTAACCAGGGCCAATACCTTTATATCCTTTCCTGTACCGTGCGGAAGAGTTACAACACCACGTACCATTTGATTGGCTTTACGTGGGTCCACTCCTAAACGTACGGCTACATCAACAGAGGCATCGAACTTGGTTGTGGTAGTTTCCTTTACCAAAGCACTGGCCTCATCTAAAGAATAAGTAGTATTCTTATCGATCTTGGTCAGGGCTTCTTTTCTTTTTTTACCTATAGTCGCCATTTTCTTTCTGAATTTTTACGATTAAAATGGTTTAGTACCAGTTACGGTTAATCCAATACTTCTGGCAGTACCAGCCACCATTCTCATAGCGGATTCTATAGTAAAGGCATTCAGGTCTTGCATCTTGTCTTCTGCAATGGTTTTCACCTGATCCCAGGACACTTTACCTACCTTTTGAAGGTTGGATTGTGGTGATCCTTTTTTGACCTTGGCTGCTTCCATTAACTGTACGGCAGCAGGGGGAGTTTTAATGACAAATTCAAACGATTTGTCCATGTACACGGTAATAATTACCGGTAGTACCTTCCCTTGCTTATCCTGTGTACGAGCGTTAAACTGTTTACAGAATTCCATGATGTTCACCCCTTTTGCACCCAGTGCAGGGCCTACGGGAGGTGAAGGGTTGGCCGCGCCACCTCTTACCTGAAGCTTAATTAATGCGCTTACTTCTTTAGCCATTTGTTTCTTGCTTTGTTTTTATATCTAAAACTCTGGTGCCAGGTTGGAAGCTTCCTGGGCTTTATATTGAGCTCACAATCTCTTCTTATTCCTTCTCTACCTGCATATAGGAGAGTTCCAATGGAGTTTTACGTCCAAATATTTTCACCATTACTTCAAGCTTGCGCTTTTCTTCATTTATCCTTTCAATGGTTCCGTTAAACCCGTTAAACGGTCCGTCAATCACTTTTACAGTTTCACCTATTATATAAGGTATATTGATCTGTTCGTCTGTTTCAGCCAGTTCGTCAACCTTACCCAGCATACGATTCACTTCTGCCTGGCGAATGGGTACAGGATCTCCACCTTTGGTTTCACCTAAAAACCCGATTACACCCTGCACACCTTTAATGGTATGCACCAATTCTCCAACCAGATCAGCCTCAACCATAATATAGCCAGGGAAGTAATTCCTTTCTTTACTGACTTTTTTACCGTTTCGGATTTGATAAACTTTTTCCTGAGGCACCAGAACCTGACCTAGAAATCTTTCTAACCCGGCATATTCAATTTCATTCTCGATGTAAGTCTTTATTTTATTCTCCTGGCCGGAGATAGCTCTTACAACAAACCATTTCTTTCCGTCACTCATCTAAACCGGTAATTAAAATAATCCGTAAAAGGCTTGAAGTGCCGTACTGATGATCTTATCCATAGCGAATATGATCAAGGCAATAACGATGGAAGCCACAGCCACCAAGGCTGCTGTTTTTTGCAACTCTGTCCAGGTAGGCCAGGTTGTTTTATGAACCAGTTCATCGTATGAATCTTTAAAATAAGCCTGTACTTTACTCATATTTTCATGCTTTGCACGGGTGGTAAGAATCGAACTCACGACCTTCGGTTTTGGAGACCGCTGCTCTACCAGCTGAGCTACACCCGTATTTAGGCAGAAAGGTGATCCCGAAAACGGGAGCACCTTTTCTACCAAAATTATATGTTAAGCCCTCCTTTTACAGACGGCTGTAACTTTCTATTCAGTAATCTCTGTTACCTGTCCGGCACCAACAGTTCTACCACCTTCACGGATAGCGAAGCGAAGACCTTTATTGATAGCTACAGGAGCGATAAGCTCAACAGTGATAGAAACGTTATCACCAGGCATTACCATTTCTGTTCCTTCCGGCAAGTGAATTTCGCCAGTTATATCAGTAGTACGCAAGTAGAACTGAGGACGATATCTGTTGTGGAATGGAGTATGACGTCCACCCTCTTCTTTCTTAAGAATATATACCTCAGCTTTGAATTTGGTATGAGGAGTAATAGAACCTGGCTTACAGATTACCATACCTCTGCGGATGTCAGTTTTTTCTATACCACGCAAAAGAATACCCACGTTATCACCAGCTTCACCACGATCAAGAATCTTACGGAACATTTCAACACCAGTAATGGTAGAATTTAACTTCTCATCACCGAATCCAATGATCTCAACTGCATCACCCGTATTAGCTACACCCGTTTCAATACGACCAGTAGCCACAGTACCACGACCAGTAATTGAGAAAACGTCTTCGATTGGCATTAAGAATGGCTTCTCAATATCACGCTCTGGTTCCTCGATCCAAACATCAACAGCTTCCATGAGAGACATTACAGTATCTACCCATTTTTGCTCACCGTTAAGTGCGCCAAGAGCAGAACCCTGAATAACAGGTGAGTTATCACCATCATATTCGTAGAAAGAAAGCAATTCACGGATTTCCATTTCCACTAGTTCAAGAAGCTCTTCATCATCAACCATATCCACTTTATTCATGAATACAACGATGCGGGGAATACCTACCTGGCGGCCAAGAAGAATGTGTTCACGAGTTTGAGGCATAGGACCATCAGTAGCAGCAACTACCAGGATAGCACCGTCCATCTGAGCAGCACCAGTAACCATATTCTTTACGTAATCCGCGTGACCAGGACAGTCAACGTGAGCATAGTGACGGTTAGCAGTTTGGTACTCTACGTGAGAAGTATTGATAGTAATACCCCTTTCTTTTTCTTCAGGAGCGTTATCGATAGAGTCGAAGGAACGAAGTTCGGAAAGACCTGCATTAGCTAATACGGTGGTAATAGCCGCAGTCAAGGTAGTCTTACCGTGGTCAACGTGTCCAATGGTACCGATGTTCAAGTGGGGCTTATCCCTTTTGAATGTTTCTTTTGCCATGGTTCTTAAAACTTAGTTTTTATTTAATCATATATAAAAGCGAGACCACCGTGGTCTTTCACTTAGAGCCAATGAGGGGATTTGAACCCCTGACCTCTTCCTTACCAAGGAAACGCTCTACCCCTGAGCTACATCGGCAGCCGATTTTAACGAGTCAATCAGCTAACCAATTACTCCTTTTCCGAAAACGGAATACGGTGAAACCAATTAACCATCGACTACCTTAGAGCGGGAGACGGGATTCGAACCCGCGACCCTCAGCTTGGAAGGCTGATGCTCTAGCCAGCTGAGCTACTCCCGCTTTTTAAGACTTAAGATTACAGCTAAACACTCAGAAATTCCGAGCTTTTTGCTTTCATCTTAAACCTTCTGGCTTAAGTGGGGAGAGCAGGATTCGAACCTGCGAAGGTGTATACCAACAGATTTACAGTCTGTCCTCGTTGGCCGCTTGAGTATCTCCCCATGATTATCAATGATTTACAACTTCAGGAAGTTGCAATCATCATATGAGCCTGTGGAGGGATTCGAACCCCCGGCCAGCTGATTACAAATCAGCTGCTCTGGCCAACTGAGCTACACAGGCTAATCATGTTATTATTAAAAAGAACAGCCCGCTTGAAAAACGGACTGCAAATGTAAAAAGAATTTGTATTGCTACAAACAGTGGTAAAAATAAATTTTAAGAAGCCAAAGCCTTTGACTTTTCCTTGTGTTTACGGAGCTGCCTGCGCAAAGCTTCAGCTGATAAATCGGTTGCTTCCTCAAATGATTTGCATTGCTTCTTCACAATGAGATCATTTCCTGGAATATTAAGCCTGATTTCGGTAATTTTATTTTGCTTGGTATGGTTGTTATCTACTTTAAGGTATACTTCACTATCTACAATGCGGTCATAGAACTGCTCCAACTTGGTAAGTCTTTTTTCAATGAAGGTGATCAGTTTTTGATCTGCAGAGAAATTAACAGACTGAATACGTACTTTCATAAAGTCATGATGTTTAATTGCCCCTTGGGTGGGCCTTGTTATACAATTGTTTCAGTTGGTCTACCGAATTGTGGGTATAGACCTGGGTGGCTGACAGACTGGAATGCCCAAGCAATTCCTTTATAGAGTTTAAATCCGCCCCCCTGTTTAGCATATGCGTGGCGAAAGAATGCCTAAGCATATGCGGACTCTTATTTTCTATTCCAGAAACTAAACTAATGTACTTATTTACGAGATTATAGACAAGTTTTGGATAAAGCTTTTTACCCTTACTGGTTACAAAAAAAGGTGAACCTGGCTCCAGGTACCGGATACCTGACTCAACTTTAACATACTCCTTAAGTTCTGCTTCAAAATCTACGGAGGTGGGTATAAACCTCTCCTTATTACGTTTACCCAGTACCCGTATATAATGATCCCGGATACGAACATCACTAAGTTTTAATCCGATAAGTTCACTAAGGCGCATACCCGTATTGTAAAACATTAAGAGGATCATCTTCTCCTGCCGCCCTCTGTCGTTATCGGGAAAGGGAAATTCATCCAGCAACACAGAGGCTTCTTCTTCGGTAACTACCCGTAATAGTTTTTTAGACTGTTTTGGCGCAACCACCTTAAGCATGGGATTTCTCTTAACCACCCCATCCTTTATAAGGAAACGGAAAAAACTTTTAAGGCTGGATATTTTACGATTGATACTTTTAGGAGTAAGCCCTTCTTCTGATAGCCTGACAATCCAATAACGGATCATCTGATGGTTTACTTCATTCCAACCGGGGGTATCATATTCCTGGTTTAAAAAAGAAACAAAAGAATCCAAGTCGGCACGGTAAGCCTTTAGAGTATGTAAAGAGTACCTTTTCTGGTACTGCAAATAATCAATAAAGGAAGGTATCTCCATAAAAAAGCAAGGAATGTAAATATACAAACCTTGCTTTACTCTAAATAGTATATTGAGAGAGGTCTATTCCTCTTCTTGCCTCTTACCCTGAATGTAAGCTGCTTTAAGGATCTCTTTTCTTCTTTCAACTGAAGGCTTGGTAAACTGCTGACGTGAACGAACTTCACGCATAGTACCAGTGCGATCGTATTTTCTCTTGTAACGCTTTAACGCGCGATCTATAGATTCTCCTTCTTTAACAGAAATTACTAGCATTGCTTCATTTTAATTTTGGGCTGCAAATATATAAATTTTATTTAGGCTCAAAATACCTGTTGGCATTTTTCAGTCTAAAAAATTCAGTTGTCTTTCATCATGTTCTTGGAAAGTACCAACTTCTGGATTTCGGAAGTTCCCTCACCAATGGTGCAAAGCTTTACATCGCGATAGAACTTTTCTACCGGAAAATCTTTGGTAAAGCCGTAACCTCCAAAAATTTGCACTGCTTCATTACATACGCGAACAGCTACTTCAGAAGCATACAATTTAGCCATAGCTCCGGCATCTGTTACTTTTTTTCCACGATTTTTTAAATCCGCTGCCTTAAAAGTAAGCAATTCAGCGGCTTCCAGCTCAGTGGCCATATCCGCTAATTTAAAAGCCACAGCCTGAAATTTGGAAATAGGCTTCCCAAACTGCTCTCTTTCTTTAGAATATTTTACCGCTGCGTCCAATGCTCCATGAGCTGTACCCAAAGATAAAGCCGCGATTGAAATACGGCCACCATCCAAAACCTTCATGGCCTGAATAAACCCGTCTCCTTCCTTCCCTAATATATTTTCATGGGGGATGCGACAATTTTCAAAAATGAGCTCTGTGGTTTCAGAAGCACGCATACCCAGTTTATTTTCTTTGCGGCCTCCGCTAAAACCGGGTGTACCTTTTTCTACGATAAAAGCAGACATACCATGCGAATCCCCTTTTTCACCCGTACGGGCTATCACTACCGCTACATTACCGGAAACACCATGGGTTATAAAGTTTTTAGAACCATTTAACACCCAATGATCTCCATCTTTCACAGCGGTTGTAGCCATACCTCCTGCATCAGAACCGGTACCTACTTCGGTTAATCCCCAGGCACCTATCCATTCAGCAGTAGCGAGTTTAGGTAAGTACTTTTGCTTTTGTTCCTCATTACCAAAAGCCAGAATATGCCCGGTGCAAAGAGAATTGTGAGCCGCCATAGACAAACCTATGGAAGGGTCTACACGGGAAAGTTCAGTGATTGCAGTTACATATTCCGAATAACCGAAACCAGAGCCACCATATTCTTCAGGAACAAATACGCCCATTAAACCAAGCTCCCCAAGTTTTTTGAAAACTTCGACAGGAAAGGTTTGAGCTTCATCCCATTCCATTATATAAGGACGGATATGCTGTTCGCTAAAATCACGAACCATATCTGCCACCATTTTCTGCGTTTCGCTTTTCTCAAAGCTTAGACCCGTTTGAGGAGCGGTTGCGGTTACATCCATAAAATAAATAACGTTTAAGTCTGAAAAATCTCAAAAATGCAGCCTTCTGAATTTGAGGATACACCAAGATTTGCAAAAGTACTGAAATAAGAACAAAACTTCAATACACCTTCGTTGTACCTTATAGACAAACACCCCCGTGCTCTCGCATGGGGGTGTCAATATCTCTACCATTTATGTGATTTATTACTTTTTGGTAAATCTGCCATTTTCCTTTGAATCGTCTTTATAGATAACTTCCAGCGTATAAATACCTGGGGACAAACCATTGATTTTAAGCTCAAAGGTGCGTCCTGGGTTTTCATCCCCTCCATTTACCACTTTACCGGCAGAATTATATACCTGATAGGCTTTTACTTCCTTATTTCCTCCTACCGTAATGGTAATTTCATCTTCCGCAGGATTTGGGTAAATGCTCAACCCTTCTAATCTGGAATTTGAACCAGACCGGGCTACTCTTCCTTCTGACTCAGTTGAAGCTTTCTGACGATAGTAAACAACAGGGTCACAAGGGGAATCCGTAAATGTTATAATATGTTCAATCACATAACAACCGGAAATAGGCAGATTGGAAAAACCACCTGAATTATTCCAGCTTTCAGAAGCTCCGGTACCACTTAATAAAGGAGTAGGATTTGCAATCCCATGGTTGCCATCGCATACGGTTCCCTCGTAAATATTCCATTCATGTGTCATTCCGGGACCATTTTGAAGAGCAGTAACAGAAATGCTGGTGTAATTGGAGCCATTATCACCCCAAATCTGGCTGAAATTTCCATCGATTCCTGAGATATCCTGAACCTCCACTACTTTCTGGATGGTATCTGTAAAGCAGTTACACTCCACAATTAACTGCACTGTATAAGTACCACTTCCACTCCAGCTGGAAACGGATATAGAGTTGGTACCCTGACCATTAAAGGTTGCAGAAGGGCTGATGCTCCAGGTGTAGGAAGCAGCCGGATCGGATTGAATGGTATATGAAGGCGCAGCCATAAGTCCCCCGTCCAGGCAGATCTGAGTAGGTCCTTCAATATCTTTATTGAAACAGCAAGCATCAATTTTTTCACAGTTCCTGATACAGGTATTCGAAACATCTCCATCCAGTATTCTTATCCAGCCACCTCCCTGGTTATTGGAGTGTTGAATATGAGTTAAGCCGGTTATGGTTTCCGGAATGGTAAAACAACATTCCTGTGTTGTACCGTTACCAATATCTTCAACGGTTAAACGCCCTCTTACAGCATCAATGCGTTCTAAAATTATGTGATAATCTCCGCTAAAACCCGTGACTGGAATACTGCAAAAAGGCTGCCCGTTATCATCCACAACCGTGTTGCCGTCTTTCATATACACACGAAACACAAAATCATTAGTTGCTCCGCCATCCGAATACATTACACCAATGGCATCCTGGTTAGTAATCATAAAATTATTCTGTGCATCTCTAAAACCTGATGCCTCTGCTGCGCCTGCTGTAAAGATCATCGGAAAATGGGCCACAGTACGATTATCACCTACCGGGCTTCCCTCTGCAGCTAAGGTTGAGCTAAAGTCTACTTCTGCAATCCATGAATTACAAAGAGTGGTTCCTAAGTGGCGCAAAGCCCTCACATCACTAGGGCCATCCGGTGCCCGGTTAAAATTCACTATTCCGTTACCCACACTTATACGGGTAGTTGCTGATGGATTTCCATTATCAGTATCAATAACGGTCCAACCCATAGCATTTGGGTAGGTATATTCAATATCACAGTCCTGGCTTTTTGCCAGACTGAAAGTCAGCAAAAAAATTAAAGTTGAAAATAAATGTTTCATGTTTAAATAATTTAAATTATTAAAATTAGGTAGAGAATTTTCTGAAGTTAATGTTATTCTTATCCTATGAAGATTCTTTTTTGCGGAAGCCAATTTTCAATTCGTGGAATACCGCTTTTACTGGCTCAAATAGAAATTCAGCCTTTTGAGATCAGCTTTGGTAAAGCCTTCCAGGTTTTCAACTTCTGAAACGGATTTAAAGGGTCTTACTTTTTCCCTGAAATTAAAAATAGCCCTCACCATTTCATAGGTTAGATATGGGTTTTTCAGCATCTCCTTAAAGCTCGAGCTATTCAGAGAGAGCTTTTTTATACGGGAGGAATCTACAGTTAATTGCTTCACCAGATCCTGGTAACGCTCTTCATCCATTCCGTATACTTCCATTAATTGTTCTTTGGTGTAAAAACCTCCTAACCGATCACGGTATGAAAGAATACGGTGCGCAAAGGCGGGTCCAATGCCTTTTACCTTCAGCAACTGTAAAGAATCTGCGGTATTGAGTTCAAATACTGCCAATACTTCTTTCTTTACCCGGGGCCTGGACAGAAGGGAAGTATCAATTCTAACAAAAGGGATCATCCTTTCCACCAGTGTAGTATCCAGGCCGTAAACTGTATATAATTGATCGCTGTATCCAAAGGGTTTTACTTTCTCGCGATAGGTTTGAATGCGCTTGGCCTGCCATTCATAAAGCCCCATATCCATGAGGTCATTCACAGAAACGGTGTTGGGGTCAAAGCTTCTGAATGTAAATTCTTTTTTGCCTGAATTTCGGGGCATCCGTTCAGGTTCGGGAAAAACAGCATAGGGTTTAACTCTAAAAAGCCATGCGGAGTCCAGGCTATACATTTTTTCAAGATCACTGAATCGGTAAAATTGACCTCCTTTGCTTTTGTAATTCTGAAGAATTTGCGCCTGCCTCTGTGAGAGGCCCAGGGCTTCCCAAACTGAATCATTGGCTTTGTTAGGGTCAAATGGAAACAGCGCTTTATTATGGCGCTCAAAACGCATCAGACTATCTTCTGCTTCCCAAAGGGCAATAGCTTTTTCAAAATCTGAGAAATCGGAAGGCTCCGAAACGTAGAAGTAATCATCAACCAGAACTGAACCCCATAAAATCAGGATTAGCAGCAAAAACAGGTAAATCCCGTTTCGCTGTCGCCTGGTATAAGTAGAGAATTCTTTAAAGCCTTGCCACATTTACATCCTTCAGGTTTCATAACCTCCCCTGAAAAAACATGTGTTATGACTAATTTACTAAAAAATACCCAAGGCTTTAAATCCGGGGCACATCATCATTTTCATCATAACTATCCGGTTCTTGCTTAGGTGGAGTTCTTAATACCTTAACAAAAAAGTAAATGGTGAAAATGGTGACGGTAAGCTGAACAGTTACCATAAGAATCAATGCGCTGGTGTTCATACTGCCGAAGTTTGAAGGTTAGATTTTTTGCGTTTGATGTATGCCACGTATACCAGTATACTTATCCCCGCAAACAGAGATATCAGCAAGAGGCGCGCTGCATTTATGAAATGCATTTTTTGCCTGAGAACAGCAATTTGAGCAGGGTCAGTTGCGCTGGCAATCGTCTCCTTGATTCCGGAGTTTTGCAGCATCTTTATTATAGAACCATTATCCAGCTCCCAGCCATTACCAACATTCTGAAGGGCAGTAGCCCAATCCCCTCCTTCCGGAAGAAAGAGTGAGCCAAGAAATACAACGGCCAGTAACAAAGGTGTGATAAAGGTCATGATGTACTTAAACACTACCGGTACTTTAATATCCGCCCCGGAAAGTAATTCCGGCCAACCTCTCTTAAGTCCGAATATCCAGGCAAATAAAATGGCTTCAGCTAAAGCAAAAACTACTAAAGACATGGTACCTGCCCAATAATCATATTCATTAAAGAAAATCTGATCAACCACCCCATTTTCTGCTACCTGGTAGATTAGCACAGTAGGAAGCCCTATAAAGAGGATTAATGCTCCGAAGCTCCAGGCTGCTGAATTTCGCTTAAAACTGAATTCATCCTGCATAAAACCCATCCAGGGTGTACCCATAGCCAGTGAAGATGTGATACCCGCAAAAAAGAGCAAACCAAACCAGAATACTCCGGCCAGGTTACTGATCACACTTCCCCATTGATCAAAAAGATAAGGCATGGTTTGGAAGGCCATTCCAAAACCGGCATTTTCCTTCACCCAATCAATACCTAAATAACCGGCCGCAATTGGTATTACGATAAGGCTACCTAAAACCACTTCCACAAACTCATTCATAAAACCAGCTGATACGGCATTTAAGGCAATATCATCTTTGGCTTTTAAATAAGAGGAATAACAATGTACGGTACCCATCCCAACGGATAGTGTAAAAAACATTTGCCCGGCTGCTGCCAGCCAGACGGTGGGGTTGGATAAAGAATCGAACTGGGGGGTCCAAAGAAAATTCAGACCATCCCAGGCACTGGCATCGGGATGCGCTGGCGTGGCTCCGGTTGTACCCAATGTAAGACCACGAATAGCCAAAAAGCCTCCAAACACAAGCAGTAAGGGTACGCCAATCTTAGCGGCTTTCTCTACTCCTTTTAATCCGCGGGATAAAATATAGGTATTCAATAAAAGACATAATACATAGAACACTACCGCCTCATAGGGTATACCGGTGGTGGATTTACCAATGGTGAGGTAGCGGTTAAAGAAATCAGCCACTTCACCCTGCCCCAAACCGTTAAATGTACCTATGATGCTATGGTATACATAAGACATGGTCCACGATTCTATATAGCAATAGTAGGCCGCAACAGCTACGTTGGTAAATATTCCGAAAACTCCGAAATATTTCCAGAAACGCCACTTACCCATGGTGTCCAGGATAAAAGGCGTGGAATGGTTTTTATATTTTCCACCAAAACGGCCCATGGTCCACTCAATCCAAAGGAGAGGAATACCCATTAAAAGAAAACAAACTATATAAGGTATAATGAAGGCACCACCTCCGTTCTGTACTGCCTGAACCGGAAAACGAAGAAAATTACCCAATCCTACTGCGTTTCCGGCCATCGCCAGGATGAGACCCACACGAGTACCCCAGGCTTCTTTATTTGAACTCATTATCCATGGTTAAGCTTTGTGTATAGTCAAATATATATTATACAAGCCTCACTTACGCATCCGTAATTTGAAGAGACCATATATTTTTTAGATTATTGCAAATTCCAAAACTAAAAATCGAGCACATGTTCAGGATTATACTTTGCCTCATTGGCGTTTTCAGCTCTCTTTTATCTGTGGCCCAATCCGGGCGATTACAGGTAGAAGTTACCATCGAAAACCCTACCCATAAGATCAACGATGCCAATGCGCAGGCCAAAGTAAACGGAGGAATCCCTCCTTATCGTTATTATTGGAGTAAAACCGGTACCGACACCAATTCCACCAAGTCATTTGGTCTTACCGAAGGTATTTCGCATTCCGTAACCGTCATAGACGCTGAGGGAAATAAGGCGGAGGAATCCTTTGATATTCCAAGCCAGGCCATTGCAGAATCCTTTAATGGAACTTTTAAGCCCATTGTGGATGGGTTTGCCAGTGTAATTTTCTGGGACCCATTTTACGCTATGGGTTTATATGATAACCGGGTCTATAATGATGTAGGTAAACTTTCCAAATTTCCGAATGGCACCGTACGTACGAATCAAATTCCCTTCATTGTGATCTGGCTTATTTTCGGGGCTCTTTTCTTTACCATCCGCATGGGTGGGGTACAATTTTGGGGATGGAAACATTCCGTGGCACTGGTACGGGGAAAATTTGACGAATCTGATGCTCCGGGAGAAGTAACCCACTTTCAGGCATTGGCCACGGCTGTAAGTGCCACCGTTGGCCTGGGTAACATTGCTGGTGTGGCAGTAGCCATTTCTATTGGCGGACCGGGAGCAACGTTCTGGCTTATTATTGCCGGATTACTTGGAATGGCATCAAAATTTACCGAATGTACTCTTGGTGTAAAATACCGTGATATTGGTGAAGATGGTGTAGTGGAAGGTGGCCCTATGCGTTACCTCCGCAAAGGTTTAGCCCGCAAGAATATGAAAGGGCTTGGTAAAGTACTCGCGGTGGTTTTCGCCATTCTTACAATCGGAGCCAGTTTTGGAGGTGGTAATATGTTCCAGGCTAATCAGGCGTATCAGCAAATGGCCAATCAATTTACTTCTATTGCTGGTTACGGTCCTTATTTCGGGCTTATACTGGCAGTTTTAGTTGGTTCTGTGATTATTGGTGGTATCAAGAGTATCGCTAAGGTAACGGAGAAGATCGTTCCGGTTATGGCGGGGATATATGTTCTGGCCGCTCTGATCATCATTTTTGTAAATATTGGCAACATTGGAAATGCTTTCTCATTGATATTTGAAGGCGCTTTTGCACCCAATGCAGCCCTGGGTGGTTTTGTAGGGGTTTTGATACAGGGGTTCCGCAGAGCTGCCTTCTCTAATGAGGCGGGGGTGGGTTCTGCCGCTATTGCACACTCGGCCGCTAAAACCAAGCATCCCGTCAGTGAAGGCTTTGTAGCACTTTTAGAACCTTTTATTGATACAGTAGTGGTATGTACATTAACGGCCCTGGTTTTAATATTCACCGGGTTTTATGATGATGCGGGGATGGGAGGTGCTACTCTTACCTCGCAGGCTTTCGGAAGCGTTATCAGCTGGTTCCCTTATGTATTGGTAGTGGCTATTTTCCTTTTCGCCTTTTCTACCATGATCAGTTGGTCCTATTACGGCCTCCGTGCATGGACTTTTCTTTTAGGACGGAACAAGTGGACGGAATTGAGTTATAAATTAATTTTTCTGGTATTCATCGTAATTGGTTCTTCTGTAAGCCTGGGAGCTGTATTGGATTTTTCCGATATGATGATTCTGGCGATGGCTTTACCCAACGTAATTGGTTTATTGTTACTTAGCGGTGAAGTTCGCGCAGAACTGAAAAGTTACTGGAGCCGCTTTAAAAAAGGAAAAATACTGGATGAAGAGAACTAGGCCATCCGGCTTACTTCTATTATTTATGTAAAAAAGGGGGATTCGTGCAAACGGTTGCCAAAACCCGTGTTAATTTTACCCCATGAAAGAAAAAGGTTCCAAAGATCCGGAAGAAAAGAAAGCTCGCTTTAACCGGGAGTCCTTTAAAAAGTCATTAAAGCTCTATCGCTACATTAAACCCTACCGTGGTGAGTTTGCAGTAGGTATGATCTTTTTGTTGTTATCCAGCGCGGCTAACCTGGCCTTTCCCAAATACTTGGGAGAGCTGGTGGACGCCACCAACTCCGAAGCTATATTTGACAATATCCGACAGATCAGCCTTATCCTTATCGGCATATTAATAGCACAGGCCATTGTCTCTTTTTTCAGGGTAGTCCTTTTTATAAATGTAACCGAAAAAACCCTGGCCTCTCTTCGTCAGGCCACATACCAGCACCTGATAAAACTACCTATCACCTTCTTCAATCAAAAGCGGGTGGGTGAACTGAACAGCCGTATTTCATCCGATATTTCTCTTTTACAGGAAACCTTTACGACCACACTGGCCGAATTTATAAGGCAGTTGGTGATTATTTTTGGCGGTATTGCCATTCTGCTTTTCACCTCACCACAACTCACCTTCTTCATGCTGGCCATCGTTCCGGTGTTTGTAATCATAGCAGTGGTTTTCGGGCGTTTTATCCGCAGGTTTTCAAAAGAAGCACAGAAAAAAGTAGCTGAATCCAATACAGTTGTTGAAGAAACCCTGCAGGGGATTTTTAATGTGAAGGCCTTTGCCAATGAGTTTCTCGAGATTATGCGTTACCGTGAAAGGACTAATGAGGCGGCCCGTATTGGTATGAAAAGCGGAAAGTACCGGGGTGCTTTTTCATCATTCATTGTATTTGGTATTTTCGGAGCTATTGTAGCGGTGCTCTGGCAAGGTGTTAACCTGGTGGCCAGCGGAGATCTTCAGGTAGGTGAGCTCTTCAGCTTTGTGATCTATTCCGGCTTCATCGGTGGGTCCATTGGGGGGTTTGCCAATGTATACGCTAACATCCAGAAGGCTGTTGGTGCCACTGAGGAGTTGATGGAAATACTGGATGAACCCACTGAAGACCTTAATGAAATAGATAGCCGGAGCTATCTTAAAGACTTCCGTGGCCAGGTTGAATTTGAAAATATTTCTTTCGCCTACCCTACCCGACCAGATCAACAGGTTTTATACAACATCAGTTTTGCCGCTAAGCCCGGAGAACAAGTGGCCCTGGTTGGCCCCAGTGGTGCCGGGAAATCTACCATAGTTTCCCTATTGCTCAGGTTTTATGAACCTTCTTCAGGCACCATCAGCTTTGATGGAAAAGATGCCCGGAATTACGGACTTAGCGAGATACGAAACCAAATGGCCGTAGTACCTCAGGATGTATTCCTTTTTGGCGGGTCCATACGTGAGAATATTTTATATGGACGCCCGGATGCCTCTGAAGAAGAATTAATAGAAGCTGCCAAACAGGCCAATGCCTGGGATTTTATTCAAAGTTTTAATGACGGCCTGGATACTCTGGTGGGAGAAAGAGGCGTACAGCTTTCGGGTGGTCAGCGGCAACGTGTGGCTATTGCCAGAGCGGTATTAAAAAACCCTAGTATATTGATACTGGATGAAGCTACCTCGGCCCTGGACTCCGAATCAGAACGCCTGGTGCAGGATGCGCTGGACAAGCTTATGATAGGCCGTACCTCTATAGTAATTGCACACCGGCTGGCCACCATCCGCAAAGCGGATAAGATTGTAGTACTGGATAAAGGTACCGTAGTGGAAAGTGGCACACATGATCAACTCCTGCAAATTGAAGATGGACTGTATCACAGCCTGAGCGAATTGCAGTTTACCCATTGATTTAAACACTCAGCTGTTTACTATTTTCAGGAAGCTGACGTTACAGAACTTAAGGCTTTCTTAATTTTAGAGTCATGAAAAAGCGTTGGCAAAAAATCAGAAGCACCAGGTGGTTTGCCGTGGCCAGCAATAAATTTGTACTGGCTACCGCTGCTTTTATTGTGTGGATGCTTTTTTTGGATGTAAACTCATATTTGATTCACCATGAGCTAAATGGTGAATTGGATGAGCTTGAACAAAGCATAGAATATTATAAGACCGAGATATCCAGCGATAAAAAGCAGCTTGAAGAGCTTACCTCTGATCCTGAAAAACTTGAGAAATTTGCGCGGGAACAATACTGGATGAAAAAGCCGGGTGAAGAGATCTATCTGATAGAAGAATAAAACATTTTTCTTTTAAGCTTCACCACACCTGTCTGAATTTCATTTTCGGGTATTGCGCTATATTTAAGACCTTTGCTCTAAATCTGAGAACAAGCTATGGCGCAAGACCTTTTCGAAGACTTCCCCCGACCCACAAAAGAGGATTGGATAAACCGTATTACCAAAGACCTGAAAGGTAAGGAGTTCAATCATCTGATTTCTGAAAGTGCAGAGGATATAGCTATCCAGCCGGTATATCATATAGCAGATGGTACACCGGCTTATCAACCTTTCCGAAAAGAAGCTGGCTGGAGCATTGTTCAGGAGATATTGGTTATGAACGCCAGTACAGCTAATAAAGAAGCACTTGATCATTTAAGCCGTGGAGCAGATGCCCTGCTTTTTTATCTTCCTCAGGGTATTGATCTCAAGGTTCTTCTTCAGGACATTCTCATCCAGCATATCAGGGTTCATTTTGTAACAGAGGGCAAAGGTTTGGAGATTGCCATACAACTCAACAAAATAATCCGTGAAAGAGCACTTGACCCTGCCTCCATACAAGGCAGTATCAATATTGATGCACTGGAAAATATTGCCCGTACAGGTAATTGGTTCCAAAGCCGGCAGGCTGATATGGCAGAACTAAAGAAGTTGACGGACACATGTCCGGAAAATATTAAAAGTCTCTGCCTTAATGCCAACCTGTTTTGCAATGCCGGAGCCACTCTTGATCAGCAATTGGGTATAATCCTATCTATGGCCTATGAATATATTCATGAACTGGAACTGACCCATGCCGGTAAATTTTGGATTAATAAAGGGATTGGGTCAGATTATTTCGGAGAAATTGCCAGCCTAAGAGCCCTGCGAAGAGTATGGTCACAACTTCTGGAAGAATTGCAAATACCGGACAGCCCCCTGCATATTTACGCTGAAACGGGTTTACGGAATAAAACCATACTGGATGCCTACAATAATATGATCCGTTCCTCTGCAGAAGCTATGGCTGCGGGCATTGGTGGTTGTGATGAATTTTCTGCCAAGGGCTTTGATCAGACTTTCCGGGAGCCCACTGCTTTTGGAGAGCGGGTAGCTAAAAACCAGCAAAGTATTTTTCAGCATGAGTCCTATTTGGACAAGGTCCGGGATATTTCTAAGGGCTCTTATTTTATTGAGGAACTTACCGAAGAGTTAGCTACCCGGGGCTGGGCATTCTTTAAAGCTATAGAAGCTGAAGGAGGTTATATCAAAGCTTTGGAAAACGGTTGGTTGCAAATGCAATTAGAAGAAAAGGCCAAACAGGAAGAAGCTGCTTTTAAGGCTCAGTCCAAAACCCTCATCGGGGCTAATAAATACCTTAAACAGGATGAAAATCTAAAAGACCTCATTGAACAGGGACACTTCTATAAAATCCCATCGGGTAAAACCACCTTTAATCCGGTTAAAGTGAAGCGCCTTTCAGAAGAATTGGAAAAGGATCAATAGTTCAGCATGACACGACACAACTTTCAATCTACCCAGTATCGCAAAAGAACAGGGGAAACTATGCCTCAAAACATCACGGAGTGGAAAACTCCGGAGGGCATTGACGTTCCTTCTTCTTTTACCAAAGCTGATTTTGAAAAACTGAAGCACACCCATTTTGTAGCCGGCTTACCCCCCTATTTGCGGGGTCCCTATTCCACTATGTATGTGAGCCGCCCCTGGACCATCCGTCAATACGCTGGGTTTTCCACGGCAGAGGAATCAAACGCTTTTTACCGCAGAAACCTGGCAGCCGGACAAAAAGGTCTTTCAGTAGCATTTGACCTGGCTACACACCGGGGTTATGATTCGGATCATGAGCGTGTGGTGGGTGATGTGGGCAAAGCCGGTGTGGCCATTGATTCAGTAGAAGATATGAAGATCCTCTTCGATCAGATACCCCTGGATCAGATGTCCGTATCTATGACCATGAATGGAGCCGTTATACCCATTATGGCTTTCTACATTGTGGCCGCTGAAGAGCAAGGGGTAAGTCCTGAAAAGCTTTCCGGAACCATTCAGAATGATATTCTGAAAGAATTTATGGTGCGCAATACTTACATCTATCCGCCTCAGCCTTCTATGCGTATTGTATCGGATATCTTTGAATATACCAAGAACAATATGCCCCGCTTTAACAGCATTTCGATTTCCGGATATCACATGCATGAAGCGGGTGCTACGGCAGATATTGAACTAGCTTATACCCTGGCAGACGGTATGGAATATTTGCGGGCCGGAATTGCGGCCGGTTTGCATATTGACGATTTTGCCCCCCGCCTTTCCTTTTTCTGGGGCATTGGGATGAACCATTTTATGGAGATCGCGAAAATGCGGGCAGCGCGGATGCTTTGGGCACGCATTGTTAAAGACCTGGGTGCGGAAAACCCAAAATCCATGGCCCTGCGCACTCATTCTCAAACCAGTGGTTATAGCCTTACGGAGCAAGATCCTTTTAACAACGTAGCGCGTACTACCATAGAAGCAATGGCAGCTGTGTTTGGCGGTACACAATCGCTACACACCAATTCTTTAGATGAAGCTATTGCCTTACCTACTGATTTTTCTGCCCGCATTGCGCGCAACACTCAATTGATTATCCAGGAGGAACTGGGTGTAACCCGTACCGTAGATCCCTGGGGAGGTTCTTATTATGTAGAATATCTCACGGATCAGATCGTGCAAAAAGCATGGACACTTATTGAAGAAGTAGAAGAACTGGGTGGTATGGCCAAAGCCATAGAAACCGGGCTTCCTAAAATGCGTATTGAAGAGGCAGCCGCCAAAAAACAGGCCCGTATTGATTCTGGCAAGGAGTGGATCATTGGCGTAAATGTGTACCGCAATGAAAAGGATGAACCCCTGGAATTACTGGAGGTAGATAATACCGTAGTGCGCAAGAAGCAGATTAAAAGGCTGAAACAGATCAAGGCCAGTCGTAAAACGAAAGAGGTTAAGGCTAAACTGCAAGCCCTGGAAGAGGCTGCGCAAAACGGCACAAACAATCTCCTGGCTCTGGCCGTAGATGCGGCACGGGCACGGGCTACCCTTGGTGAGATAAGCCTGGCTATGGAAAAAGCTTTTGGACGCTATACAGCTACTATCCGATCTATATCCGGAGTATATTCCAACGAAATGAAAAAGGACGAAAAATTTGAAAAGGCTCAGCAACTGGCTGATCAATTTGAAGAAGCAGAAGGCAGAAGACCCCGGATAATGATTGCCAAGATGGGTCAGGACGGTCATGACCGGGGTGCAAAGGTAGTAGCCACTTCTTTTGCCGACCTGGGTTTTGATGTGGATATCGGCCCTCTTTTTCAAACCCCGGCCGAAGCGGCTAAACAAGCCATTGAAAATGATGTGCATATTCTGGGGGTTTCCTCCCTGGCGGCCGGCCATAAAACTTTAGTGCCCCAGGTAATTGAAGAGTTAAAGAAACAAGGGCGTGAAGATATTTTGGTTATTGCAGGTGGTGTGATCCCTCAAAATGACTATCAATACCTTTTTGATGCAGGTGTGGTAGGGGTTTTTGGACCTGGAACCGTTATTGCCGATGCCGCAGGAAAAATACTGGAAATCATGTTGGGGGGAATAAAATAGACCAATACGTATTATATCGTTCATGCTTGAACCAAAACCTGTTGTTATGAGATTCTTGCGATCAACTATCATCCTTATATCTCTGTTTTTTTACATCTTATCCTGTAAAAAGGACGATAAAAGCACAAATGATTTTATAAATACCAATTTCCGCACAAATTTTATAGGTGAGTATTCAGGGCTGTATACCTATAGCCACAGTGCTCCGAACCGGGTAAATGATACCTTATGGCAAATTATTTCTACAGATACCAGTTATACCATTGATGTTTCAGTGAGTATGGAAGGAGATTCATCCGTAAAGGTATTTTCTGCCGGCACTATGGAATCCGTTATAAAACTTCAGGATGCTTCAAGCGGCCTGGAAGATAACGGAGCTGGCTCCAGTTATAAACGAGTTAGTATTGAATCCAGAAATGACAGCCTTATATTCCATAAGCTGCAAAAATGCGGCATCCCTTGTTCACAGGCCTGGTCTGTTCACGCTAAAAAACTGTAAATTGATTTCATCTTAAGTTAAATTACTCACCAAAAAGGATATTATGTTCGGAGATATGATGGGCAAGCTTCAGGAAGCCCAGCAAAAAGTAGAAGAAACCAAAGAACGTTTGAAAACCATTTCTATGGTGGAAGAATCGTTCAATGGTAAAATAAAAATAACTATTACTGCCGCCCGCGAAATAAAAGACATTCACATTGATGAAAGCCTTCTGCAGGATGCCGAAGAGCTAAGCGATAACCTTGTACTTACATTGAATAAGGCTATAGAAAAAGCCAACAATGTAAACGAAAGTGAAATGCAGGGAGCGGCCAGCGGGATGATGAACATGCCCGGCCTTGATAAACTCTTCGGAAAGTAAGTCCGATCCTATCTTTATTCTTTAAATATCCTACCCTTTGGATTCTATAAACCCCAGGTTTAAAAATTTTCAGCGCCAGGACCTTCCGGAAACCTCACAACTGATAAAGCAATTGGTGAAAGGAGACCGGGCAGCCTTAAGTCGTTCATTGACCCTGGTGGAGAGCAAAAAGGCAGAACACCGGGAACTGGCAGAACAACTGGTACATGAAGCCTTGCCTCATACCGGCCATTCGATCCGGATAGGCATCACCGGAGTTCCAGGGGTAGGTAAAAGCACCTTTATTGAAGCCTTTGGGGAATACCTTACGGCACAAGGTAAAAAAGTAGCGGTATTGGCAATAGACCCCAGCAGCACGAAAAGCCGGGGCAGCATACTGGGTGACAAAACCCGGATGCATCAATTATCACAAAATGAAAAGGCTTTCATACGTCCTTCACCCAATGCCGGATCATTAGGCGGTGTGGCGCGAAAAACCCGGGAGTCTATTTTACTGTGCGAAGCGGCAGGTTACGAAGTAATTATGGTTGAAACCGTAGGTGTGGGACAATCTGAAACCACAGTAAAATCTATGGTAGACTTCTTCATGCTTCTGATGTTGGCCGGTGCCGGTGACGAACTGCAGGGCATTAAACGTGGTATTATGGAAATGGCCGACCTTCTGCTGATCAACAAAGCGGATGGAGAAAACCAAAGGGCAGCCAAACAGGCTATTGGTGAATATAAACGTGCTTTACATCTCTTTCCGCCCAACACTAATGAATGGATTCCCAGGGTAAGCAGTATTTCAGCCCTGGAAAAACGAGGTATGGATGAAGCCTGGGAGATTATTTGTGAGTTTGAGAGGCAGCAAAAAACCAAAGGTTACTTTGAAATGAACCGCAAAGATCAAGCTGTGGCCTGGTTTAAGGATGCTGTAAGTCAAATGTTAATCGATGAGTTACAAACCTCACCAGCTCACAGCCAAGCTTATAAAAACATGGAACAAGCCGTAAAAAAAGGCACCATGGAGCCTGGTAAAGCTGCTCTTGAGCTTATTAAAACTGTTTTGAAATAGGGGCCTTATCCCTTACTTGTCCGTTTTTGTATTTATTCTGGCCAGTCTGTAATCCTCCCGGTACTTAATGAAGACATATATGGGGTCCCCGGGCTCACTTTGATCCGCAAAATTCGGATTTAATTTCAGCTCCTTACCCGAATTCCAGTTTCTTCTGACTTCATAATCATTTTCGCCCGTCACTTTGTCAAAGCGGTAAAGTACTGGAATTACATATTTAGCTTTATCCGCTAATCTGAGATTATACTGCTCCCTTTTATTTCCCTCAAAATTCCTGTCATAATCCTGAAAAAGCACATAAATATTGCCTTCATCCGAAAAAGAAAAATAGCTGGTGGTTTTATTACCGTTGTTCCAAAGCTGACTCTTATGTATACGGTGTCCCCACCTTAATGAACCATCCTCATTAAATACAAAAACCACCATATCATTAAACAAACGCTCATCCGGTTTGGCCGAATTAGGTACGGACTCACCGATTAGCACTGTGGCATCGTCTAAGAATTTAAAGCTAAAACTGTTGAACAAATTATTCACCTCCGCTTCCATCTCATCCTTTATCATATTCTCAGTAAGAAACTCATCAATAAAGGCCTGATCAAACTTTGAGACCTTAGCCTTAATAATTTCCTTATTAAAACCGTCTATTTCAAAATACACGATCCCCTCAAGTTGATGATCGCCTTGCAGCCTCTCCATATAAGGCTTGTTCTCATCCGTATTTTCAGCATCCTCGGTAAGGTACATGGCCGTAACCACCAAATTCCCCTTATTATTAAAACCTCCGTTAATACGGGACGGACGGGCGTTACTTTCAAAAATATCATTGGGCAAAGGCTCTCTCCATTCCTCATAATCCTGGTAATAATCAAGAAAAACAAACTCGTTCCCTTCCAGGTAGTATATAGACCCTTCATCATCAATAATCTTATTAAAGGAGATCAGTTCATCCTTATCTGATTTCACATACTCTTTCTCAATAATAGTATTCATCTCAGAGTCAAGTAACACCAGTTTTTCATAGTAGCGCTCCAGCTCTTCATTGGGAGAAATATAATGCACTATTAACCTGGTTTTATTTTTACTGGTATGTATCCTGTAATAACCGGTGCCCGCATCTCCTTCTCCTCCCTTTTGGTGCAGGATAGTATCAATAGGCTCTTTTACACCGGTGCTGGCGTTTATGCGATGCACATATAATTCGGAATAAGAATCCCGGTAGTAGTTACCACTGATCAGGTATATAAAATACCCATCAAGAAAAAGAAAACTTTCCAGCTCCAGTTTATACCGGGCAGTCTCTTTAATATCAAGTTCAAAGGTTTTGCGGTAGTTCTGCCTGAGTGTTGCCTTGTCAAAGCTTTCTACGATCAGGTCTTCATAATAGAAGTCCGCCACGTAAATATTCTGTTTATCCTCTCCGCGTATATAGGGTTCAAACTGCACAAACTCAGCCTCTACCATAGGGCCTACTTTTATGCTCTGTGAATATCCGGCCATTACGAGAAGGCTGAAAAGACTACTGAGTGCTAATAATCTCATTCTGAAATCAGGTTAAGTTAGATATGCTATTTTCTAAGATCAATTCTTGAAATCCGGTAATGCTTCTTGTGTTTACCAAAAATATAAAGAGGTTCTCCCACCTCTCCCTGGTAGCCATAATGGGGGTCTAGTTTAAGTTTCTCATCCGTATCCCATCTTCTCATCAGGTCATACTCCATCTTTCCGGTTTTAAGATTGAACTTATACACTACCGGGACAGCATGTTTATTGTTATCCAGTGTTTTTAATTTTAAAACATTGCGTTTATTACCCTCAAAGCTATCTTCATCGTCCTGGAAAAATATGTACAAATAGTCATCGTCCAGATAATTTTGATAGCCCGTTAAAGTGCTTTTCCAGTTGGTTTTGAAGATTTGGAATTTGGGGATACGGTGGGCCCAGCTGAGAGTACCTTCTTCATCGAAACAGAAAACCACCACACTGCCATACATATACATTCCAGTACCAATCAACCCGGGAACCGAATGGCCTATCAGAATGGTGTAGTTATCCGTAAAACTATACCTGAAACGCGACAATATGTTATTGAATTCCGCCTCCTGTCCGCGCTTTACGTGATACTTATCTTTAAACTCATCCAGAAAAGTTTTATCAAACCTGCTTACTTTAGCCTTTACGATCTCTTTGTTGAAACCGTCAACCTCCAGAAACACCATCCCTTCAATCTGAGTATCTCCCTCCCGCGTTTCTTTACCTTCTTTATTCTCATCTGTATCTTCAGTATCCTCCGTTAAATAGGAAGCCGTAACTATAAGGTTTCCTGCCGGGTTAAAAGCTCCGGTAATATCAACAGGGCTGGCATTACTTTCAAAAAGGTCAGTAGGCAAGGGTTCTCTCCACTCTTCATAATCCTGGTAAATATCTCTGAAAACTAACTCATTACCATCTATGTAATAAATGGAGCCTTCATTATCTACTTCTATTCCTTTGGGAATTAATTGTGATTCTTTTTCCTGTACAAACTCCTTGTTCTTTACCACCTGAAGCTCTTTGTCCAATACCACAATCTGCTCAAAAAAACGGCCGATCTCATA
The DNA here is from genome assembly GCA_965212245.1 of Owenweeksia sp. Classification (GTDB taxonomy): domain Bacteria; phylum Bacteroidota; class Bacteroidia; order Flavobacteriales; family Schleiferiaceae; genus CAKZNE01. The sequence continues at coordinate 2,175,121 of OZ243107.1, read as the reverse complement.
GTGAAGATTAGCATAGTGAATTACAATATGCTCCTTATCAGGGCTGGCCTGAATCTGATAACGGCCCAGGCGGTTAGCCAGTTTTTGTTGAGTTGAAATTATAGGAAGGTCTTCAATTCTGGTATACATAAGCGTATCCATTGATTCCTTCTCTCCGGTACTGGCCTTAAAGCGATGTACATAAAGCTCAGAATGCGAGTCATCAAAATACTGCCCACTTACAAATAGCACAAAATACCCGTCTATAAACAGAGTCCTTTTCAGTTCTAGTATGGACTTAATCCCGTGTTTAGGTATGATCCTATACTCCTTATGGTAGTTCTTTTTAAGTGTACGCTTATCAAAACTTTCCAGTATTACATCTGAAAGAAATACATCAGCCACATAAAGACTGGACTCATCCTCTCCTCTTATACGAGGTTCATAGTTCTGGAAGTCTGCCTTTTCCCTGGATCCGAATTTTATGGATTGTCCATAGATAGGGCAGGATAAGAATAAAAGGATAAAAAAATATACCGGTGATTTACATTTCATAATTCTCAGAATAATGAGGGTTTGGAAAAATATATAGTTAGTTGAATACCCTCTCTAAATCGATCTGAGTTTCTTTTTCGAGGTCGCGCATAGAGAGTTTACGGCCTACGTTTTCACTTCTTTCATATACCACTTCCCCCTTTTCCAGATCATAGATTCCGAAGTAATAATAGTCTTGTTTACCAAAAGCTATATACCCCATTATACGGCATACGTAGCGTGCCGGGGCATGGATCTTTTCTGAAATATCAAGATCAATAGGAATAATTTCTCTTGAACGATACATCCGGGCTTCTTTGATCCACTCCTCTAGTCCGGAAAACACATTGTAATCATTGATATCTGTAGCCTTCATGCTTTCCACATACAATAATTCAGGTTCAATGCCGGCAGCTTTTACCCACTGTGGGAGCATGGCTTTATAATTCTCTTCCTGTTCCAAAGCTTCCAATTGTTCATCGGTATCGTCAGAAGCATTTATCACCATTATAGTAGGGTCCAATACTATCATTTTACGGATGTTGAGATCCGCTCCATGCTCTTCAAGACGTTCCTGTTTGGCTTCATACCGCTCTTCCCGCTGCTCAGCAGTCAGGTAGTCTTCCACATCCAGGCTATCTTTAAACTGACGGTGTTCCTCCATCTTTTCTGCCAGCCAGCCACTTTGGTACTGTTCATTCAACAGATAGCGGTAAAAATCGCGATAATGCATTTGTTTGGCCCTGAGGTAATGGCGTTCACTTGGAAAATCTTCTACCGTTTTGTCAAAGGCTGCTATTTTAGGAGCATCCACCTTAAAATCCTTAGCTTCCAGATCACAGTAAGCCAGCATATAGCGATTCAGGTAGGTGATATACTCATCCAGGATCTTAGCATCCGGATATTTTGCTTTGGCCGTAAGTGCATGATACAAAGCCGTACTTACCAGTTGCTGATTATTGAACTGCTTGATAATATGAAAAACCTGTTGCATAGGGCCTTCCACATGATAACCGGAAGCCGTTACATCGCTGATTTTATCCACTGCCTTAAAACTGGCCAGGCCAAACAGTGCCCGTACTTTTGAGATTTCGAGAAAACGGTTATTGGGATACTTATCCTCTAACACATATATATCGTACAAAGCATCTCCATAATGGCCGTATAGCACCTTTTCGCGAACTGCTTCAAAACGCGCGAGTTTTTGCATAGCTTCAAACTCCGCTTCCGGCTGAATAAAGAATTTTTTACCTTCAGCAGATGCTGCTCCTACAGTAGGTTTCAGAGCTTCCCTTCGGGTAGCCACATTTGGGTGGTTATGTGTTTGATCAAAGTAGTCTTCTTCCTTACTTACCGCATCCACTTCAGAGCGGTAAAAAACCTCCGGGATGACAAAGTCTCCCGCTGCCAGAAAATCAGGCCCTACTTCTTTACGTCCGTAGGTTATATAACTCTCATGAAGAGTAGTTAAAGCTGTGTCTATAGCCGCTGGATGATACTGAGATTTCAGATAAAGCACTACTCCATTCTTATCCGCCTCCAGTTCATGTTCCTTGCTGCGGGCCGTAAGTTCATCAAAACGCTTGATCGCATTCATACCAGATCCTGACCAACCATCGTTAAGCTCTTTTTTTTGCTTAAAACGATCGTACATATGCTGTTCCGTATAGTGGGATATCTCGTGAGCTATCACATAGGCCAACTCTGCCTCAGAACGCACATGCGCAATCAAGCCTACGTGCACTCCTATAATGCCATCTGCTACGGCAAAGGCATTAACTGAGGGAGACTTGAACGTATAAACCCGAATCTTTTTACGTAACTCAGGATCATCTTTCAGAACCTCATCCGCAATCTTATTGAGGTATTGTGAAAGAGGGTCACCAAAAGCAAACTGTCCGCTCTGTAGCATCATATCAATCTGCCGGTGCTGTTGCTGCCAGAATTCTTCCAGCTCATTGGCCTCCCTCCTTTTCATATTGGAGACATCACGAACTTTCAGGCTCTCCTGGTACTTATCGCCCCAGCTCCTCAGAAAATCGTCAGGCAGTTGCCCCGAAGATTGAAGCCCTTTAAAATTTTCCAGGTCAACAGTCTGACCGCTTACGGTAATCGTAAAGGCTGCACACAGCACAAGAATTACCTTATAGTCCAGTAAATTCACGTAAATATCGATTAAGGTTTACATAAGAAAGGGCAATATATAGGATGCAGGTAAACTTATCAAATCGTGTCCAATGACGTATCAGAAATCCCGTTTCACCTCTTTTTTAAGAAAGCCAAGTGCTTTTTTAGTAGGAAAACTCTCCATTTCCATTACTTTATTGAGTAAAGCTTTACTCAATTCAATTCCTTCCAGCCGCTGATCCATTTCTTCAGCCACGTTATTAATAATGCCTACAGTAGCCGATTTAGCGGTAACCACCAGTTTCCAGGCTTCATCGCTTAAATAGATCTGTTGTGAAAGGTTATGTTCAAACTCCTGACGAATAGCATCTACCAACAAAGAGCGGTATTGTTGCACGTTGAGACCTTTGGAGCTAAGGCGCAGTAAAAGACGGTCCGGAGTAATGCGCTCCAGAAAAAGTGATAAGCGCTCATAAGCTTGTAAACGTATAGGCAAAGCGCTTTTTTGAGTTTCCTTTTTCAGAAAATAAGAGCGTCTTTTCTCCTCATTTTCCATAAAGTTGCTCAGCATCATGTAGCAAAGCAGCAACAGGAAAATTGAAGGTAGAGCGTACTTGAGTATTTCTAAAATTACATCCATAGTTTTCGTCCCAAAAGTGTAAGAGGCCCCAAATATCGTAAAAATCAAAAAGGGTGAACATTTGAAATTTGTAGTTTTGCCCTTTAATTAAAATCTCAGGATGAACCTGCTTTCCGACCGCATTCAAAATCTTTCTGAATCACAGACCATTGCTATGAATCGTAAAAGCCGCGAAATGAAAGAGCGCGGTGTGGACGTGATTAGCCTCTCATTAGGAGAACCCGACTTTAACACGCCTGATTTTATTAAGCTGGCTGCTAAACAAGGAATTGACGATAATTACACCTATTACCCGCCTATAGCGGGATATAAGGATGTAAGGGAAGCTATAAGCCGGAAGTTTAAACGGGATAACAATCTTGACTACAGCGCAGATCAGATAGTGGTAAGCACCGGGGCCAAGCAAAGCATTGCCAATGTGGTACTGTGTATTGTAAATCCAGGTGATGAAGTACTATTACCGGCTCCTTACTGGGTATCGTATTACGAAATTGTAAAACTAGCCGGTGGTATACCCGTAGAAATTCCTTCTACTATTGAATCGGATTTTAAGATCAGCGGGCAGCAATTGGCTGAAGCTATAACCCCTAAAACCAAAATGCTGATCTTCAGCACGCCCTGTAATCCTTCGGGCAGTGTGTATTCTCATAATGAGCTGGGTGAACTGGTTGCGGTACTGAAGCAGCACGAGAACATTGTAACCATTTCGGATGAGATATACGAACTGATAAACTTTGACTCCAAGCATGCTTCATTAGCTTCCTTTAGTGCTATTTATGACCGGGTGGTAACGGTAAACGGTGTGTCCAAAGGTTTTGCCATGACTGGCTGGCGGGGTGGATATATTGGTGCGCCACTTTGGATAGCCAAAGCCTGTGATAAAATGCAGGGGCAATTTACCTCTGCCGCCAGCAGTATAACGCAAAGGGCTTTACTGGCAGCCGTGGAAGCTAAGCCCGATAAAGTTGAATTTATGCGTGATGCTTTTAAGAAAAGGCGTGATCAGGTGCTGGAATGGCTCAATGAAATTCCCGGGTTTAAAACCAACCTTCCCAAGGGAGCCTTTTATATCTTCCCCGATATCAGTGCACTCTTTGGCAAATCCTATCAAGGTAAAACCATAGAAAACAGCAATGACCTTTGCCTTTATTTATTGGAAGAAGGACGTGTAGGCCTGGTACCGGGAGAAGCATTTGGCAGCCCTGATTGTCTGCGTATTTCGTATGCCGCCTCAGAAGAACAGTTACGCGAAGCATTGCACAGGATAAAAGAAGCAGTAGCTAAACTAAACGGATAAAATGAAAACAGCAGTGAGCATGTTTTCCGTTTTTGAACGGAGTATTGAAGATTACCATATTCAGGACAATGTAGATGCCATTATGAAAAACCCTTACCCGGAAGATTCATATGAGCACTTACTATACCGTAAAAACTGGATTGACACGGTGCAGTGGCATCTGGAAGATATTATCCGCGATCCGGCCATTGACAGCGAAACAGCGCTGAAGATAAAACGCAGGATTGACGCCAGTAACCAGGATCGCACGGACCTGGTAGAGCAGGTGGATGATCATTACCTTCTGAAGTTCAAAGATGTGAAGAGAGATTCCTCTGCAAGGATAAACACCGAAAGCCCGGCCTGGGCTATTGACCGTTTATCTATCCTGGCGCTTAAGATCTATCACATGAAAATTGAAGCTGAACGTACGGACATCAATGAGGAACTACAGCATAAAAACCGTTTTAAATACAATGTTCTGCTCACCCAGCGCAGTGACCTCTCTACCGCAGTGGATCAGTTACTGGAAGATCTGCAAAACGGCAGCCGTATTATGAAGGTATACCGTCAAATGAAAATGTATAACGACCCGGAATTAAACCCGGTATTATACGCGCAAAACAAAGATTAATGCGGGTTTTGGTCTTTCGCTTCTCGGCACTGGGGGATGTAGCCCTAAGCCTGCCGGTGTTGCAAAAACTGACCGAACAAAACCCTGATGCTGAAATAACAGTGGTGTCCCGGCCTTTTATGGCACCGCTCTTCACACCTTTATCTGTTGCTTTTCATGGCGCTGATGTAAGCCATACCTATAAAGGATTTAAAGGTCTGTGGAAACTTTACAAAGAACTGAAAGACCAATATCAGCCGGATGTAATTATCGATCTGCACTACGTATTACGCAGCCGTGTGTTATCCATGTTTTTTAGAGGCAGCGGTATTCCGGTGTATCACATACACAAGGGCCGGACGGAAAAGAAAGCACTTGTACGGCCCGATAATAAGATACGCCAATCATTGCCACACACCACGGAGCGTTACGCACAGGTATTCCGCCAGGCGGGTTTACATTTAGAATATGATCCGGGCGAACAGCCCCGGATTGAGTATACCAGTCCGGAAGATTTCAGCACTTTACTTCCTCATCATTCGCAAACCATAACTATTGGAATTGCACCCTTTGCACAACACCAGGGAAAGATGTGGCCCCTGCATAAAACCCGGGAACTGCTGCAATTACTCACTGGAAAAGGATATCACATTATACTTTTCGGGGGGCCGGATGAAAAAGAAAAACTGAATGAATTAATCCTGAACAACTCCATAAAAAACGCAGCCGGAGCTTTTAAACTGGACGCTGAGCTGAACTTAATGCGAAAACTTGCGCTAATGATTGCCATGGACTCATCCAATATGCACATGGCTACCCTTACCGGTATTCCCGTAGTTAGTATTTGGGGAGCTACTCACAGCGATGCAGGCTTTGGTCCCTTAGGAAAAAATGAGCGGTTCAAAGCTGAGATACCGGTTGAAAAATTAGCCTGCCGACCTTGTTCTGTATACGGTAATAAACCTTGTTTAAGGGGCGATTATGCCTGCCTGAACTGGCTGGAGCCAAAAGATGTGCTCCATAAAGTGACTCTTGCCCTGGAACATTCCTGAACCACTTAAACATTGGCATGAACCACTTACCTTTGCACCGCATTTTCAAGGACTATGAGTAAAGAGGTAAAACCCTACGAAGAAAAGGAAGGAGGTAAAAAGGAACAGGTAGCTGAGATGTTTGATAATATTTCGCACCGTTATGATTTTCTGAACCACATGCTTTCCATGAGCATTGACAAAGGCTGGCGCAAAAAAGTGGTAAAAATGGTGGCTAAAGATCAACCCAAAACCATATTGGATGTAGCCACCGGAACTGCGGATCTGGCCATAGCTCTTACCAAGGCCAGTCCCGAAAAAATTGTGGGGCTGGATCTTTCAGCCGGCATGCTTAAAGTAGGGCAAAAAAAAATAGAAGACCGTAAGCTTACCCACATCATCAGCCTTGAGCAGGGTGATTCTGAAAACCTGCCTTTTGCTGATGCCTCTTTTGATGCGGTAACGGTAGCCTTTGGTGTTCGGAATTTTGAGAATCTGGAAAAAGGTTTAAGTGAAATTTTCCGGGTGCTTAAACCCGGAGGTAAATTATTGGTACTGGAATTTTCGCAGCCTTCCTCATTTCCCTTTAAACAGGTATATCGCTTTTACTTCAAAAACATATTGCCCACACTGGGGAAGTTCATCAGTAAAGATCAAAGTGCTTACACTTACCTGCCTGCTTCGGTTGATGCTTTTCCATATGGCAAACGCTTTACCGATATACTAGACAAACTGGGCTATCAGAAAGCAAATTTCCAGACGGTAACTTTTGGGGTCGCTATGATTTACGAAGCTGTGAAATAATGCTATATTGCGCACGTTTTTCTGATATGAAGAAAAGTTTTCTCATACTTGCATGCATTTTATTCGCCAGCTCCGGAGCCTTTGCTCAAAGGGGTTTGGAAAATCTGCCGCATTATAATGACCGGAGAATGCACTTTGGCTTTTTGCTGGGGTTCAACTTTTATGATTTTCATATTCAGGAAATTGAAAATCTAAGCACCGTACCAGGTTTCTACTCTGTACAGTCTACCGTAAACCCAGGTTATAACATTAATATTATAGCCAACCTTAAAATAGCACGTTACCTGGATCTGCGCTTTTTACCGGGCTTTGCTTCCAGCAATCGTGTACTCACGTTTGACGTTCTCTCCCCTACTACGGGTGAGCGTGTTCAGGTTCCTAAAGAGATCGTAAGCAGCTCCATTGAATTCCCGCTGGAATTTCGCTACCGCGCCAAACGGGTTAATAATTTTGGAATGTATGTAGTGGGAGGTATTAAGTACAATAAAGATTTAGCCTCAAAGGAAGAGTCAAAAGACGATAACGTATTTAAGATTGCCAGTAACGATCTGTTTTATGAATTCGGTTTCGGGCTGGATTTTTACTTTGAGTATTTCAAATTCTCTCCTCAAATCAAAGCCTCTTTCGGATATGCAGACCTGCTGGTAGAAGACGGCACCTTTCTGGTGGAAGGAATTCACCGTTTAGAAAGCCGTAGTATTCTGATCTGCTTTACTTTCGAATAAATCCTGTTTCTTATTTTATTTTAAGCCACTCTGAATTTGAAATATAGTTCAGCCATGTCTTGGTTATATTTGTTACCCGATGGAGAATGAAAAACCACGTTTGGCCCGGCTCACTGCCATTAGCACCCAACTGCAATCGCGCAGCATGATCACAGCCCGCGAATTGGCCGATCGCCACCAGGTAAGCATCCGTACTATTTACCGCGACATCCAGACCCTGATACAATCAGGTATACCCATCGTTACCGAAGAAGGTAAAGGCTATTCGCTAATGGCAGATTTTCGCCTTTCACCGGTGGCTTTTACTGAAGAAGAAGCCAATGCCATTATTACGGCAGAGCATATTCTTCGTCATAATACAGACTATTCCTTTACCCGGGCTTTTGAAAGTGCCGCCACCAAGATCAGGGCTATATTGCGTTCCGGACAAAAACAAAAAGCGGATATACTCGCCAATCGTATACAGATTCGCAACACCGGCAACAGTGAAAACAAGGTGCAGCCATCCAGCGAAAATCTCAGTCTCATTCAAAAAGCCATCACCAATTATTCCGTATTAGACCTTCAGTACCAATCGCTGAATGGTGAGCTCAGCCAGCGCTGTATTGAACCTTTCGCCTTATACAGCACCCGGGGAAACTGGATACTGATAGCACACTGCCGTACAAAGCGGGACTGGCGTTCCTTCCGCTTAGATTGTATTCGCTCAGTCCGCGCAAACGAACAATACTTTGAGCCTCATTCCCTAAGCCTGGAAGAATATTTTGAGGAATGCCGTAAAAAATTCCCACCTACCCCTGACATACCCTTGGCACAGGACGGTTTTACTTTAGCGGCAAATCCAAAAAGCACTATATGAAAACCATTCAAAAAAAAGCCTTTACCATTATTGGAATTTCCATCCGGACCTCTAATGAAAAAGGGAAGTCCGGAACCGAAATTGCGCAGTTATGGGATCGTTTTATGCGCGATGATATCATGAATAAGATACCCGGTAAATTAGGTGATGAAATATATTCGGTTTACACTAATTACGAGCATGATCATACTCAGCCTTATGATACTATACTTGGATGCCGTGTATCTTCAGGTGAAAAAGTTCCGGAAGGTATGGTGAGTCTGGATATACCAACTCAAACCTATGCCGTTTTCCAGGCCAAGGGCAATCTTCGGGAAGGGAATGTAGTATATGAAGCATGGCTTAAAATCTTTGAAGCCCCATTAAACAGGAGTTTTATAGCAGACTTTGAGATCTTTGGTAAAAAAGCCACCGACCCTACCAATGCGGAAGTGGATATACTGGTTGGTATCCATGAATAATCACCAATATAAATTAGAAGAATTTTATACGTCCCTTGAAGAACCACTTCGGGGGACCCTTCTCTTTTTACGTGAGACCATTCTTCAACAAGATACCCGGATGAAGGAAAGCTGGAAATACAGCATGCCATTTTTTACGATGGGTAAAAAAATGTTTTGCTATTTCTGGTTTGATAAGGGTAACCGCTCCAAACCCTACCTGAGTTTTGCCGATGGCTACCGCATGGAACACCCCATGCTGGAGCAGGATGATCGCAAGCGCATGAAAATTGTTCGGTTTACGCCTGAGGACGACTTACCGGTGGAGGACATCGTGCAGATCATAAAGCTGGCCCTCCGCTTCTATCAGCAACCCAAATCTTGATCTACACCAAGATTTAAGAAGATCACCCTGATCGTGCATGACTTTGGCGGACCTATTGGGTTAGGAGCCGCTTTGCAAAACCCGAAACGCATAAAAAGAATAGTTTTTTTTAACACCTGGGTAAAAGAGTTTAATTGCGGGCATTTTATACCGGAGGAAAAATCCAAAGCCTCTATATTAGCTATTCAAATCTTTATGAAAACAGCTAACTTTCAGGATGAATGCCTGTTGTTCAGTGCACAACCCTTTCATAAATTAAAATTATGCAAACAGTACACCGGATGATGATCAACATCCTCTCAAACAACCTGGAAGCCAGTAAACACTTTTACACCACCCTTTTTGACTTTGAAGTGTTGTATGATAGTGATTGGTTTTTATCCATGGCCTCAAAAGATAAAAAACATGAGCTCGGCATTATTCAAAAAGATCATGAAATTGTACCCTCTTCACTTCTAAACGGTACAGGCTCTGTATATCTCACTCTGATAACAGAGGATGTAAATGCCCTCTTCGAAAAGGTCAGACAAACCGATTTTCATATTCTTGAAGAACCCCGGGATACTTTTTATGGACAACGCAGAATGCTGCTGCAAGACCCAAACCATGTGGTGGTAGATGTTTCTTCTCCTATTCCTGATTTCCAGTTTCAATAGAAGAAGGAAAGTAAAAGAGTATCATTAGCAGATGGGGATCTTTGAATTAACTTTGTAGCTGTATGACAAAGGACATTGAATTAGTTTGCTCACCTCAGGAAGCCGCTAATGAAGAAGCTTACCCCGCCCTGTTTGCCTCCGGGGCCGGTGTTAAACCCGGAGAAATAAATGGAGTACAAATCCTTTCCCGATCTATTGACGCCCGTTCCCGTAACATTAAGATCAATCTTAAAGGCCGGATTTTTATCGGTGAACCTCCTTTTATTGAACCCGTTCCTCAACCGCCTTATCAAAAAGTAGATCATAAAGAACAGGTGCTGATTATTGGCTGTGGCCCGGCTGGTATGTTTGCCGCTTTGCGATGTATTGAGCTTGGCCTAAAGCCCATTATCATTGAGCGGGGTAAAGATGTACAGGAGCGCAGGCGTGACCTCAAAGCTATTAACCGTGATCATACGGTTAACCCTGAATCCAATTATTGTTTTGGCGAAGGTGGAGCTGGTACCTATTCCGATGGAAAACTATACACCCGCAGTAAAAAAAGAGGCAGCGTAGAGCGTATTTTGAATATTTTGGTTCACCACGGGGCGGTGGAGGATATATTAATTGATGCCCACCCACATATAGGCACCAATAAGCTACCCAGGGTAGTGCAAAATATGCGCGAACGAATTCTGGAATACGGTGGTGAGATTTTTTTTAATACCCGCATGGATGACCTGATCCTGAAGGGTAATAAAATCACCGGCATCCGTACACAAAACGGAGATACCTTAGAGGGCAAAGCCCTTATTCTGGCCACCGGCCATAGTGCACGGGATGTTTTTGAGTTGCTACACCGCAGGAACATCCTTATTGAAGCTAAACCCTTTGCCATGGGAGTACGTGTGGAACATCCCCAGGAACTGATAGACCGGATTCAATACCACGGCACCCCCAGAGGTGATGTATTACCCGCTGCCTCTTACAAATTGGTAGAACAGGTACAGGGACGGGGTGTATACTCCTTTTGCATGTGTCCCGGAGGCTTTATTGTTCCTGCTGCCACTGCCACCAATGAGCTGGTGGTTAACGGCATGTCACCCAGCAAACGCGATAACCACTTTGCCAATTCGGGCATAGTAGTGGCTATTGAACCAGAGGACCTCAAACCTTACCGTAAATTTGGAGCCTTAGCCGGTTTACAATATCAGAGAGAAGTGGAGAGTTCCGTATGGCAGGCAGGCGGAGAGGATCAAACGGCTCCCGCCCAACGCTTGACTGATTTTGTAAAAGGACGTATCTCCTCCACTCTTAATGATTGCAGCTATATGCCGGGCTTAAAGAGTGCCCCTATGCACCAGGTTTTACCTCAGCCTATTGCTCAGCGGCTGCGGGAAGCCTTTCCACGTTTCGGACAGAAAATGAAGGGCTACTTTACAGAAGAAGCCAATATAGTAGGAACCGAAAGCCGTACATCTTCTCCCGTGCGGATTCCCCGTAAGAAAGATAGCCTGCAACATCCCCAGATAGATAATCTATTTCCCTGTGGAGAAGGTGCAGGCTATGCTGGTGGTATTGTATCAGCTGGTATGGATGGTGAACGCTGTGCGGAAGCCGTTATGACCTGGCTTAAGTCCTAGCCCTTTAATTTTCGCTCATTACCAAATCCAATAATATAGCTCAGGTACATGAGCCCTGATGCCTTTTTGGTATATACGCCTTCAAAGTCCCGGCCCAGCGCCAGGTTTATGATCTGGTTCTTACCAACGTCATAGGCAAAATTTACCATAAACTTATAGGTTTGATCCATACCCTCGTCCAGCATAAAGCGATAAATTCCTTCTCCTGAAACCTTGAACTTTTCCGTAGGGTTCCAAACGTATTTAAGGCCAAAGTCCAGCGATTGGTATTTTACCGAATCAATAACTTCCGTTGGTGTTACAAAAGGATCATTGGTGAAACTCAGGTAGCGGGCCATAAAAATAAACTGATTGGTATCGCCTTTCCAGCCGAAATTGGTCCAGGCCCCCCAGCGGTACAAATCCGAACTGTCCAGGTTCTTATTGTAGAAGTTCATTGCTCCGGCACCCGATACATCCCAAAAGAAACCAGTTCGTTCCAGTTTGATATCCGTAAGTATCTTAAGGTCTGTGTTTTTAGAACTCTCCAAATTATCAGACACCTTTTGCATAAGTGCTTCAGTGCGTTGTTCCAACTGCACCTCTAATTGGCTAATTTGGGCCGAATCATTTTTGATATAAGCCTCTTTTAATTCTTGAGATAATTTCTTGTAAAGCGCATCATTCTGTTTCTCCTTTTGAGTTTCCTCAAAAATATTGAGATGCACTTTTTGTAAATATTGTCTGAACTTATTCTGGGTGCGTTCGGCTACCTCGCCCCGGTACAGAGCAAATTTCAACCCGGCTCCCATACGCCTGAAATCCGTGTTATTTTGATTCAAAACACTGGTTCCTAAAGACAATTGTAAACTTTGCCAAACATTATCTATCACAGAGTTATCATTGAGGTAGCGCTCGTACGAAATGGCTTTCCCATTAATTAACCAGCCTGGAGCAATGCTTAAGGCATAGTTAGAAGGCAGCGCGCTAAAGTTATTCGTAGCATTCTGTAATGAAGTCTTAAGATCTGATACATTAGAAGGGGTTTCTATCTCCGTATTGGAGTTACCCATAATTATAAAGGCAGGGTCAGATGGTGTTTCCAGAAGATTCAACTTAAACTCTTTTGTTTCTTCCTGAGCCCAAAGGCTGCTAAATCCTAAAATAAAAAGAGTCAGTAGTTTGATGTTTTTTTTCATGATCCAGAGAGTTTTAAATGCAAAAGAGTGTCAAATCCATAACCAGCATCTCTCCTTCTTCAGATGCTTCTCCTTTATAATTCATGGAAACTGATGTGCCCCCTTCTTCATACACCTTAATGGCTACATCAAGGTTATCGGTACTGGTATTCTTATCCTGGCACATCACGTGTACAACAATTTGTTGATTCTTAAGAGCGGCTCCCGAGTCAATGGGTTTAGCTTCTAAATTTCCAAATTCCTGGATTTTTTTGTCACCGTTTACAGATACTATAGTATCTATGGGCTGACCAAAGCCTGAATGGACGTCTACTAGAACTTGCGCCTCAGGCTTCGTAATACGGAAAGCACTTACTTTACTTTTATTGATCATTATGGTTTAAGTTTGGTTATCGCTTTTAAAATTACTCATTTATTCAAATTGTAAGTATTCATGGCCAGGTTTTTCAAAAAGAGAACAGAAAATAAAGGTTTACCTCCGGGAAGTTTGGTTTTTATAGGGACCAAAAAAGTAGAAAATCCCACGGTAGAATACTTGTCTTATAATGAAGAATTCCTTTCGGAATCAGAGTTCCTAAAAAGTGAGAACCTGCCCAGGACCGATCCCGAAAAAAACCAGTGGTATAATATTACCGGTTTGGATAATGTGAATTTCATGCAAGCCATTGAAGACCGTTTAAAAATTCATCCTTTGGCAATGGAGGATGTGATGAATACTGGTCAGAGAGCTAAGTTTGAGGAATTTGATGAGTTTGCCTTTACCACGCTCAAGATGCTTCGCTTTGATGATAAAACCATGCGTGTTTTATCGGAGCAGGTAAGCTTTGTTTTAAAAGAAACTACCCTGATTACCTTTCAGGAAGAACCCGGGGATACCTTTGACCCCATTCGCGAACGTTTGCGCAACAGCCGTGGTAACATTCGCAGAATGCGGCCAGATTACCTGATGTATGCGCTTCTGGATTCCATTGTTGACAATTACATCTACCTTATTGAGAACCTGGGCGAAAAAATTGATGACCTGGAATTGCAGGTTCTGGAAGATCCGGATGAAGAAGTACTCTCCAAAATAAACGGGTATAAGCGGGAATTGCACTTTGTTTTAAAAGTAGTAAAGCCAGCCAAAGACCTTATTTTTAACCTTCTCAGATCTGAAACGCCTTATATCCGTAAACAAAAGGTGCTACCCTTTTATAAGGATTTGGCTGACCTTATCGTACACGCCATCGAATCCGTGGAAGCCTACCGCGTGGTATTAACCGATTACATTTCCATTTATCACTCCAACGTGAGTTATAAAATGAATGACATTATGAAGGTACTGACTATATTTTCAGCCATCTTTATCCCGCTTTCATTTTTTGCGGGGGTATACGGTACCAATTTCGATCACTTTCCGGAGCTGCATTACGAATTTGCCTATCCCGTTTTCTGGGGTATCATCGTGGTGATAGCCGGAACCATGCTTCTCTATTTTAAACGCAAAGGCTGGTTCTGATTGACCTGAGTTTTCGCACCTTTGCCGGCTTATATTTAAACGCTGGGATTGAAGATAGACAAGGCCATAGGATATATGCTTATTTCGGTATTGGGGTTTGCTTTTATGAATCTCACCGTAAAATTTCTGGATCGTCTTCCGGCCACAGAGCTGGTGTTGTTCCGCTCGGTGGTTTCCTTATTACTCTGTCTTTACTTTCTCAAACGGCAAAACATCCGCCCATGGGGCAACTCTAAAAAATACCTGATTCTACGGGGTGTTTTTGGGGTAACTGCCCTATCCCTCTTTTTCTATACGCTTCAAAAACTACCGCTGGGGTCTGCCATAACCATTCAATACCTATCTCCTGTTTTCACTGCTTTTTTTGGCATATTCATGCTGAAGGAAAAAGTACGATGGCTGCAATGGTTGTTCTTTTTAGTTTCATTTGCAGGCATAGCTCTTATTAAAGGGTTTGATCCGGCCATTACACCTACCTTATTGGTGATGGGTTTATTATCTGCGGTTTTTGCCGGTTTGGCCTACAACTGTGTCCGAAAGGTAAAAGACACCGATCACCCTTTAGTGGTGGTGTTTTATTTTCCGCTTATTGCCACTCCGGTAATGGCGGTAGTATCCCTGTTCAGTTGGGTAACGCCTATAGGGTATGAGTGGCCTTTATTGCTATTAATGGGTGTACTCACGCAAATTGCCCAGCTCTATATGACTAAAGCCTTGCAGGCTGCGGAGATCAATGAGATTGTCAACTTGAAATACCTGGGTATTGTACTCGCACTTACTTTTGATTTTCTGATCTTCTCTGTGGAGTATCAGTTTATGGCTTTGATAGGCATACTCTTGGTTTTGAGCGGAGTAGTATTGAATGTATTGTACAAGGTATGGCTTCGCAGAAGAAAGGTCTCCACTTAAGTCTTCACGGATAGCCGGCTTACTATAATACCGGTAGCCTGCGCTACATTCAGGCTTTCCACCGGTGAACCCCCAAACCTGGGGATGGTCAATGCTTCAGCTTTTTCTTTCCAAAAAGGTGAAGGTCCGTGCGACTCGCTGCCCATCACCAAAGCCCAGGGTTCATCTGCTGCATTTACTTTAAAAAGATCCTTTCCCTGCATATCGGCTACCCACAGTTTGCGGTCAGCAAGCCTCTCGCTTATAGTCTCCTCCTCTTCATACATCACTTGTACCCGGGTAATACTTCCCATAGTGCTCTGTATACATTTGGCATTGTAAATATCTGCACTACCTTTAGTAAGATAAAGTGTATGAATTCCAAACCAGTCACAAGTCCGGATCATGGTACCCAGATTTCCGGGGTCCTGAATACGGTCGCCAATCAGAATACCTTGCGAAAACCTTTCTGTAAAATCCGGAAACCGGAAAACCCCTAAAACGGTATGCGCTGTTTCCAGCTGACTGATAAGCTGTAATTGCTTTTCATCAATTACCGAAGCCTCCTTCTTAAACTCTTCTATCGCCTCCGGGTCCGTAGTAAAGAGATGAACCGGTATAAGGCCGGCCTGCAAAAGTTCCGGCACCACTTTTGGACCTTCCGCCACAAACATTTTGTATTGCCAGCGGTATTTTCTACTACGCAACTTCCGAAGTAGTTTTTCTGCACTTTTGCTCAACATAATTTTACATTTGCACCAATCTGGAAACAAACTTGCCAAAAAAGCACCACATACTAATCTTATTGCTCTTGATTTTAGGGCTTGGTTCCTGTAATTACACCAAACACGTTCCGGAAGGCAGCTATATACTATGGGATAATACCATCTATGAAAATAATAATGGTAAAGCTCCCTCTGAAGCAGCAACTATTCTGAAACAACGCCCTACCGGCCATTTGCTGGGTATCAATATGGACTTAGCCATATACAATTGGGGAAATGGAACGGACAGTAGTTTTTGGAGTCGTGTGGGAGAAGCGCCTGTAATATTTGACAGCTCAAAAGCCCGGGCCAGCGCCCGCCAGTTGCAAGCTTATTATTTTAACAAAGGCTATTTTAACGCTACCAGTGAGTTTAAGATAGACACCAATGATCATGGCCGCAGATGGGCCTACGTAGATTACTTTGTATATACCGGACAGCAATTTTATGTGAATAAACTTATTACTCAGTTCCCCAATGATGAAATGAAAGAACTGGCTGAGTTCTTTAAAAAGGATACCTACCTGACCGAGGGAATGCCCTATGATGATGACCTTCTTAATAAAGAGCGTGAACGCCTGGCCCAAATTTTCCGTAACCATGGATATTATAAATTTTCGCGCAACTTTATTTCCTTTACGGCTGATACCTTTCAGGCAGGTGATTCGGTAAAAGTGAATCTTCTGGTATCCAAAAGACCGGTGGAACAGGGCGACTCAATAGTGTATGAAGATTATGAGAAGTATCACATTAAAGATATCTTCATACGTCCGGACTATTCCTACACCAAGAAAACCAAACCTTCTGATACGGTTGAGTTCCGTACTTATGATATAACGTATGATACACTTCGCTATAAACCGCGTTACCTTACCGATGCCGTCCACTTCAAGAAGGGCCGTTTGTATGAACAGTATAAGGTGAAAGAAAGCTACTCTCACTTTGTGAGTTATCAAGGTTTTGAGGTTACCGAGATTAACTTTGAAGAAGCGGGCCGCGATACCAGCGGGCCTGTGCTTAATGCTGAAGTGAACCTGGCCCCTAAAGAAAAGCGAACCTTTACGTTGGAAACCGAAGGAACCACTACCAGTGGTAACCTGGGTGCCAATGTAGCCCTGGGTTGGGTTGACCGGAACTTTTTTAAAGCCGGTGAAGAACTGCAGATAAGAATTAATACCGGTATTGATTACCAGGCTTCACTGAACTCAAGCGGACGATCACGGACCTTTGAAATAGGTGGTGAAATAGGGGTCAAATTTCCGCGCTTCGTATTACCTTTTAACACGGTAGGGCTGCTGCCGAAACGTATGAGACCTACTTCGCGAATGTCTTTGTACGCGAACCGCGTACGCAGGATTGAATTTGACCGTGAGACCTTTGGTTTTAAACTGAACTATAATTGGAAAGAAACAGAACTCAAAACCCATCAGGTAGACCTATTGGATCTTAGCTATTCTCAGATAAGTATCTCATCCGATTTCCAATCACGCCTGAACGAGATACAGCAGATTGCTTTTAATTCAGCCTTAATTTCAGCTACCCGCTATACCTTTACCTATAATCAGCAGCTAGACCCTGATAAGGTGAACTACAGTTTTTTCAGGACTTCAATAGAGAACTCCGGATTTACTTTATCAGCCCTGGAACGTAACCTTCCTTTTGGAGAAAGTGGTGAATATGGTGTACGCACCATTGGTGGGGTACCCTATTATCAATACGTTCGCTTAGATGCAGACTATCGTTTCTTTTGGAACTTCAAGCCTAAATACACTTTGGCTAACCGTGTATACGCAGCTACCATACGCGCTTATGCCAACAGTATAGAAAACAGGCCCAATGGTTCAGAAGTGAGAAACCCACCTTTCTCACGCTACCTGTACATTGGCGGAAGTAATGACCTCAGAGCCTGGCCAGCCTACCGTTTAGGAGCGGGAACCCAGCCCAATACCGTATACTTACCGGTAATACGCAATGCCAATGGAGATATTACTGAGCCCGTGGATTATGATTCTGACGCAGTGCATGACACCAGTTTTGCCTTGGGCACCATTAAATTTTTGTTTAGTTCGGAGTTTAGATTTCCCATGTTTTCCTTCGTAAAAGGAGCTGTGTTTGTAGATGCCGGCAATATTTGGCTGAACGGTGGCCTGGAAGACGAAGAAACCGATTTTAAGTTTGAGGATTTCTTAAATCAAATGGCTATTGGCGCGGGTTTTGGGCTTCGGTTGGACTTTAATTTCTTTCTGCTTCGCTTTGATATAGCTTCCAAAGTTCGGGATCCGGGATTAATTGGCCGGGGCAGTCCCTGGGTAATTGATGATCAGCCCCTGCTGAACTTAACTTATAACATTGCCCTCGGTTATCCTTTCTGATTTGGTGCTGCGCCTTTAAAAAATTATAAATTTGCCAACTTTAGACAGTCTAACAATTTTCAAATCACTGCGTAATGAACCTTAGTAAAATTGAGGAAATACTTGGCACTGATGCCGACAACCTGCTCAACCACACCAGTAACACCATTAAAAAAGAAAATCTTCACCTTCCGGGGCCTGATTTTGTAGAAAGGGCTTTTGGAATGAGCAACCGCTCACCACAGGTTCTTCGCAGTCTCCAGGATTTATACGGAACAGGACGCCTGGCCAACACAGGCTACCTTTCTATTTTACCGGTAGACCAGGGCATTGAGCACAGTGCAGGCGCCTCATTTGCCAAAAATCCTATTTACTTTGACGGTGAAAATATTGTAAAGCTCGCTATTGAAGGTGGCTGCAATGCAGTAGCCTCAACTTTTGGTGTACTGGCCAGCGTTTCCCGGAAGTACGCACACCGCATTCCTTTTGTGGTAAAGATCAATCACAATGAACTGGTAACTTATCCTAATACCCATGACCAGATTATGTTTGGGTCAGTAGAGGAAGCATGGAATATGGGTGCCGTGGCGGTAGGAGCTACCATTTACTTCGGTTCTGAAGAGAGCAACCGCCAGATACAGGAAGTGGCCGAAGCTTTTGAATATGCGCATGAGTTAGGTATGGCTACCATTTTATGGTGCTACACGCGCAATTCCGCCTTTAAGCAGGATAAAGATTATCATGTTTCAGCCGATCTAACCGGTCAGGCTAATCACTTAGGTGTTACCATTCAGGCGGATATCATCAAACAAAAACTTCCGGAAAACAACGGTGGTTATAAAGCATTGAACAGCGGCAGTTCATCCTATGGCAAACTGGACGAAAGGATTTACTCTGAACTAAGCTCAGACAATCCTATTGACCTTTGCCGCTACCAGGTAGCTAACTGCTATATGGGCCGTCAGGGATTGATCAATTCCGGAGGAGCCTCTACAGGCAGTGCCGGTTCAGACCTTGCCGATGCCATTCGCACCGCAGTAGTAAATAAGCGGGCCGGAGGTCAGGGCCTTATCAGTGGCCGTAAAGCCTTCCAAAAACCAATGGTGGAAGGCGTGGAACTACTCCACTCTATACAGGATGTATACCTGGAATCAGGTATTACCATCGCCTAAGACTTTGAAAATTAAGGGAGCCTCGAAAATAAGGTTCCCTTAATTCCTTACTAAGAATCTTAAAACAAAAGCATGGGTTGGTTTAAAAGAAATAAGGAAGGGATCACCACCAGCACTAAAGACAAAAAGGAGACGCCTGAAGGTCTTTGGCATAAATGCCCCAAGTGCAAGGTGATAGTTTCTGTTGAAGATCATGAGAAAAACCAATGGGTATGTCAGAATTGCGAACATCATGATCGCATCAATGCCCGGGAATACTTCAGCATTTTGTTTGACGAGGGAAAATTTACGGAGCTTAACCCTAAAATGACCTCAGGTGATCCGCTGAAATTTGAAGACACTAAAAAGTATACGGATCGGTATGCCGCTACGGTAAAGCGTACCGGGCTTAATGAGGCACTCACCTCAGGTTACGGAAAGATCAACGGGCGTGAAATCGTGATCGCCTGTATGAACTTCAACTTTATAGGAGGTTCCATGGGTTCAGTAGTAGGTGAAAAAATAGCCCGCGCCATTGATCACTCTATTAAGTATGATAAACCATTCCTGATGATCTCCAAATCCGGAGGGGCCCGCATGATGGAGGCTGCCTTTTCCCTTATGCAGATGGCCAAGACCAGCGCGAAACTGGCTTTATTGGGAAAAAAGGGCTTGCCCTACATTTCATTGCTCACCGACCCTACCACCGGGGGAGTCACGGCCTCATTTGCTATGCTGGGAGATATTAATATTGCTGAACCGGGTGCCCTGATTGGTTTTGCCGGTCCGCGGGTAGTGAAAGAAACCATCGGTAAGGATCTGCCGGAAGGTTTCCAAACCAGTGAATTTGTATTGGACCATGGCTTCCTTGATTTTATCGTAAAAAGGAAGAACCTCAAAGATAAAGTATCCCAATTCCTGAATATGTCTATGCCCGTAAAGGAAACAGAAACAGGGATTAGCAAATAATTTTTTCGTACTTTTGCACCTCAATTTTTGAGCATAACATTTATCTAAACGATTTTGGAATGTATTTAACAGCAGAGAAAAAAAGAGAACTTTTTAAGAAACACGGGCAATCTGAAACTGACACCGGCTCTCCGGAAGGTCAGGTAGCCCTTTTCACCGCCAGAATTAACCACCTTACAGAACACCTTAAAAAGAACCGTAAGGATTACAGTACCGAGCGTGCTCTGGTAAATATGGTAGGTAAGCGCAAAAGAATTCTCAACTACCTGAAAAACAAAGATATCGAAAGATATCGTGCCATCATTACTGAGCTTGGTATCAGGAAGTAAGCACACCCCACTTTATAAGGAAGGCAATTGATACAATTGCCTTCCTTACGTATTGTATATACCTAATATTGAGATAAAATTTAGATGATTCCAAACGCAATTACGCAAGAAATTAAACTGGCTGATGGACGTACTATTACGCTGGAAACCGGAAAACTGGCTAAGCAAGCCAACGGTTCCGTAGTAGTTAGAATGGGCGGAACTATGTTGCTCGCTACTGTAGTTTCCAATAAGGATGCTATGGAAGGAGTTGATTTCCTGCCTCTTACCGTAGATTACCGCGAAAAGTTTGCAGCTGCCGGGCGCGTACCCGGTGGATTTTTGAAGAGAGAAGGACGTCCTTCAGATGAAGAGATTCTGGTCATGCGTCTTGTGGATCGCTGCCTGCGTCCGCTTTTCCCGAAAGATTACCATGCCGATACCCAGGTGATGATCAGCCTGATGTCTTATGATAAAGAAGTAGCTGCCGACTGTTTGGCTGGTTTAGCCGCTTCAGCTGCCATTGCCGTATCAGATATTCCTTTTAATGGTCCCATGTCAGAAGTGCGCGTAGCACGTGTAGAGGGACAATTTGTGGTCAACCCTTCACCGGCAATGCTGGAACAAGCTGATATCGACATGATGATCGGAGCCAGTAAAGACAGTGTGGTGATGGTGGAAGGAGAAATGCAGGAGATCTCTGAGAAGGAAATGGTAGATGCTATCGCCTTTGCTCACGAAGCTATTAAAGAACAAGTGGCTGCCCAGGAAGCACTGGCCGCAGCTATTCCCGGCTCAAGCCCCAAGCGTGAGTATAGCCACGAAACACATGACGAAGCCCTTGCTGAAGAGGTGATGAAAGCTACTTATGATGAGGTGTACAACGTAGCGAAAGCAGGTTACGGAAAGTCTGAACGCTCTGAAAAATTCAAGGAAATCCTTGAAACCTTCAAAAGCCGTTATTCTGAAGAAGAACTTGAGGAAAAAGCAGGGCTTATCAATACGTATTACCACGATGTGAATACAAGGCCATGCGCAACATGATTCTTGATGACAAGCAACGCCTTGATGGTCGCGCACTGGATGAGGTTCGCTCTATCTGGAGTGAGATCGATTACCTGCCAGGAGCTCATGGTTCTGCTGTTTTCACCCGTGGTGAAACGCAATCATTAACTACAGTAACCCTGGGGTCACGTCTTGATGAGAATCGTAAAGACGGTGTAACCCGTGTGGGTGCCGATAAATTTTACCTTCACTATAACTTCCCTCCTTTCTCCACAGGAGAAGCCCGCCCAATCCGCGGAACCAGCCGCAGGGAAGTAGGTCACGGTAACCTGGCGCAACGCGCTTTAAAATCCATGATCGGTGAGGATACCTATTATACCATTCGTATTGTTTCTGATATTCTGGAATCAAACGGTTCTTCTTCCATGGCTACTGTATGTGCAGGAACCCTGGCCCTGATGGATGCCGGTATTAAGATCAAACGTCCCGTTTCGGGAATAGCCATGGGTCTGATTACCGATCCCGAGACCGGGAAATTTGCCGTGCTTTCCGATATTTTGGGTGATGAAGATCACCTGGGTGATATGGACTTTAAAGTAACGGGTACTGAAAAGGGTATTACTGCCTGCCAGATGGATATTAAGATCCAGGGATTATCGTATGAGATCCTGGAACAGGCATTAAACCAGTCCAGGGCCGGTCGTATGCATATTTTAAGCGAAATGCTTAAAACTATTGATCAGCCACGTGAAGACCTTAAGCCTAATGCGCCTAAGATCGAGATGATGACTATTCCAAAAGAATTTATTGGAGCTATCATCGGACCCGGAGGAAAGAACATTCAGAAATTACAAGCTGATACTGAAACCATTATTACCATTGAAGAGGATGGTGAACTGGGTATGATCGAAATCAGCGGTACTGATCGTGAAAAGATGGATGCTGCCGTGAAACGTATCAAAGCCGTAGCCTTTGTTCCTGAAGTAGGTGATACCTTCCAGGGTCTTGTAAAGTCTATCCAGCCTTACGGAGCTTTTGTTGAGATCGCTCCCGGTACTGATGGTCTTTTACACATCTCTGAAATCACCCATCGCAGGTTAAAAACTGTTGAGGAAGAACTGAAGGAAGGTGATACCATTGAGGTAAAACTAATTGCCAAGGATGAGAGAGGTAAACTCAAGCTTTCCCGTAAAGTCTTGCTTCCTGCTCCCGCAGACAATTAGACTGACCTAAACTAAGGAATAATTTTTGCTATTATTTATTAGCACAATAAGCGTTAAAGGACAGATAAACAGATATGAGACAACTTAAGATCACGAAGCAGGTTACCAATCGCGAAACAGCATCATTGGATAAATACCTGCAGGAGATTGGTAAGGTAGAATTAATTACCGCTGAACAGGAAGTGGAGTTGGCTCAACGCATTAAAGCCGGAGACCAGGTAGCCTTGGAAAAACTAACCAAAGCAAACCTGCGTTTTGTGGTGTCTGTTGCTAAGCAATACCAAAACCAAGGGCTTACGCTGCCCGACCTTATAAACGAGGGAAACCTGGGACTGATCAAAGCCGCACAGCGTTTTGATGAAACCCGTGGTTTTAAATTCATTTCATATGCCGTATGGTGGATCCGTCAGAGCATTTTACAGGCTTTGGCTGAACAATCCCGTATTGTACGTCTGCCGCTCAATAAGATCGGTTCTATAAACAAGATCAACAAAGCTTATGCAGCTTTGGAGCAAGAGCAGGAACGCGCACCTTCAGCCGGTGAAATTGCCGACAGCCTGGAGATGGGTGAAAATGATGTGAAGGAAAGCATGCGTAACAGTGGACGTCATATTTCTATGGATGCCCCGCTGGTAGAAGGTGAAGACAGCAACCTTTATGATGTGTTGAACACAGGCGAAAGCCCGAATCCTGATGATGATTTAATGCAGGATTCCCTGCGCACTGAGATCGAAAGATCACTGGCTACCCTCACTCCCCGCGAGGGGGATGTGGTACGTCTGTACTTCGGTTTAGGCGGCCAACACCCGATGACACTGGAAGAGATCGGTGAAAAATTTGATCTGACCCGGGAACGGGTGCGTCAGATCAAGGAAAAAGCCATCCGCAGACTGAAACATACTTCAAGAAGTAAGATTCTTAAAACTTACCTGGGTTAATTTTTTAACCTTTCATAAAATCAAAAAGCCCTACGCCATGGCGTAGGGCTTTTTTTATGCTCCCGGTGTTTTTCCTATTCTTTTACAAACTTAAAACGTTCAGTTCTGGTGCCTGCTTCCAGTACCGTTACGTACATGCCTAAGGGCAAAGAACTAACGTCTATTTCCTGTTCATCGGCAGACCAGTTGATCTCGCCCTTCCGGATCAAGTTACCACTACTATTAAAGATCCTGTAACTCACCGTACGATCAGGTCTTGGTTGCAGGTATAATTTCAACCTCTCCTTAACCGGTTGCGGGTAAAACTCAAAAATCTCTACCGGAGCTTCAACCTTAGCGGTTACTTCTTCAGGCTGGCGCTTATAGTTATAACCCTGGTACGTCTCATTGCAGCCACTTACCGCACTAGCAAGGCCTTCTGCACTAAGCTCACCGGTATAATAATCATTCTCGGCTGTGCATATACAATCCCAATAAGACACCCTCATTTGTTGTGTATAATTAAAGGTCCAGGAGCTGGAACTACTCAGAATAGACAAAGCCTCCGCATAATAACCTCCCACCCGGCAGGCATGTACTTTATCCAAATGATAACGGAAGTAGCTGAACGCATTGGTAGAATCAATTTCACCCAGATCCATGATAAAGTCATCCAATATGTCAATTACATCCTGCATTTCCTCCACTACAGTACCTTCCGGATCGCCCTCATTATGGGTTAGTTCCTCGTGCTCATAGGCATTATTCAGCGACTGCATTAATCCTTTTAAGGCTACATCCCGGATGTAATCCGTATGCGCATCGGTATTACTGATACTGGCATTAAGCACCCCGGTGAGCGTTCCCAGGGCCGTCAGATCCTCATTTATGGTTTCACCGTGAGAAATATCCTGTAAACCATTTATAACCCCTCCTTTAAGCGGGTCATTGGGATCACCACCAATTAAACCCCCATTGTTATTGATGTACTGTAGCAAACCAATGTAGGGATGATCAGGTGGTGAGGCAAAATTATCACAGGCCGAGAGGTGCGGATTGGTCAGGTTATTGGGTATATAAACCGGGAAAGTGGTGTAATGACTGTAGCCTCCCTTCACGGGTATATAAAAACCAGTAGTATTCGTAACCCCTGGGTCGCACACCGGTAACTGATTATTATTCCAGTCCAATTCATTACCAGTGGTGCGCTCGGTGGTAAAGTCCCAGTCAAACTTCACATAAGGAGGACTGCAGGACTGCCCGGGATTCACAAAAGTATTGTAACCATCCTTCATATAAAGGGCCACCTGCGGAGTAGAAGAATCATCTTCTCCTATAACGTGTATTTCCTGACCGGATGAATTGTTCAGGAATTGATTTCCGGCTTCGTTATTCATATGCAGCGCACCGTATTGCATTAATACCGGGTTGCTGTTGCCCTGGAATACATTGCAGGATGCGCGCACTTCCGTATTAGCCCCGTATATATTCAGGCCATAGCTGGAGTTCTCAATGAGATTATCGGTCAAATACACAAAACTCCCGCTTTGGGCTTCTTCCAGGGAAACACCACCCCCGTTAAAATCATTGCCTATGATTTTGGAGGTACCGGAGAGGTTCTCCCCCCTAACTCCGTCATAATTAGTATTGAAATCACAGTCCGTTATCCAGAAGTTACCACCTACCGCATGAAAACCCACCTGGTTATCATGAAAGTTATTATACCTTACCCTTGGGGTGGCACCTCCGCCTATCCATTGCATCATAAAGCCAGGGTTACCGTGCTCAAATTCATTGTGTTCAATAGTGTTAACACCTGAATTACTCCACATCCGGTAACCACCGTGATCTCCCGTACCACTAATGTTGGTAAACTTCATGTGCGTCATGCTTACCGGGCTGTAGTTGTACAGTAAAGCACCTCCTTTTATAGCTATGGTACCGTCTTCCAGTGTAAGTTGAGAAAAGAAATTACCGTTTTCATCTCGCAGGTATAAGGGTTTGTGTATTTCCATGAGCAAATGATTATTATCATCGGCAACCGGGCCTTGTAAGGTGAAGGTAGCCCCACTGCCAATATCCATGTAGTTGGTAAGATCCGGCCCGGAACTTCCCGAGGGTACCGCCTGGTTGAAGACTATATGGCCGTTACCGCTAAAGGTGAAATCTGCCCCTGCCTCTACGATGAGTTTACCCTGTATTTCCAGTACTGAACTGGCATACGGCAGCTCTATAATAGCCCCATCCTTAAACTCAATTTCGGCACCATCTTTAACGGTAAGGGAGGAGTTAGCAGCTATAACCAAACGGCCACCGTCCTGTATTTCCAGTTTGGCACCTTCCTGCAAATGCACATTTGCGGTAAAACCAGCATTATTCTCATCACCCACCCTCAGCTGACCTTGATCCTCTACAATTATTCGGGCCCCACTGTTTTTTACCAGGTAAAAATCACTTACGTCATTCGGCACCGGCATAGGTAAGCCCACAGGATTGCTATTGTAATAACCGGTGTTCTGATTTCGATTAAAAGATAACACTCCTCCATTTTCCACCCTGTACTCTTTAAAAAGCAAATTGTTAGTGTTGTTCCCGTGATTAAAGGATCTAAAGTTAGTTATAACCAGAGGTTGACCCTGGCGGGTTATTTCATCAAAAAGCCAGTTAGAGGCCTCCAAAGCGAGATCTATATGACTCAGGTTAGCATTAATTGGGGCATAAATAGCATCGAAAGGGGTTTGGTCCATCACGTCCGGTACCGGGGTCAGGTTTTTAGCCAGGTCGGTTTCAGTAAGGTCCAGGGCACTTACAGTGGGTATAAAAGTGAGATTGGGCTCGGGGAAATTCATGTGAAAACCACTAAAACCAACTGCGCCCAGTTGCTCAATAATGGTATTACGGCTACCGGCACAAGTACCAAGATGGTTTAGGTTACCCCCCGTAGCCATGCCTTTGGCATTTATATCTCTGGGTCGCCATACAAAGGTAAAGGGTTCACTGCCGTTAACTTTGCGTTGCATTACGTCAATACGGGCATGATTGGAGGGATCATTACCGGCCAGAAAGCAGGTGTGCTTTTCTTCACCCAGGAAGGAATTGGTTCGATCGATCTGGGCAATGGCATCCTGGGCTGTAAAGGGTACTAAGGCATTGTTGAGTTGCTCACGCCCGCTTTTGTTACCGTTGGCTACCGCCAGCAGGCGGCAATTGGCCGGGTAATTACCCAAAGCGGCCAGCTCACTGTAAAAGGCGTTGTACCGGCTGTGCGGGGCAGGTGTTAGTACCTGGTTGGGCTCTGAGGTGTTTTGCGCCACCGTAGGATCCACCCAGTACATGAGCATCTGCTGGGCCGAGCGCTCAAACATTTTTTTCCATACGGTTACGGAAGTGGCTATATTGTCGCCAATGGTGCGTGCCAGGGCAAACTGTATGCTGAACGGAACAAAAGCACCCTGGTTGGGCGTATCATAGGTAATGAACATGCGGCAGTTGTGGGCGGGGCTAAGGTTGTGGTATTCCATATAACTGAGGGCATAGCGGCCTACCAGGCCACCCATACTCACCCCGGCCACCACCACCTGCTCACTACCCATCTTTTGCAGGTTCACCTGGTTCAGCAGCTCTACCAGCACGTAGGCATTGCGCTGTATATAATCAAAACCACCCACTTGAAAATCCAGCACTATAATATCGTAGCCCTCGTTCAATAAACGGGTAGCTAAACTATCTCCAGTTGATAAATTAAAAAGGTCAAAAATTTCCTGCCCATCCAGGCTATTAAAGGGGTCCCAACCTTCTACGATGATCAGGGGCCGGTCTACCTGGCTTAAGCTGGTGGCGGAAGTACTGAAAAGGCTGTACTCGCCCCGGCCGGTGGTACCGTAAGGCCCCTCATCGCCACCGGTATAGGCTATGGTGGCACGAATGGTGTCACTAAAAGCAGGTTGTGCATAGGTACTAGCGGGCATAAGAAGCCCCAGCAGGAGGCTTCCCGCCATGATCAGATTTTTCATAAGATTTGGATTAAAGGATATTAAAAAAATGAACCGGATACTTAGAAGTGATCCAGCCGTATGTTCTCAAACTTTCCTTCTGTAATATGCAGGCTTTGTTTAAGGTCAGCATTATAGGCCGTAAAGGCAAAGGTGCCGTCTATTAAGGTATGATTCACCCGATCTTCAAAGCGGGTAATTCTTACCGTTCCAATGTTTTGGGTTATATATTCCTCCTTTTCTATTCCCTGAGTAAGGTAAAAGATAGCCTTGTTGTCCTCATTGAGATAATAGTTCCCGGTGTCGGATACGTCCGCAATTTTGATGTACAAATAAGAATTTCGTTCGTCATACTTCTCACACCATTCCATTCCCGTGAAATCTATGTAACTTCCTGTGAACCGTTGCCCGAAAACTCTGGGGACCGGACCAAAAACACCGGGGAAACAATCTCCCCAGGGCTCTCCGTTAATGGTGCAGCTTATCTTACTCCAGTAAAAGGGTTCTTTGGGTTCTCCTTTATCATCGGCAGGGGAATCTTTTTCGCAGGCCACCAGGCCTGTAAAAAGCAACGGCAAAACGTATTTTAGTAGTTGTTTCATACGGTATTTTGGTTTTTAAACCTCCCCTTAATTTGGTTTAAATATACTTGATTTATAATGACCACCCTTCCGGTGGGCTTTTTTAAATGGTTTTCTTACGGCTTATTGGTTTTTCATGTGTTTAATGTCCGGCTATTTCCGCAATTAATTGATGCCGTAGACATCTTTAAAACTATTCCTGCCTTCTTTAAGGCTATACTAGTACTTTAAGCATTTATCCTGTACAATTATCTCACTTTTACCAACCTAATTTAACAACACTTATAAGGATTTTAATTAAAAATAGTCATCCCTATTTTAATTACTCACTTAATACAGAGTAAGGTTTACTTCCTTTTTTAAATCACCTACTGCCGGCCGGATAGTTGGGCGTAGTGGGGTTTTTCATAAGAGTTTGATTAAAGGATGTTAAAAAATTGCCGGATAGTTAAAAATGATCCAGTCGAATGTTCTCAAATTTTCCAGCAGTAATTTTCTTAGCTTGATTGGTTTCTTCGTTAAACACGGTAAATTCAAAAAAACCGTTTATCAAAGTGTGGTTCACTCTATCCTCAAACCGGGTAACAGACACCATTCCACTAGTAGTATCATGGCTTCTGATTTTTACTTCAAGCCCCTCACCTGTTGAATAGTAGAACTCCCCATAACTTTCTCCTGTAAGATCATATTCACCTACACCCTCAACTCCAATTAACTTAATATAGAAATTGGTTGGATATTCTTCATATTCATCACACATTTCAATTCCAGAAAAATCAATGTAACTACCCATAAACCGTTGTCCAAAAGTTCTAGAAACCAGACCTAAAATCCCATCATTACAATCTCCCCAGAATTCTCCGTTAATAGTACAGGTCATATTGCTCCAGTAAAAAGGGGTTTGAGCCCGGCTTAGCAAAGAAGCCAGGGCCAGCGTAACCAGCCAGCCTTTTCTACATTTGTGATTCATATCATCGTGGTTTTTAAGTTAATCTTAAAGGCCCGGCTGCCACCGGGGGTTTTGTTAAGACCTGGTTTTTTAAAAAGCTATTTTGTAATAGGTGGTATCGTGTTTGGGGGTGTAAAAGGTGTCTATTCTCAACCGGAAATTAGTGTCTGCATTGTACACAAATAAGGGA
Organism: Owenweeksia sp.; assembly: GCA_965212245.1. Lineage (GTDB taxonomy): Bacteria > Bacteroidota > Bacteroidia > Flavobacteriales > Schleiferiaceae > CAKZNE01. The sequence goes on along the minus strand of OZ243107.1, from coordinate 2,145,466 downwards.
AACTCATTATCATAATTACCGTATTGCTGTGTAACTACAATTGTATCTACATCAAAACCTGAAAAACGTCTATTCTCAAACCCTACAGATGAAATACCATTCATACTTAAAGTTCCATACAATTTACTTTCATTAACAATCCGCAATTCCAGCCAGCCAAACGGCTTGAGGTAAATATCCTCATCGTTGAGAAAGCCCTTGTCAATAAATCGTTGGGGGCTGGCCACAGCCATGGGGTATTGTAGCCCGGAAGCGGTATTTTCATTGCCGTAGTACAGTTCGGCATCGGCTACCATATTGTAGCAGGTATCGGAGTGGTGGGTAAAGGTAAATGCAAAGTTGCCCTGGGCATCGGTGGTATCTTCCAGAAAGGCTCCGAAAATACCGAAGGCTCCGGGGCATTTGCCTTTGTAGATCTTTACTATCCCATTCGGGATGGGCTCTAAAGTAGAGGCATCGCGCAGTACGCCTTTTACTTCGGTATGGTCAAGGGGCGGGTATTTGCCTGGTTCAATAAAATTTTCTTCGAAAATTCACCCAAGGTGACAACATAATATCAACAGCACTCTCTTATATCGGACTTAGGTTAAGATAATGCCCTTTAAAGGTTCTGTATTAAGACCTCCTTAGTAACTTTGCCACAAACACCATATAATGCCCATCATAGCCCCTTCCCTCCTCGCCTCCGACTTTGCCAACCTGCAAAGCGAATGTGAAATGCTCAATGAAAGCCAGGCCGACTGGTTTCATATTGATGTGATGGATGGCGTATTTGTACCGAATATCTCTTTTGGAATGCCGGTAATCAAGGCCATGAAGAAACATGCTCAAAAAACTATGGATGTGCACCTGATGATCGTGCAGCCGGAGCGTTACATCAAGGAGTTTAAAGAAGTGGGTGCTGATATCCTGACCGTACATTACGAAGCCTCCACTCACCTGCATCGTACCCTACAAGCTATTAAGGCGGAAGGTATGAAGGCAGGTGTGGCTCTTAATCCGCACACCCCGGTTTCTTTACTAAAAGACACTATAAAGGATATTGACCTGGTGTGCATGATGAGTGTAAACCCGGGCTTTGGCGGTCAGAAATTCATTGAGCATACCTACAGCAAAGTGAAGGAACTAAAGGCTATCATTAACGAAGCCGGAGCCGATACCCTGATTGAAATTGATGGAGGTGTTACTTCAGAAAATGCGGCTGCCCTGGTGGAGGCCGGAGCCGATGTGCTGGTAGCGGGTTCTTTTGTATTTAAATCAGATAACCCTAAACAGACCATTGCTGATTTAAAGCGTATCTGATTAGAGTTTTCCTGTAACGCTGAGCTTATAATTTTTAAGCTTTAAACCTAATCCTGACTGGCCTCCCACTTATTAAGCGGCCCTATATACTCCTTGGATTTTTCGTAGGTCAGCATATGGCGGTCTTTCTTCTCCGGGAAGATATCGGCCACGGTTAGGATAATACCGGTTTCTTCCACTTCACCAAATTCATAGTTGGCGGCTGTACCAAAGGTGCGCATGGTAGCACTGATATTCATATAGGTATTGATAAGCGGAGGAATGTTTTCGCCCTTTTCACGCACCAATTCGCGCAATTTAGTATAGGCTTCTTTATACTCCAGATCCTTAAAATAATGTGCATACGGTTCTAGTTCTTCATCCGTAACCAATGGCGTTTCCGGGCGTACCAGATTATCCGGGTCCGGGAATTTGGTCTTCAAAAAGCACAGGATCATATTACGCGCTTCACGCTGGTAACTGGGATACATGGTAACTTTCCCGAAGAGATACTTTACATCGGGATTACGCACTAAAATAGCACCCAATCCATCCCATAGGTTATCCATACTGAAAAGCCCCTTGCGCGAGCCATTGCGTTGATAAGCGGGTTGCACAAAAGAACGGCCCAACTCTATGGTACAAGGCAAATAATCCTGGTAAAAGCTTTCATCCAGATCAAAAAGATGAGCGGTGGCCGAAACAATCTTACCTTCCTCATCTCTTTCTGCATCTTTACATTTAAGCAGACGATAACCGGCCAGGATTTCCTGGTCTTCCGGGTCCCAAAGAATAAGTTGCTGAAAAGGTACACTGGCCGTGTCATAGGCATCTACATCCAGTTGCTTACCGGTACCACCTCCCGCGGCACGAAAAGATATTTCACGCAAGCGGCCTATCTCGCGCATAATATTGGGCGCATTGTGGTGGCTTACCAGGTATAGCTGGTTAGCACCCTTATTGGTGTGTCTTAAAAATGTTTCTTCGGTAAGCTCGCCAAGGATCAGTTTGCGATCCACGGCCGGTATAATGTTTTTCATAGATGCATTTAACTTTGGAGAGCGTACACTTTCTCTCGTATCTCTGTAGCCCACTGCTGGTGGGTTTTACTTCTGTCAAGACTCTCGTACGGAATCTTATTACCGAAGCGGATGGTGATGGTTTGGTTGCGCTGCCGGAACATTTCATCAGCAAGATAAAACATTTCCACATTCGCTTTAATCCCCAGTTTTCTGCGCCAGTTACTCAGGTTGTAAAACCAGTTGGAGTTACGGCCATCAATATGGGCGGGCACAATATCCTTCTTATACTTCAAGGCTTTGGCCACAAAGCTCTTTTTCCACTCCAGGTCTTCCACGCCTTCCGGCAATTTACGGGAAACCAAACCAGCCGGAAACACCAGTATAGCAATATCCTGCGCATAGGTTTCTTCAATAAGGCGGGTGGCTGCACGGGGGTTTTCACCCACTTTGTTTACCGGAATGAAGAACTGCTCCAGGTTTTTGACGTTCAGCAAAATATCATTGACCAGAAATTTTATATCCGGGCGTACCTTACCCACCGCGTACATCAGGGCCATACCGTCTAAACCACCCAAAGGATGGTTGGAGGCTATAATGCAACCGCCTTCCGGTGGAATATTCTCAAGGCCTTCCAATACAATATTGGTGTTCAGCACTTCTATAAGCACACCTTCCAAAAACTCAAAACCTTTACGATCGCCCACACGGGCCATCGTTTCATTAATGTCTTTTTCATGCACTATACGCTTAATATAGCGCAGCATGAAACCGGGCATCCATTTAACCAAATTCTGGTTTTTGGCGGCAATTACTTTTTCTATGTCAATATATTTTTCCCTGTTTTTCAAACCGGATGTTTTTTCCAGGCACCGCCCGCGGCCCCCTAAGAGCGCGCAAATTTAAGGCATAGCCAGCACTTAGCCCTTTACATAGTCTTCAAGATATGAAAAGGCTGGCGTAAGCTGCCCTTCCTGGTTGGTTTCTGAGGCCGCTTCCAGTATGCCTTCTTTATCCCCATTAAAAAAGTGGGGGATCACATTCTTGATCAATTCATTGCCAAAGTCTTCTGAAGCATCTTTAGGCAACTCACAGGGCAAATTGTCTACGGCAGAAACACCAATGGAGCCCAGCGTTCCAAAAGGCACTTCCTTTTCCGTACGCGGATCATAGCCATAAAAAGGATCTCCAATGGTAGAAGGACGCAGGGTTGATGCTACCGGCCCATCAATATCACAACTGATGTCGGACACCAGTTTCACCCCAAAATCAGGTGAACGGGCATCTTCACGACTAAAAACATAGGGCGATTTATTGCTCCAGAAATGGCAGGGTATATAAATATCCGTATTACGGGCATAGTGCATAAAACGCGAACGGAAGCCCGAAGGGTCTTTATAAAAATCCTGGCGGGTAAAATCCTTACCATCTACCCTTTCGTAATATTGCTGCTCATTCAACTGGGTAAATACGGGTTCCTTAAACTCCTGGTTGATGTATTCTTTAGGAAAAACATGGGTAAAGCGCAGGGCTGATAATACCTCCATAGCACCCCCTGCTACACGTCCGGCCCCTGTAATCAATACTTTGGCGGTAGGTGGCAGCTTTACCTTAATGAGTTCCCGTTCCATTTCTCTGCGGTCTTCACATTCATGGGCTGGCTTCAAGTGGTAATCACCTGTCATTTCGCCCCAGGCACGCATAGCGTTGTAGGTTCCTACAATACCGGCATAACGCCCAAAACCCAGTAAGCGCTTACCGGTTGGCTCCTTCAGCATTTCGTAATCGATCAAACGGATTTTTTTATCTAAAATGGTTTGCAGGAGATTACGGTTATAGGCTTGTTTTTTATAAGTATGTGAAAAGAAAAGATAGGTCTTATCCGGTATCAGCATTTCAAGGGGCACTTCTTTTACCCCCATTAATACATCACAATGGCCCATGTCTTTTCTAACTTCCACACCCTGCGCCTCGTACTCTTCATCTTTAAAAGCCCGTACGTCACTACTTTGCACTACTATGTCTAACTCACTATACACTTCCTTCAGTAACTTACACTGTTGTGGTGTGAGCGGCACACGATGGTCCGGAGGGGTTTTCCCTTCTCTTATTATTCCTATTCTCAACATTTAATGCAGTTCTATTTTTTGATGATAATACCGTTGGTTATCCTTTATGGATAGTACATAGAAACCCCTGAGAAGGTTTGCTACATATATATTGACAGTGGTCAGGTTTTTAGTGAAATGAACGGGTATGCGCTGGCCTGCCAAATCCGTGAGGTATATTTCTTCCACTTTCCATACATCTTTACCGGCAATATGGATCTCATTTTTAGCGGGGCTGGGGTATACCGAAAAACCCGGCCACTTATCTTCTTTAAGGCCTATGGCAGGCCTTACCAATACATCAAAATATAAGCGCACCGAATCCTGCGGCTGATTTAGGTCAAATACCGTAAATACTATAGTGCCCTGCCCTGCAATACCGTTATGGTCCACACCAATAATCAGCTTGGTATTGAACGCATCACTGGCCGAATCAGGCAAAACAAAGTCAGCACTATCTAGCCCATCCACCGGATTATGCCATTTAGTCGGATCATCCAGGGTAGTTCCCCAGGCCGCAGGATAATTAATCCGGTGTTGTTTCCAACGCATGGGCAGGGAGTCTCCCGTGTGGTTTTTCAGGTTCAAAAAATCGTGTAACGTATTGAAACCCGTGTCTTTAATAAGGTATTTAATGGTGTCAGGCGCACTGAAAGTATGCTGTGCCTGAAGAGGTAAAAAGATCAAACTACAAAATACCAGGCTTACTAAGCTACGAATGGAATACATATTGCTATCTTTTGAGTGGACTAATTTAATAACTTTGCTAGTCTGTTCTTTAACATTTTGGGGCTGACTGGTTTTGACAGCAAGATGAAACCGGTAGTAAGCATGCCGGGCTATGGAGATGTCGCCCGTTATCAAAGATGCTTTACACTATAATTGGCGAAAATAACTTCGCGCTTGCCGCGTAATCACTCTGATAGAGGATTACCGCTAATCCACGCGTAAGACGCGGGAGTGAGCCATCTCTCGGTTCCTAAGTCTGGATGGAACCGATCCAGGGGTGTCAATAAATCCGGACTAGTTAGTACAGAACTATGCTGTACTTCCGAAACTCAAATTCGTAGTTAAGCTAACGGTAGGGTGTTTATTCCCGGCTTTTAGTCGAAAAAACAATAATAAAATAAGCATGTAGAAAGCCATCGCTTTCCTTGTTTGGACGCGGGTTCGAATCCCGCCAGCTCCACAAATAAAAAATCCCGCCAGGTGTTTCCTGGGCGGGATTTTTTATTACAACAAATGATTTTATTCGGCAGCCTGAGGCTATGCAGGCTTTTCTATGATTGAATGGGAAGCCTTAATAAATTCACTAAATACATCCAACCACCAGCCAAGCTAAGGAAAGTTAAAGATTCCGGAAGTTCAAAACAAATCTTGCCTGTGGTTTAAGAAAGATGGATTACCACAGAGCTTTTACAGCCGTTTCTGAAACTTATTTCCTTTAATTACCTTATATTAATTCTTTCTTTCTGCTGTACTGCTCATTATCAATCCAGTATTAAGGCCGCAGGATACTTTTTTTAATTCTTACCTAGTATACTTTTATGAACAGTAATCTTGGGAGACTATTACTCGTGCTATTACTTATTAATGTAAAACTCTCCGGCAAGCAGCCTGAGATTGGTCAAACGACCTCTCTTCACCAGCAGGTCGAGATTGTTAACCTGGGTGATAAGGACCTGGAACTGGAGGACTTGCTGAAGCAGGAAGACACACTGCACTTTGAGCCACTTCCCTCTGAAAATGAGAATACCGGTTTTACCACAGATCATTACTGGCTGCGTTTTAGCCTGGAGAATAAGGGGGAGCAAACCCGGCATTATTACCTGGAAACCGCGCGACCCATAACGGATCTGGCAGACTTTTACCAGGTAGATAAAGCCGGACGGGTTAAGCTTATGCGCTCCGGAGACCGTATACCCTTTGCCCAGCGTCCACTGCCCAACCGGGCTACCATTTTTCCCCTTGAACTGCCACCTGGTGCCACATACCGTTACTACCTGCACCTGGGTAGTGATGGAGAAGTGATAAACCTGCAGCTTAAGCTTCACTCATCTGTATCTCTGATGAACGAGATATATGTAGAGCACATCTTCTTCGGCTTCTTTTATGGCTTTATTATTCTGGCGGCTGTCATCTACCTCTTTTTTTACACCGGCCTGCGCGAAAAAACCTTTCTCTATTATGGCCTGTACGTATTATCCATAGGCTTGTTGCAGCTCTCGCTGGATGGTCTTACCTACCAATACCTTTTTCCGGGCGGAGGCTGGCTAAGCGCCCGCATGGTAATGATCGGTGCCTTTGCATCCATATTCTTCTTAGGTCGTTATGCGGAAAGCTTTCTCAGGCTCAGGGAACACTTTCGTATCATACCGCTCATTTTCCGCGCTATTTATATCCTTTCCGGTATTATGCTGGCCGGCTTATTCCTGAGCCCGCTTGTTTTTGAGTTCAGCTACCCTGCAGGTAATTTGCTGGGCCTGCTGGAATTACTGCTTATCATCGGTTCCCTCATTTTACTGTATATAAGAAAAGTACGGGTAGACCCCTTCTTTACCATAGGTATCGGCTTTTTGGCAACGGGGCTTACCATTTTTATACTGAACAACCTCAATGTAATACCCAATACCTTTTTAACGGCCCACAGCACCAAACTGGGAGCGGGCCTGGAGGTACTTTTCCTTTCACTATCCATGACCAACCTCATTGGTAAACTGCGAGAGGATAAGGAAAAATCGCAGGAGCTTGCCCTGCTGCGGCTTAAGGAAGTGAATACCCTGAAAAACAATTTCATGTCCAATATCAGTCATGAGCTGCGTACACCCCTGAACCTGATTATGGGAGTAGCAGATCAACTGGTGGACACGGCAGCAGACCCTGATACGCGTAAAGAAGTGGAGATGATACAATCAGCTTCATTCAGCCTGTTAAGCTCAGTGAATGACATTCTGGATTACTCTAAAATTGAGAAGCAACAACTGGTGCTTACCCAAACCGAGTTCAGCCCGGCTGAATTACTGGTAAAACTGAGCAGGAACTGGCGCATGCAGGCTTCACAAAAAAACATACAGTTTAATTTTGAGCTGGGCCCTTCTCTGCCTGAGGTTTGCCTGGGCGACCCGGAACGCCTGGCCCAGATAGCAGGTAACCTGGTGGGTAACGCTATTAAATTCAGCGCTGCCGGCAGCGTAAGCATTGAGCTTAGCGGGGCATACCCCCACCCGGCCGCTTTTAACCTGATTATGAGCGTTAAGGATACCGGAGTGGGTATATCTCCTAAAAAACTGAATACCATTTTTGAAAGCTTCAACCAGCAACAAATGGGTAATAAAAGGCAGTTTGGCGGTTTGGGGCTCGGGTTAAGTATTGTAAAACGGTTGGTTGACCTGCACAAAGGCCGGATTGAGATACACAGCAGCAAGGGAGAAGGCACTTATTGCCGGGTGGAAATACCCTATGCCGTACTTCCTCAAAAAGAGCTGGAAAGCCATCATTTTTCAAAGGACGAACAAGATCTGCAAGGTCATCCGGTTCTGGTGGTGGAAGACAATCCTCTCAACCAGTTCATTATGCGGAAAATCCTTTCCGACTGGCAAAACACTCCTTTTAAGGTGGTGGAAAACGGAGAGGAAGCATTGGAAGAATTACAGAAAGAAACCTACCATCTTATTTTTATGGATCTGCAAATGCCCGTCATGGATGGTTATGAAGCCACCATAGCCATACGCAAGGGAGAGGCCGGTGCAAAAAACGCCCGCATCCCTATTATTGCCGTAACCGCAGATGTAACCGAAGAAACCCGGCAAAAAGTAAAGGAGCTGGGCTTTAATAAATATCTTTCTAAACCGGTAAGCAGCGAGGAATTGTATGAGGCAGCCGCCTATGAGCTGAGCAAGACCAGTTAAGCATCACCCCGGGCTCTTTTCCACCAGCCGGCCATCTGTTTAAAAGAATAGCATTCTATACGCAACATTAAAAAAAGTTCAGGCTGCCGGCCATGCAGCAACCTGAACTTTACAGACTATACACGTATTACCGGAAGCTTAGGAAAGGCTCGTTTTATGTTCCCTTACCTCGGCATGAGGGGGTGGATTATTGTCCCATACTCCGTAAATATCAATGGTTCTTTTACCGGTAGTCCAGTTACGCAAGGGGTTTTCCCAGCTAAAATGATCTTTATGATCACTGGCTTCATAGGATATTTCCAGCTGCAGATTGGTAGCTTCCAGCGGTATACCGTAAATAGAAGCTTTACTGCCGCCCCATACACCTTCGCCATCGCAGGGGGTAATGCCTTGTACATGTTCTCCATTAATATCATAGCTCAATACCGGATGAGCTATGTAGGTTCCCCAATGGTCATTGTCAAACTCAATGGTAAAAGAATCCAGGTAACGGGTCCAGTTTTCAATAACTTCCACGTTTTTACCGGTAAAGGAAGCCACCTCAAAAGCAATGGCTACATCCTCATTCTGAAAGTTATCTTTTTCGGTAGGCCAGGTGCGGTGTACTACCGTACCTTTTGATTTAGATGAGGAGTAACCGGCCTTACCCGAAGCCGCTCCGTCAAACATAGCCAGAGAACCTTCTATCTCAAAAGAACTGTCTTCTGATTTAGAAGCCAGTAACACCCCTCCACGGGCATAAATAACCTTGGTAACTACGCAAAAGCCCTGTTCAATGCCGCGGTCTTCTGAATAAAATCCATTTCTGCGGGCCACATCAATAAGCCACTCTTTATTCTCATTAAGCTGCTCTGCCAGGTTACGCAATTCCGGTTCGCGGGTTTCCGCAAACTTAGATACCAGGAGTTTTTCTTCTTCAAATGTCCAGGTCATTTTAAGGCCCGCCTGCACCTCACCGTTGGTACCACTTATACTGGTCTGGCCCTGATCTACAGATACTCCGCTGGATTTCATATCCCAGGTAGAAGAAGTTACCCGGCCTTCTTCTATTTGCATATCCGGAAGGCTATCGCCCAGGTTATCAAACTCACCGGTGTGAGGTCTGAGTTTTACTACAGCACCTACTTCAATGCCGGATGCCAGAGACCAGTTGCCCCATAAAGTGGCGCGTTGTTGCCGTATAAGTCGGGTAAATAAAGGATTCCAATGAATACTCATAGTTATAAGAATTTGATTAATAGAATGTCTCAATCTATAACTGCAAGCTGAAAACCACACTCCTTTTTGTGTAAAGTGAAGGGTATTCTTATTGAATGGCGGATATCCATAAAAGGTGAAGGAATACCCTTATATATTTTAGCGGGATCATACCTCCTGCGGCCGGATTGTTTTAGTCTGGCCGTAAGTAAAATCCTACTCTACCGCTTATAATGTACCAGGCGTTAAGAACCCAGCCTGCCTTATTGCAGCGTGGCGGAAGAGGAGGCTAAAACAATCAGGGAGGGGGACGCATGACTTAATATTAAGAGCGTTTGTATACACCGAATACTATTAAAGCTTTAATCAGTCTAAAAAGGAAAAACAGCCGTGGCCAATTTTATTTTTTGCCATGGCTAAATTTTAAATTGGCCATGGTAAAAAAATTAAAACACCGGAAAGCGTACTCCACTATAAGGGTATATACCTTTAAGTATATACCTACTCTCCTACCGATATTTAGATATAGAAGTAAAGCAGCTTTGCAATTGCCGGTAGAAATCTTCGGCTAAAGGCACCAGGGCCTCTCCCTTTACGGTAAGGGGGTACTACTAAAAGCCATCACACTCATTTACCCCCACTAATGAAAAATAAGAAGGTGTAATGAGGTTGGTGCTCTGCATCAAGGAAATCATTGGGTCTTGTCTATGCTTCGATACAACGCGCTAAAGCGCGCCACTCTGCGTGACAAGACTTCAATTTATGGACTAAACCAATTCAAAAATCATCTCAATAACTAAACCTTTCCTAAGTATAGTGCCAGCTGCGCCTGGTGAGGCTCATTCCTTACACCAACTAAATCACTGGGCTTTGTCTATGGCTTCGATACAACACGTTAAAGCGTGCCACTCTGCATGACAAGCCCTCAATTCATAAACTAAACCAATTTAACAACCATCAATCCCCCCCTCCTAAGCGTAGCAGACGCTGCGCCTGGTGAGAGTTCATCTACCCAAAACAACTTTTTAAAAAGTATGGAAACCCTGGTATGGGTTTTTTTTCCGAAATTATCCTTGATTTAAGCGCTTAAGTGTCGCTTATAAACATTTGTAAGTGCTTATTATGCGGAACACCTGTTAAAACATTCATTTTCAAGTTTCTATAATTTCAAACTTGAAGAATGTGCTATTGTGTTTATCCACTAGTTAGCCACAAGCATAAAAACAACTATTGAAAAGCATCCCTAGCATATCATTTAAAAGTCAGGATGGACTGAATGATATTGAGATTCTGGAAGTCTCTCAGATTTTTGAAAGAGTTAACAGCGGAAAAAACCATGACCCTTGCAAGCCTCATCGCTTAAACTTTTTTGCCTTATTGATTGTGACGAAGGGAACCGGAACACATCAGGTGGATTTAGAGCGATATCCGTTGAAAAAAGGTTCGCTGATTAAAATCGCAAAAAATCAAATTCATGCTTTTCAAAACAATTTGAACTACAAAGGCTATTTAGTGGTTTTCACTGAAGATTTGGTTGTCAAAAAGTTTTCACGCTCATCGATTGATCACACAACCCATTTATACAATTACTATCTCTCTACTCCATTAATTGAAAATGAAAAGTATGGTGACACCTTCTTGAAGGAAGTTTTGCATGAGTTAAAGAATGAAACATCTCATGTGCAAAGGGAAGTGATTGCCAAATTGTTAGAGCTATACTTGCTACGGCTAGAACAACAAAACCACAAGGTGGTATCCCAATCCAATAAGCCATCTCACCTCGCCATTTTCAATAGGTTCAAAAGTTCGGTAGAAAGCTCTTATACCCAAACCAGAAATGTGAAAGACTATGCCCGGCAGCTGCAGATATCACCCAAACATTTGAACAACATTGTTCGCCAAACTATCCACAACAACGCGAAGTCATTCATCGATCAATACGTCATCTTAGAAGCCAAACGAGGTATGCTAATTAACCACTCTAGTATCAAAGAAGTGGCTTTCTCACTTGGGTTTGATGAACTTACCAACTTTACCAAATTTTTTAAAAAACACACCACCATATCTCCTCGGGAGTTTAAATCTAGCCTTTAGCGGTTGGTTCCACATTTACCACTTTAACCCGTTATTAACCTTTTATTCACCCATTGTGATATGGAGCTTTGTGATCAATATTTAAAGTAATGAGCACAGTCGCCTTCTGTCCCACTTGTGGGAGCAAATCAAGAATTAAAGAAAAAAACGGAGAAACCACTTACGCAGCTGTGCAGGATGACGAGGCGTTTAAAAAAATAGGCCAGTTGAAGAAGGCCATGGAGAAATTTAAAACCAAAGCCGAAGGGCTGGAAAAGGAATTGGAAGCATTAAAAGCAAAACAATAAATGTTGTTTTTAAAGAAAAATTATGGTTGGCTTATCGTGACTGTTTTGGCTACCCTTCCACTTATCCCATTAACAAAAATGGCGATGGAAGGTAGTGCTGACAGCATTGATATGCTGTACCATATTTCGGGCGAGTTTGCCATTCGCTGGATGACAGCCGTGCTTACCTTAACGCCCGTGTTTATCCTATTTAGTGTTACAAATCTATTTGTGCGTCAGGCCATGGGCATTGCTACAGCCGTTTGGAGTCTGCTGCACTTTGTCATTTTTATTATAGCTGAAGGATTGGCAGAAACCTTCACGCAAGTCAACTATATATTGGGGTTTGTAGCGGTTTTAATCTTGATTCCACTGCTTTTAACATCCAACCGAAAGGCGATGAAGCGATTGAAAGCCAATTGGAAGAAACTACAGAGGTTTTCTTACCTCGCCATTTTACTCAGTCTCACGCATGTTGCCATTCTCGAAAAAACGTGGGCGCTTTATGCCGTGATAGTGGGATTAGGTTTCATCATCAGAATACCAGCCGTAAAAATGCGAATTATTAACTACAGACAACAAAAAATAAGCAATGAAAATAGCCGTAACATCCGCTAGTGGACAATTAGGAGCTGCCATTACCAAAGCACTTATCAAGGAAATTGGCAAAGAGAATGTGGTAGCCATTGCCCGTACTACATCCAAAGCAGCGCATTTGGGCGTTGAAGTGCGAAAAGGCGATTACAACAGCCGCGAAGACTTTAACAAAGCACTGAAAGGCATCGACAAAGTACTTTTGGTTTCGGGCATGGACGATCCGCAAAAGCGCATCCCACAGCACCGTAACGTGATTGAAGCCGCAAAGCAAAATGGTGTGCACAAAATTGTGTACACCAGCATTGTGGGCGATGATGAAAACACAGCTTTCAGCCCGGTAGTGCAAAGCAACCGCCAAACTGAAGAAGATGTACGCAACTCTGGTTTGGAGTATGTGATTGGCCGCAACGGCATTTACATTGAACCCGATATAGAATGTATTGACACCTACATAAAAGAAGGCGGCATTACCAACTGTGCAGCCGATGGAAAATGTGGATACACCAGCCGCGAAGAATTAGGTGACGCCTACGCACAAATGCTGCTAAACGACAACTTAAACAGGGAGACGCTAAACTTGGTGGGCGAACCTATTACACAAAAAGAATTGGCGGAATACATCAATCAGGTGTACGGAACTTCTCTATCTTTCAAGTCTATTTCTGTAGAAGACTACAGAAAAGAGCGCCAAGCAGCTTTGGGCGATTTTCTGGGAACTATTATCGCAGGGATTTATGAAGGTATTCGCAGTGGCGCCAACAATGTGCCATCAGATTTTGAAAAAGCTGCAGGTAGACCTCATAAATCTGCGCTGGAAATGATTAAAACATTCAAAGAAAACTAAAACTACCCCAAAAGCATGAGGACAAATAAATTATACCTGATAATCATTGCTGGACTATTAACCTCTTGCTTAAGCCCCGAAAAGGAGAAAGAAGATATTAGTAAGAAGAAGGTTGAAAACCCGACCAATAAAGTGGTATTAAGTTCTGAAGTGGTTTGGGAAAAATTAAATCCAGCACGGGGAGAGCAAAGTCCGCAGGCAGCAACCGTTTGGGGCGATAGAAACGGGACTGAAGCAACCGGGTTTCTCGCAAAATTTATTGATGGGTTTTCATCTCCACCACATATTCACAATGTCACTTATCGAGCAGTTGTAATCAAAGGAACCATTCACAATGACGACCCAAAAGCTGAGAATATGTGGATGAAACCAGGCTCGTTTTGGACACAACCAAAGGGGGAACCACATATCACTTCGGCCAAAGGCGAAGAAAATCTGGCCTTAGTTGAAATAGATAATGGGCCATATTTAGTTCAACCCTTAGAAGAAGCATTTGACAACGGAGAGCGCTCTGTTAATATCGATGCTTCCAATGTCGTTTGGTTAAACAGCGAAAAGAGCAATTGGATAGGTACAAATAGTAAAGCTGAGATAAGTTTTCTCTTAGAAAGGGACAACTTTAGAAGTCTTTTCGTCAAACTTCCTAAAGGGTATAGTGGAGAAATAGAAATGGACGGAACTGTTTCGCATGCTATGATTGTATCTGGAGAATTAAACTACGAAATGCCCCAAACCAGCGAAATAAAAAATTTGGATGTCGGCAGTTATTTTGGTTCCACAAATAGCGCAATTCATACAATTACCAATTCATCCGGAAAAGAAATTATTTTGTACGTCCGGACTAACGGAGAAATAAGCGTAAATTAAAGCCAGTTGCTAAATGCATACCCTTCGGGATACGCACCATAAACAGACCCTTGTAGCACATTATTCATATCTCTTATATAATTTTAGCAGTATTCATCGGTTCGCTGTGCTCAGGTCAGCTATAGCTGACTTTTGGCACTCCATGCTGCGCACTCCCGCCCCAAAAGGTAATGTGCTATAATGATCTGCTAAACCAAATTGCTCCAGGAAGATTTACTAAAAACAGCTTCACATGAATAAAGATAAATGTATATAATGATTGCAGGATCTTATAATACAGCCCGTTCGAATGACAAAGTTAAGTGGAAGCAAAACCATGCTGAAATGAACAAGTTTGCTTACAACGTTTATTTGAAAGGACATATTCCTGTAATTGGAGTGAATGTAGCATTACCAATAATTGAAACAGCAGGTTTTGACAAATTTGACGAGTTAATGATGCCGATGTCATTAGCAATGGCTGATAGGTGTGATGCCGTGTTGAGAATTAGAGGCATTTCAAGGGGGTGGGAGGTGTAGTAGTTTTTTTCTTTGGTGGACCATCATAGCTCTCCTGGCTGTATGGGTGTGGAATGTATATGATGCTTATAATCCCAATTAAGAGAGCGCCTACCGTATTATTCGCAGCGCATACTACGCTCAGGAAGATTTCATAAGTACAGTATCAGAGTCTGGCTCCGCTGCCCGGGGAAAGTAAAACAGCATTCTGTAAAGAAGCATCTTCTTCAAGTGCCCTACCTTTGTTCCGTAAATAAAGCTGCGTGCAGCAGGTATGGCTATCGCAACAAAAAGACCACCGGTATGACTCATAAAGAAACAGCTATAAAATTTCTGCAACTGGCAGGCCTTGGAAAAACAGAAGAGGCTTTTGAAACCTATACTTCAACTGACTTTTTTCATCATAATCAGTACTTTAAAGGGAACCGTGAAGCCTTGAAAAAAGCCATGCAAGAGGCACACCAAACCAGCCCTAACAAATCCATAGAAGTGAAATATTGTTACGCAGACGGGCATACGGTGATCACTCATTCTCTGGTTAAAAAGGAAAAGGTGGACATAGCGGTTATCCACATCTTCAGATTCAGGGCGGGTAAAATAGTTGAGCTATGGGATTTAGGTCAGCCCATTGAAAAAGACTCTCCCAATGAAAATGGTTTATTTTAAAGAGTTTGGTCTTAATCCCTAAACACCTGGTCTATTGAATTGCCAAACTTAACGGATAATCATTTTTTTGGTATCCACTTTAACATCGTTTACGAAAAGACTGTAATAATATACCCCTGCGGATAAGCTGCCCTGAGGTATGGTAATCCCTCCTTCGCCAGTAACCCCAATAGTGTATTCAGCAATTAGTTGTCCTGCATTTGAGTTGATGATCAATTGAGCCTTTTGCGTGATAACCGGAAGAAAAAATCCAATTTTAGTATCGCCATTGGCCGGATTGGGTATATTCTGATGCAGAACCGGCATATAGTTAACTTCTTCAGAACCTGTTTTTCCCAAAGTTCCACCACAGGCGCAATCTTCAATGGCCTCCACACGTGCTATCAAATCGTCAATAAGCAACTGTTGTGCAGCATGTTGGTTTTGAAGCGGTACCAAAATAGATGAGATATCTACCTGAACGGAGTTGCCATCCTCAATATCAACACTTAAAGTAGTTCCATTAAGGGTGAAGTTCTGCAAGTGCTGATCATCAGTACCTGTGCCATCCTGCACACTGCTCAAATTAATCATGTTACCATTGCTGATGGACAAATCGGTACCATTCAAACTCAGGGTTTGCGAATCGGTATTATCAAGATAGGTTGATAGATCCACCGTATCCATTCCACCGCTAACACTCAATAAATTGTTGTTCAATGCAAGCTCCTGAGCATCGGTATTGTCCAGATAGGCATCAAGATTTACCGCCCCGCCATTTTCTAAACTCAGTGTATCTCCTGACAAGCTGAGCTGTTGAGCATCCGTATTGTCAAGGTAGGTTGATAGATCCACCGTATCCATTCCACCACTAATGCTCAATAAATTAGTACTCAATGCCAGTTCCTGAGCATCGGTATTGTCCCGATAGACACCAAGATTTACTGTACCGCCATTTTCTAAACTCAGTGTGTCTCCTGACAAGCTGAGCTGTTGAGCATCCGTATTGTCAAGGTAAGGAGACAGGTCTATGCTATTTAATGTATCTGCAGAAAGCTCCATTCGCAGGGAGTCATTTTGAATATCAAAAAGCTCAATTTTCAAACCATCATTTCCCCCGGCTTCTAGCCAGGCGGTGCCATCCCATACGAATAAGGCGTCTGCATCCGTATCATATATCATTAAGCCTTCTTCATTTATTCCAAGGGGGCTTCCATTTGATCCGGAATTTTGTAAGAGCGTACGCTGGGCAGTGGTTAAACGGTTTACCAGAAAACCTTTATTGGTATCGGCCAACTCTAAAGAACTGTTTGGATTGGCAGAGAAAGTACCAATTCCTGTATTTCCGGATATATTTACATTACCGGTTATATGAGCACCTCCATCATTAAGCACTTGGAGTGTTTTTGTTGAAGGTAAAGCAGTTGAAGAAGTATACCCTTCTAAATTCTGTACACTTAATACCGTATACCCTTCCGGGGTTAGCAGGGAGTGTATGGAGTTAGAGTCTGCATTTTGGGTGGATAAAGCAATACCTCCCTTGCCATCTGTACCCGCACCCTTATAGTAGCCGAAAATACTAGCTATACTTGAATCATATTGATTGTTCAGGGTGGTTATAAAATCAATCTTTCCCGCCTGGTCTCCTGCACTGGCATTCACACTATCATTAAGGTTTTTCAGCTGTAAAGTGGCTGTTCCGTTTAAAGAAGATAAAGCCAGAACATCCGGACCCGTGGTCATAATTTCGGATTTGGTTCCCGCATTTTGAATTTTAAAGTTGCCATCCTGGTAAAACCGCGCGTTCCAATCGTTCAGTTTACTTTGCGTAGAATGTCTAAGCTCAATCAAAGGAGTATTGGTCTGCCCCTGGGTGCTATCCGATTGGATTGCAAGTTTTGCAGCACTCTTATAAAGAGGGATATTATTACCACTGTATACAAATCCATCTTTTCCAAGCCACGTCTGCCCATTGGGTCTAAAAGCTATATTACAATAGCCACCCACATCCGGAAAAGGAGCGCGGTTATTTGTAGTCTGCACATACACAAGCCCCGACCGCCCTGTACCTGTTTTTCTCGCATAAATACTGGCCACCTGTGCACGTTGATTTATGGTATCAAAATAGGGCGTGGTCCAGTCTATGCCACCCAAATTTGCACCCACGGGCCTGGTACTCCCGTCAGGATCAAAAGATTGTATTTGAATTTTGGCACCCCCTGCGGAATTACCCGCAAATGTAACTACGTCCTGAGAGCCATTTGGTGCGTATACCGTTAAAGGGGTGAGTGAGTTGATAGAATCCAGGCGCTTACCTATTTCAACCTTACCATAATCTGTTTTGAAGATCGTTTGGCCTGAAGAGTTCTTAAAATAAAGGTTTGTAGCCAAAGTTAATGCGCTATCGCCTGAATAAGTTGCACCGTTATTTAATACTTCTTTCAAACCAGGCAAATCACCTCTTATCCCAGATAAGGGAAGACATCTTACCAGACTGTCACCCGCGGCCAGGAATGGCACACAGGTATCCGTACCATTTACCAAATAAGGGAGAAAAAGACTATCTGTTACTTTAACATTGGGCAGTGTCATAGAAGGGCTTTGCTGATACTGTCCAAAACCAGTAAGCGCGGGGATCAGGAATAAAAGTAAAATTGAATTCTTCATATTGGCGAATGTAATGGGTATATCTTATTAAACACGCTTAAAATTAAGTGCCTGTATTTCGCTAAATTAATGTTTTAGTACTTGCTGTAACTCTATTTAAATTCTGCTGAATAAAAATGAGAACTGGTTTGATGTTAAATATTTGAGTTTCTAAAAGAGATTTATACAATGATAAAAACATTGAAATAGAACAGGGTTTAACAACCCAGCGATCAACCTTCCGGTAAAGGTTCCCTCTATGGGAAAAATACCCCCACACGGAGAAAACTCATCTCCTGCCTCAAACCCACTGTTTTTCATAAATCACTGATCCTCCAGCACAAAGTATAAACCACTCATAGCGCAAAGCCATCACTACATCGAAAACAACTCACCTAAAATCAACCACTTACTTCTTCTTTGTATTTTTAAATCCTGACCAACCCAAACGGAAACTCCAAAGTACCCGGCTGTAAGGCTAAGCCATAGTGCAGCTGAGTATACTTTGGAAGGTGATTTGCGTACAGCTCCCACCGGAGCTAAAACCCGGTATGAGAAAGGCATTACTTTATATATTCTTATTTGTTTCACTACACAGTTTCGGGCAATCGCCCGGTGGTGTATCCGGTGCATTGCGTGCCTGGTATAAGGCGAATGAGGGTACCGCCAATACGGTTAACAATTCCAGCTCCGGTGGTTGGAGTGATCAATCCGGAAACGGGTATAACTGTTGGGTAAACGGAACTCCTATTTATAAAGACAACACTACCGACAATATCAATTTTAACCCTACTATTTACCTGGATGGAAGTAGTTATTTCAATCTCAATAACCCGGTAATACGCAGTGGCGGTTATCAATTTGGTAATCCCATCCGCGACTATACCATTATTGGGGTAGGTATCCGTGAAAACGGAAATTACAATGTCATTTTCGGAGATAACGCCAATAACGGAGCGGGGCAGGCTTTGGTGTTTGGTTACAACAACACCAATACAGAAGCTACTATTACACACTGGACCAATGATCTGGATCTTACGGGTTTGGATGGGTATACCACTCCGGGTCTTTCTCCCTTCATCTTAATGGGCAATTTTGATCAAAGCAATGGCCGGGTATTAGAAGAGATCCGCAATAACAGCTTCCATCGTATTTCAGACGCCAACACCACTCCCCTGGACGGTTACAGCGGTTTTCATATAGGGCGTACGGCTGCCGGGGGCCTTGGTAATTATACCGGGCGGATTAGTGAGGTATTGGTGTATCAAACGGCTCTTTCCGGTTTGGATAAGCAACAGATATACACCTACCTGGCGCTAAAATACGGACTCACCTTACCAGCGGATGGTGATGGTGATGCTACCCCCAATGAAATTATTTCCGGCTCCGTGCGTGAAGGGGATTATGTAGCTTCAGATGGTTCAACCGTTATCTGGGATTATGCCACACAAGGCAGCAGCTATTATACTAACCTGGCCGGTATTGGCCGCGATGATGATTCTGAACTGGATCAAAAACAATCCAAATCACAAGATCCCAATAGCCTCATCACTTTTGGACTGAACAGTATAGAAAATACCAACAACGCCAATTCCGCCACCTTCAGTTCAGATTTATCTTTTTTGTTGTGGGCCAACAATGGTGGCACTAATGCTTTTACCTCTGCCGGGGCTCCTTCGGGGCGTGAAGTATTGGGGCGTCAATGGCGGATACAGGAAACCGGAACAGTGGGCACTGTAAGACTGCAAATACCCGCCAGCACCAGCAGCCTTGCAGAGAAATTACCGGCAGCCGGCACCCTGGATCTGCTGGTGGATAGTGATGGTGATTTTACCAGCGGGTCTTCAGCCTACGCCATGACCCTTAACGGTACCAACTGGGAAATTGACATTAACCTGGTCGATGGTGATTACTTTACGGTAGCTCCTGGTGGAGCCGATCTCAGCACCACAGTAACCGGAAATGAAAACGGCCCGGTAAACGTGGTATTCACAGTAACCCTGCCCAGCGTAAACAGTACGGGCAGCGCTTTTACTTTTGACATTGATGATGCATTTACCGGAAGCGCCACTAATGGAGCAGATTATGTACCTATCCCACTTAGCGCAACCATTTCCGTACCCAATGGTGCCCAAACCGGAACCTACTCCATCACAGTTATTAATGATGCTGATGCAGAAGGTATTGAAACCATTGATGTAATTATAAGCAATCCTTCCGGGGCACAGTATTTTATTGGTCAAAGCACGGCCACCGGCACTATCCTGGATGATGATGCCGGTCCCGGAGGTATTGGAGGTGCACTGAACGTTTGGTTACGGGCAGACTTCGGAACTTCTACCTCTACAGACAATTCCACGCTCACCACCTGGTCAGATCAATCTATTCAGGGTAACGATGGTACTTCAGATGGAGCACCACCTCTCTTTAAAAACAATACTGCTGACAACATCAACTTTAATCCCACCATTGACTTTGATGGTACTAATGACCGCCTGGCTCTGGACTTAACTGATATTAAAAGCGGGAACGGCAATGGCAACGGAAAATATACTATAATGGCCGTGGGTGTGCGAGAAGACGGTAACGCCAACTACATTATAGGTTCTCAGAACTATACCTATACCCAAAAACTGCACTTTGGTTACTCGGCAGATGCCAACCTGACGATCTCCAATGGTCCGGATGTAAGCATTGCCACCAACGGGTATACTAACCCAGCACCCACCCCTTATCTGATCTTTGGTCAGTATAACGGAAGCGGGCGTATACTGGAAGAAACGCGGGACGCGGTTTTCAGGCGAGCCACGGACAATAACAGTCAGGCCATTACCGGCAACCAAAATAATTACATTGGGGATGTGGAAGCGGGCAGTGCCCATTATAACGGGCGCATCAGTGAGCTAATCGTGTATGACAATGACCTGCCCGACCTCAGTAAACACCAGGTTTATTCGTACCTGGCCCTGAAATACGGTATTCAGCTGGGCAACAACAATGACAATGATGCTACCGTAAACGAGGTCATTTCCGGCTCCGTAAAAGAAGGGGATTATGTGGCTTCCGATGGTTCAACCATTATCTGGGACTATGCCGGTCAGGGTGCCACCTATTTCAATGATGTAGCCGGTATTGGGCGTGACGATGGCGGAAGCCTTAACCAGAAACAATCTAAATCGGCTAATACTGATGCCCTTATTACTATGGGGCTTGATACAGTGGTAAGCCTGAACAGCAACCATCCTAATACTTTTACCAGTGATAACAGCTTTTTGCTGTGGGGTAATAACAACGGTACAGTAGCCTTTACCACTACCGGAGCACCCACCAACCGCGAAATTTTAGGCCGGATTTGGAAAGTGCAGAAAACCGGAACACCCGGAACAGTAAAGCTGCGTGTACCAGCCAGCACCAGCAGCCTGAGCAGTAAACTTCCGGCAGCCAGTTCTCTGGATATTTTAGTAGACGATGATGGTGATTTTACATCAGGGGCCCGTATTGTTTCCCTACAACTGACCGGTACCAATTGGGAAGGCGATGTGGATTTTGACAGCGGTGATTATTTTACCTTTTCGCCCAAGGGAGCAGACCTTAGTGTAAGCACTAATGGTAATGAAAATGGCCCGGTAGATATCGTTTTCACGGTAACCCTGCCCAGCACTAATTCCACCGGAAGTGCTTTTACCTTTGATATTGATGATGCCGGAACCGGAACCGCCACCCCTGGTTCCGACTATACCGCCATTCCCGGTGCGGCTACTATTTCAGTGCCCAACGGTAGCACCGTAGGTACCTATACGGTAACGGTAAGTGATGATGCCCTGGCCGAGGGAAATGAAACTGTAACAGCCACCATCAGCAACCCTTCCAGCGCAGCATTTTTTGCAGGTATTTCCACAGCTACCGCCACTATATTTGATAATGATGCTGGTCCTGGTGGTGTAGGTAACAACCTGATTGTATGGTTAAAAGCCAATAGCGGCACCTCTACCTCCACTGATAATACCAGTCTTACCAATTGGTCAGATCAATCTTCGGCAGGCCATGATGCTACGGACGATGGAAACCCGCCCCTGTTCCGTAACAACACCGCTGACAACCTCAATTACAATCCGGCTGTTGATTTTGATGGTAGTAATGATCGCTTGGTTCTGGATCTTTCCAGCCTTAAAAACAGTAATTACACCTTGCTTGGCCTTGGTATGCGTGAAGATGGTAACGCCAACTATATCTTAGGTTCAACCGGAGGTACTACCAACAACGGTTTGGGTTTTGGCTACACTTCAGCCAACACCACAGCTACTCTCAGCCATTGGAATAATGACCTCAACCTTACCGGACTTAAAGGTTTTAACACTCCAGGCCCCTCCCCTTTTATGCTTTTTGGTGATTACAGCGGCTCCGGCAGAACGCTGGAAGAAACCCGGGATGCAACGTTCAACCGTGCTACAGATAATACTACTACAGACCTGGGCGGCACGGAAACCAATTACGTAGGTTACCTGGATAATACTTCCGAAGCCTACCGGGGCCTTATCAATGAGGTAATAGCCTTCAACAGCACCCTTAGCCCGCTTGAAAAGCAACAAGTCTATTCGTACCTGGCTTTAAAATACGGCCTTACTTTAACCGATAATGCGGACGGAGATGCTTCCCTGAATGAGGTAATTTCCGGTAGTGTAAGGGAAGGAGATTATGTAGCATCGGATGGCAGTACCATCTTCTGGAACTACGGCACCAATGGTAGTACTTATTTTAATGATATAGCGGGTATTGGCCGGGATGATGCCAGCCAGCTTATCCAAAAACAATCGCTTTCTTCTGGTACAGACGCACTGGTGATCATGGGGCTCAACAGTATTGCTGCCAGTAACTCCGCTAATGCCGGAAGTTTCTCAGCTGATAAAAGTTTCCTGATGTGGGGTAATAATAACAGTACCATAAGTTTTACCACCACCGGAGCACCGGATAACCGCCAGGTATTACAACGAGCATGGCGGGTGCAGGAAACCGGCACCATCGGAGCGGTAAAGGTAAGGGTAGCGGCTAATAACAGCAGTGCTGCCACCAAGATACCAGCTACAGCGGTACTGGATATACTGGTGGATGCGGACGGTGATTTTACTTCCGGGGCCACAGCCTACCCCATGAGCCTGAACGGAACCAACTGGGAAGCGGATATAAATTTCACCACTGGTCAGTACTTTACCTTCTCAGCCAAAGGTGTGGCCCTAAGTGTAAGCCAGCAAGGCTCTGAGAACGGTCCTTTATCTATTCAATACACGGTTACCCTTCCCAATGTAAATACCACCGGAACCGCCATAAGCTTTGATATTGATGATGCAGGCACCGGAACCGCCACCAGTGGTTCCGATTACACCGCTATTCCCGCTGCGGCCACTATTTCAGTAGCCGATGGTTCGCAAACCGGAACGTATTCAGTAAGTGTACAGGATGATGCTTTGCCTGAGGCCAATGAAACACTTATAGCTACGATCAGCAATCCTTCCAATGCCGAATATTTTGTGGGTACTGCTTCAGCCACTGCCTCCATTCTGGATAACGATGTGGGTCCCGGCTCGGTAGGAAACAACCTGGTGCTTTGGCTAAAAGCTAATTCTGGCACTTCTACATCTACAAACAACACATCCCTTTCTACCTGGCTGGATCAATCATCCGGAGCCAACAATGCCAGCAGTGATGGCAGTCCGCCCACTTTCAGGAATAATGGCACCGATAATATCAATTATAACCCCACCGTGGATTTTGATGGTATTAATGATCGTTTGCTGCTCGATCAGCTGAATGTGAGTGGAGGAAATTATACCCTTATTGGAGTGGGTGAACGCCAGGGTACCGGTTTCCAGATACTGATCGGTTCCGAGGGAGTTACTGACAATAGCGACCTTTACTTCGGCTACCGCTCAAACAATGTGGCCACCCTTTCTCAACAAAGATATAGTGGGTTTTTTAACCTTTCAGGACTGGCTGATTATGATGACCCACAGGTAACACCATTCCTTCTTTTTGGTGATTACGATGGCAGCAACCGCTCCCTGGAGCAAATACGGGATGCCGGTTTTGACCAGGGCAGTGCGGCACATACCACCAACCTTTCAGGCAGCACGGATCACTTTATAGGAGACCATGAGATTCAGGGAAATTATGACGGCCTGATCAGTGAGGTAATAGCCTATGATGCCAGTCTTACGGATCTGGATAAACTTAAAGTGTACTCTTACCTGGCTATTAAATACGGTATTACCCTGCCGTTTGACAATGACAATGACGCTACGGCCAATGAAATCATTTCCGGTGCGGTGCGCGAAGGAGATTATATAGCATCAGACGGCACTACGGTAGTATGGAATTACGCTACCCATACCGCCACTTACTACAATGACCTTGCAGGTATAGGTCGTGATGATGAAAGCAACCTGCTGCAGAAACAATCCAAAGCCGAAAGCACCGATGCCCTGCTATCCATTGGTCTGAACAGCATAGCAGCCTCCAATGATGCAAACGGAGGTTCTTTTTCAGTCGACCGGAGCTTCCTGATATGGGGAAATAACAACGGAAGCTTGTCTTTCAGCAGCACCGGTGCCCCTTCCGGTAAACAAATTCTGGCCCGGAACTGGACCGTTCAGGAATCCGGTACCATTGGCCATGTAACGGTTCAGGTACCGGCCAGTACCCATTCAGCAACCGCCAAATTGCCCTATGCTACCGCTTTGTATATCCTTACGGATACTGACAATGATTTTACTACCGGAGCCACTACCACAGCACTTAGCCTGAACGGTAATTACTGGGAGGGTTCAGTAGATCTTGCAGATGGCAGCTTTTTCACCTTTATGAAAGAAGGGGCCACTATCAGTACTACTACCAATGGTGATGAAAATGGCCCCGTGGACATTGTGTTTACGGTAGATCTTCCCGGCATCAACACCACCGGTTCTACTATTACCTTTGACATTGCCGATGCCGGCACAGGTTCCGCCACCAGCGGCTCCGATTATACCGCTATTCCCGGTGGTGCCCAGGTGAGTATTGCAGACGGAGCTTCCTCCGCCATTTATACGGTGCCCGTTATTTACGATGGTGTGTCAGAAGTTACAGAGGATATCAATGTGATCATCAGCAATCCCTCTAATGCCAGCATTTTTATAGAGCAGGGCACGGCCAATGCCACTATTGCAGAATACACTATTCCCACCAACCCCGCCCCGGGGGGTATTGATAATAACCTGGTATTCTGGTTAAAGGCTGATACAGGAACCAGTACTTCCGTTAACGGAGGCAGTGTAACCAGCTGGACTGACGTGAGCAACAACACCAATAACGCCAGCAGCAGTGGCACAGCACCCACTTTTGCCAGTGTACTCAGCAATTACCAGCCAGCGGTTGATTTTACGTCTACCGCAGATTATATCAGCATACCCAATGACAACGAGATCAATACCAGTACTTCCACCGCCAAATCATACTCCATCGTTCTTAAAACCGGCAGCGACATCACAACACGCCAACTCATTTATGAAGAAGGTGGTGGCACACACGGACTGAACATTTATATTGAAGGCGGAAACCTGCATACCAATATATGGGTGAGCGGTAATGACAATGATGCATCAACGGCTATTGAATCCGGTACCACTTATGTAATAACCTTTGTGTACGATGGAGGCAGTAGTCGCTGGGACACCTATGTAAATGGTTCATTAGCCATGAGCGATGCCAGTGTACAAACGTCTTTACCCTCGCATACCGGTGCCATCGGGCTGGCCGCTATAAATTCCACTACCCGTTATAATGGCACCAATGTATCGTCCGGTGATCCCTTCTCGGGATATATTATGGAGATGGCCTATTACAATTCCAAAGCCTTTACTTCTGCCGAAAGGAAACAGATAGAATCTTACCTGGCCATCAAATACGGAATTTCCATGAGCGGGGAGTACACCGCCTCTAACGGTAGCACGGTTTTCTGGGATAACACCGCTAATGCGGGTTATACCAATGGTGTAAAAGGTATTGGCCGTGATGCCAACAGCACTTTGGATCAAAGACAAAGTGTTGGGGCCGCTTCAGATTCGCTGATCCGAATTGGATTAGGCGGTATTGAAGCCAGCAATGCTGATAATGCCAATGCTTTTTCAGGAGATTTTAACTTCCTGTGTTGGGGTAATGACAACGGAAACATCATTTTTTCCAACGTGAATGCCCCGGCCATGCGCTCCGTATTGCAACGCAAATGGCGTTTTCAACGCACCGGTAGCATGGGCACCATTGAGATAAAGATCCCGGATAACGGCAGTGGGTTTAACACCAGCCTGCCACCGGAAGAAACCAATGTGTATCTTCTTACCGATGCTGACGGAGACTTTTCATCCGGAGCCACGGAAACACCTTTAAGCCTGAACGGCAATTATTGGGAAGCTACTCTTTCAGCACCCGCTTCCGGTTACTTTACCATTGCTACCGATCGTATTACCGATGCGAACCTTATTGTTACAGTCAACGGTAACGAAGATGGCCCGGTACACATTGAATTTACGGTTCTTTTACCGGATACCAACCAAACCGGAAGTGCCATTACTTTTGACTTTGACGACCTCGGCACCGGTACCGCCACCAGTGGTTTTGATTATACACCTATTGGTGCCAATGACCAGATTAGTATAGCGGATGGTGAGATAACGGCCACCTACACCATTACTGTGGTGGATGACCAATTACGGGAAGCTACAGAGACCCTAGATGTGCAGATCAGTAATTCTTCTGATCCCGGCACTACCATAGGGGTAGGTAGCGGTACCGCATCCATTTTGGATAATGACCAATCGTACCCCGGAGGGGTGAGTGAGAACCTTACGCTTTGGTTTAAGGCCGACCTGGGCACCAGTACTACCACAGATGGAGCTTCCGTAACCGATTGGACCGATCAAACCAATTCAGGAAGAGATGCCTACGCCATTGCTTCAGGCCCCGATTACGTAGAGGTGCTAAGCAACTTTAACCCGGCCCTTGATTTTTCTCCCGGTGGGTTTACAATGAATGACGATGCCGCTATTAATAGTGGTGGTCCGTATGCTGCCAAATCATACCACATGGTGATACGCACCGGAAGCGATATCAATACCCGTCAGTTGGTTTATGAACAAGGAGGAGGCGGTAACGGGATGAACATATACCTGGAAGGTGGTAACCTGGCCACCAACCTTTGGAATAGCAGTACCGATTACCCGGTGAGCATTCCGGTAGAGGCCAGCACCGTATACGTGATCACCTCTGTATATGACGGGGCAAATAATACGATTCACTTATATGTAAACGGAACAGCTGCAACTCCTAATTCAGCAGCTCCCAATACCCTTTCCGGACATTCCGGAGATGTAGGCATTGGTGAAATTGATAATACTACCCAATACAATCCCACTACGGATGTAAACTCAGGAGATATTTTTGCCGGACATATTATGGAGCTGGTTTACTTTAATGAAGATGTACTTACGGCAACTGAGAAAAGCCAGGGCGAATCATACCTGGCGCTGAAATATGGAGTAAGTATGGCCGGTGATTATGTGAGCTCAGATGGCAGCACCGTGCTATGGGATTTCAGTTCAACCCCTGCTTTCAATAATGATATTACCGGAATAGGTGTAGATGGTCTTTCTGAATTAATCCAAAAGCAAAGCACCTCCTCAGGCTCTGATGGGTTGATCTCCATTGGCCTGGGCAGTATTGCCAGCTCCAATCAGAACAACAGTAATAACTTTACGGCTGATGAGAGCTTCCTCATTTGGGGTAATAATGACGGCAGCTTGTCTGCGGTAACCTCCAATGCCTCCATAACCACAAAAAGTGGTATTACCGACCAATTGCAACGTATATGGAAAATAGTAGAAACCAACACTATAGGCAGCGTGCAGGTGGCCGTTCCGCAAACTGCACTGGAAAGCTATTTTCCTTATTTCAGTCTGGGAGGAAACCTTTACCTCAGGGTAGCTGACGATGCTGCTTTTACTACTAACGTTCAGGAATACTCCTTAAGCGCTACTACCATTAATTCCGTAGCCAGTTATGCCTGTTCCGTTGACTTTGATGGCTCTTCTTATTTTACCATTGTTCATAAGGATATTATTGTATGGACCGGAACGGAATGGCGGGGCGGACTGAGCTCTGATACCGATCATGCCCCCTCTGATGAAGCTGCCGATGCAGGCAAATCCATGTTTATCCTGGCTTCGGATACGGCCCACATTGATGAGTCGGCAGAAGTAAACGCCATTACCATTCAGAGCAATGCCAGCCTGGCTGTTTCTCCTTCCTACTGCCTTCATGTAAACACTTCCTTTTCCAATAGCGGAAACTATATTCTGGAAGCGGATCTGACCGGTTTTGCCCAATATAAAGGCCCGGCCGTAGAGGCCACCTATCAGCAGTATATTGATAATGATGGCTGGCACCTCATAGGCTCCCCCTTTTCAGATGCTACCTTTAACGATTTCAATTTTCTGGACGAAAACGGTTTTATCAACCACCCGCTGGAAGGTCTTGCTCAGGACTCTTGTATTTACTGTAACCTGTGGTGGTATGATCCTTCAGAGGACAATGGTCAGAATATTGGCTTTGATGTGTCTACTGCCTATGGCACCTGGAAATCATCTGTAGATAGTTCCGAAAGCTTTATACCCACCAAGGGCTGGAATATGTATTTTGATAGTGCATCTGGTTTTGCTACTGCACCCTGGACTCT
This sequence comes from Owenweeksia sp., assembly GCA_965212245.1. GTDB lineage: Bacteria > Bacteroidota > Bacteroidia > Flavobacteriales > Schleiferiaceae > CAKZNE01. The sequence goes on along the minus strand of OZ243107.1, from coordinate 2,116,737 downwards.
TATTGTTTCCGGAACACTTAACAACGGGAATGTTACACAAACGGTAAATGAAAATAACGGTGGCTGGAACCTGCTGGCAAACCCGTATTCTTCCGTTCTGGACTGGAATTCTATAGCCGGCAATTTACCTGCTACTATTGATAATGCCTACCACATTTGGGACAATGAAAACAGTAACTACGCCACCTATATGCCTGGTTCGGGAACACTGAACGCCACCCGTTACATTGCTCCCCTACAAGGATTCTTTGTTCAAACCGCTACGGTGGGTAGTCAAAATTCAGGTGATGTACTGCATAACCTCAGTCTTACCAATGCCAATCGCCCGGATGCCTGTAAGTCCGATTCATCCAGCTTTTTCAAAACTACAACTGCTGCAGAGCGCATTGTGCTCCAAACCCGGCATACGGCCAACGGTAAAATAGATGAGACTGTTCTTAACTTCAGCTCATCAGCCAGCCACAGTTTCAGAACCCATGAAGATGTGCATAAACTCTTTAATTCCCGCTACGATGTATCATCCGTATATACCCGGTTTGGGGAACATTCTGCAAGTATTGCCGGGGTCAATTACCCGGCAAGCCGTGACAGTGTTATAATAGGGGTAAAAGCGAAGAATAATCGTGAGATAAGTATTCAGGCCCGGGAATTCCCGCAGGGATGGACGGTATACCTGGAAGATCGCCTGACCGGAATATGGCACCCCGCTGATCAAGTGTATACTTTTAATCAGGATAACCGCCTTAAGGAACGTTTTAAGCTTCACTACAGTTCTAATGAAATTGAAAAGCGCCAGTTGGCTGAGGAGTTGTTTACTATTTATATTAATGATGGCAATCTGGTTATGAATATCCGCCAGAATGTAGTGGAAGCAGACTGGCAATTGACCACGGTAACCGGTGCGGTTGTATTAAGCGGTAAGATTAAAGCGGGCAGTGAACACAACCGTAAAGAAAGTGTCAGCCATTTACGGTCCGGTGCCTACATTTTTATGTTGATATCTGGTGATGAAGTAAAAGCTCAAAAAATTCCGATTTTCAAATGAGATTTTATAATACATATACAGTGAGGTCTTTAGTCCATTGCGGCAGCAATCCGTTCATCCTTTTACTGGTATTCGCCATATTCTCTCTTCACCCGGCATACGCCCAACCGGGAAACCCGGTATTCGGGCTGACCAGCGAAATGGGAATGGCGGTTGATATGCAAGCCATAGCCATTTTTGATATTGAAACCAGCAGCGCCTCCAGCGACCTGGGTTTTACGCTTTCGGCTCCTACAGAAGCGGGTGAAGCCCTGGATACTTCCTCATTGACCAATAACAGTAACTGGATCAATTATTCTTGTGCTGACCGGGATGTTTCCAGCCGCCATATTGAAGTAAGTATCGGAGCTGGAAGTGTTCCCCCCGGGCTGGAACTTCTTCTATCTACAGGAAATTGTGTAGGGGGAGCCGGAAACCAGGGCACACCCTTTGGGTCTGAAATCACCTTGTCTGCTGTAGCACAGGAAATAATAAGTGGTATTCAGGGTTGTTTTACCGGAAATGGTTCCGGAAACGGCCACCAGTTGACTTACCGTTTGCGTTACATCAATACTAATTTTAACCAGATAGGTACCCAAACCACGCCAGTAACCATTGTTTATACCATGCTTGATGATTAGTATAAAATTCCCATATTACTTTTCCGGCACACTAATCCTTGGCTTGTTCTTACTCACAGGCATTCATACCAGCGGTCAGGTAGTGCGCAGCCAGGTTACCGAGTGGACAGAAATACTTGATGCCAGTTCACTAAGCACACCCAACGAGGCAGGTTCTGATCTGAACCCTACTCTGGAAACAGTAGCCAATTACAATCAACTGGACATTAACAATGTGAAAAACACCCAAAACTGGAGAGTAACAGTAAGCAAGCTTGATATAAACTGGACACCCCTTTTTGTGCCTTATATCCAACGCACCAGTATTGGTGTTCCCTGTGGATCATGTACAGGCGTAAACGTAGGAACTTCCGTAATGGGGTATATGCCCATTACAGACCTGGAACAGGACTTTATATACGGCACGGGTAAAGTAAATGATATTGATCTTCAATTCAGAATAGAGGGTATTACATTAGCCGTAAAGGCTGATTACTACCGCACCACCGTGGTTTTCACCCTTTATGGTGATTAATAAAAAACGGAATTAGGTACTTATTGGCTATTCGCGCGCGCCTCGCCATTTAGCACCTGCAAAAGTTCCGCAAAGCTCTCTTTTGCTAACTCGGTAAATTCTGCTCTTGTGGGTATTCCTTCCATATTCTCAGCCTTTTTAATATTCTCCATATAAACCTCTATCCATTCGTTTCTGCTGCCTTCCTCTACTTGCATAAGTTCGGCCACTTCATCCATGAGCTTTAAGGAGTTCATCCCGGTATCTTCAAACCCTGCTTTCTCTAAGGTGTGAATTAGCTTGTTATGGATCATATCCTGCTCAATTAGGCTGGTAGCCATTCTCTGATTGATATTTGCTTTCATAGTGGTATAAGTTGCGTTAAAGTGTGCAAAAGTGTTTCAAACATACCTAAAAGAATATTTTAAAGCAACTACATTATACTTTAAAGCTTCTCAATCAGTCTTAAACACTGATTATACCTAAGATTTACCCAATTTGAATTGCTTTAATTTGCCTCTGTAAAGGCAATGAATTGAGTAGAAAAGTCTACAATAGAATTAAAGCGGCTCTGGCCGAAAAGGGTAAAACCAACCTTTGGCTGGCGGAACAACTCAATAAAAACAGAACGACCGTTTCTAAGTGGTGTACTAATGAGATGCAACCACGCATTGAAACTCTTTATGAAATTGCGGACGTTTTGCAGGTGGAGGCAAAAGATTTGCTAGTACCTGTCAAGGACGTTCACAATTAATCTTTCTTCATAGCATTAGCTACTAAGGTCTCAAACATATCATCATCATTACGATTATTGTACTTAAACACAAACTCGGTAATGTATTCGGGTAAATACCGCAATGTTACACGGTGATACTGCCCTATAATGCCTCTTTTGATAATGGCCCAAAAGCTTTCAATGGTATTGGTGTTAATGCCCCGGTAGGAGTACATACGCTCATGATCTACCTGCACATGGTTAATAATCTGATTGAGTTTTTTATAGCCGGTGTATTTATCGGTAATAATTACGGCATCCTCTTCTCTTACGTGCTTTTCTACCATGGCTCTCAGGTTATCGGAGTTTAGCTTTTTCATTACCTGAGCTACTACATTACCATCGCGCTCTACTATGCCTACAACGGGTACTTTTCGTGTGCCTCTGCCTCGTTTTACTTCCCACCACGGAACCCAATTACGTTTTTTCTTACCTTCTGCTATATCAAACTTCTCATCTAACCGGGCAATGGTTTTATCGTAGTATTCCTTTTCGGACTTGGTGAGCTGGTTAAGTCCTCCCTTACGGGGCTTGCCTCCTATATACACTTCGTCCATTTCTACCACGTTATCGAGTTTTCCGGTAGATTCCCGCATGAGTTCCCGCATTTTCATTCCCATACGCCACGCGGTTTTATAGCTTACATCTAAGTTGCGTTCTAACTGCTTTGCAGAAACGCCCTTCTTTGCATCGGTTACTAGGGAAAAGGCTATTAACCAAGTGCGCATCGGAATGCGGGATTTATGCAGCTTAGTGCCTACCGTTACCGCAAAAGATTTATTGCAGGTCATGCAGGTAAAACGGTGATCCTTTTTACGCTTGCTTAGCTTTACAGATCCACAGTACGCACACTTAGGAGCCTTACCCCATCGGGCGCGCTCAAAGTGCTGGATAGCTTCAAGCTCTGAAGGGAACTTGCTGGTTACTTCTATGAGGTTCATTATTTTGTGTCCATATGAGATTTGAAAAAGGCCCCTGTCATGAATTCAGATACGATATATATAGCATCCTTTTTCTTTATTCCTTCCCCATTATTCCTTTCATTGACCTCGGTTATATGGTCAATTTGTTTCTGAGAATTTTCTAAGAACTGCTTTAAATCATCATTGCCCATATTAGCTAAGGCATTTGCCGATATTCGATTTACTTCCCTTTGAAGCAAATGATTATTTAAAGCAATCTGTTCTTTATATCTACTGGCCTCCAATATTTCAAGCCGATTAATAATTTCCGACAGATTATTTTTAGAATCATGAGTAGGGGTAGTGGATGATATTGAGACAGTTTTTTCTAATGAAGAAATCCGATTTAACAATTTCGATTCGATCAATAAAAGTGACTCTGACATTTGGACTTTAACCAATTTCCGGATTAAACTCCCCAAAACAAAAACCCCTGAACCTCCTAGAATTACAATAAAAAAATCAAGTGTGTTCATTTCCTGAAGTCCTTTAATTATACCTTGTCCATCAACAAAGGCTAATGTTAGAATTAAAACTATCATACTAACAATAGTCGTTAACCATTGTAAAATGATAGCTGTATTTGGTGATTTCATAGATTTGGTTTTACGTTAGTATTGGTTGTGGTTGCCCCCTGCAAAGAGGACGACCTAAATTCAACCAAGATACCGCAAAACCTTCATTCTGCCAATAAGTACCTAATTCCGATAAAAAAAGCCGCTTCACAGCGGCCTTTCAATAGTTTTCATCGGGCAAAAAAATCTAGAAGTTGTAGGCGGCACCAAGGCTTAAGCCTAATTGATAATACCGCTGCCTTACACCACTTTGCACCAAACCTGAATTAAGTTGCATGGTACCGAATCCGTTCAGCCGTATACTGAAACTCCGGGTAAGGTAACAATCCACCCCCAGGTTTAACAGCGCATTATACTGTAAAGGTGCTACTCTCTGCCCATTTTGACTCTCATCCAGTAAAAAGGTTGCCCCGGTCTGTATATATTGGAAAGATGTTTGGACCGGAACACCAAAGGATACACCACCGCGTACCCAGGGTTTAACTCTTCCGCTGCCAAAGCGATAACCTACTGTAACCGGTATCTCTATATACCTCCAGCTGCTGCGTCCGTTGGCATCCTGAGCAGTGGTATCTTCCACATCATACACTACGGTATAATCCCAATGCCCTTGCAAAATACCATCTATCACCCGTACGGAATCCACCGAAATCACATTGGTGAAATTGTCAATCGTATTAAAGCGTCCGTCTACAATGGCGGTATCCCTGCGGTTGAGGTTATACTGAATATTCTCTCCGTATTCCGCCCAGCGTATTCCCAACCCAAAGGTCCAGTTACGACTCAGAAAGTAATCCAGGTTGAGCCCGGTAGGTATACTCCATACCGCTTCTTCCTCGTTTCTACGCTTATCTAAATAATTTTGATTGTCAGCCTCCAGTATCTTACCAGTATAGGCATAACCTCCCCATAAGGAAAGTGAAAAACGCTCACGCGAGAAGAAATTGATTTGTTCATCTTCCTCAGAACTACTCATAACGTTAGCTTCAGCTATATTGGGAAATGCCAGGTGTGCCATTTTGAAGTCAACCGTTTTTTCTTCGGCACCTTCTTCTGATGCTGTTTCTTCGTCTTCGGTCTCCACAGTAGTTTCCCCTTTTTCATCCGGTGATTTCTCCCCGGTATCTTCTTTTCCTGCCAATATCTCTTTTTCATTCTCCGAAGGCCGTAGTCCGGGTTCTGCTTGTGTTTCAGTATCCGGGGTATTTTCTTTTGAATTTTCGGTGGGTAGGTTTCCGGTACTTTCCTTTTTTTCCGGAGTACTCTCATTTCCAATTAAGGCCAGTTCCTTTCCTGGTAGCGGAGAAGGTTTCCGGGGTGTAACATCCTGAGGCTTTTCTTCCGTTACCGGTTGATCTTTTTGTTTTGTGAAAGCCGGAGTATTTTGTGCAATGTCAGCCGGTTGGGGTTTATCCATTCCCAGGTTTGAATTGTTGCCTGAAACAGTGGTTTTGCTTTCCAATGGGGAAGATACACCGCTCACATTTTCAGGAGTATTATTGCCTTTACCAGGTTTTTCCACGTTGCCCTCTGTGGTACTTTTAGTGGTTTCATCCGTTAAAGTAGCATCGTTGATTTTTCTCCAATTCGCAGCACCAGCCCCTTGTTCTCCGGCCGGAGTTGCTACAGTGGCAGGTACCTGCTTAGCAGGAGTTTCGCTTTCGTAAAAACCAAAATACCATATGGCCGGTACAGCCAAAACTGCTACCAAAAGCAAAACACGGGCTGCCATCCATAGCTGACCAGCAGCACCACTTCCACCTCCGGAAACAGGCATTTCAGCATCCAGTCTACCTTCCATAGCTGCCCAACCTTTTTGTTTCAGGCTTTCCGGAAAATTCTGTTCTCCAAATTCTTCTTTATATTTTTTATCAATATCACTCACGCTTTACGTAATCCGATTTCATCATTAGGAAGCATCTCCTGTAATTTTCTCCGGGCACTACTTAAGTGCCTTATGGATGATCGCTCCGACATATCCAGTTCTTCTGCAATCTCTTTATGTGAATACCCATCCACTGCATATAGATTGAAAACTACCTGTTCAATCTTTTTAAGTTTCTTCAGTATATGATCCAGGTACTCCTTCTCTATCCACTCCGTACCTGATTCATCATTCAGACTTTGGTTCTCCAGATCTTCCACTCCGTTTTCAAACAACTCCATCCGCCTGGTTTTTTTGCGGTAACTATCAATGGCCTGGTTTACTGTAATACGTTTAAACCAGGGGTCAAAGGGAAACTTAGACTGGTAAGTACTCAACTTTTTAAGCACTTTCATAAAAGCCGTATTTAAGATTTCCAAAGCCATTTCTTCATCTTTTTCATAACGGACACAGATACTCATCATAGGGTTAAAACAGTAGTCGTATAACTTGAACTGTGATCTCCTATCATTCTTTAAACACCCTTGTATGATTTCACCTATATCCTTCACTTATGGGTCTCGGACTGCTTTTAGCAGTCATACATTAAGGTTTGGTTAAAATTGAAAAGTAAATGTCAGACCAGTTTTTTAAAGAGTCCGGGCTTTAACTTTCTGATCTTAACTTACCTGTCAATTTTTATTTTGTGGTGAGAAATACCTTCCTCACTCTGAATACTGAATATATATAGTCCTTCTCTCATTTTCGAAACATCCAGATCCATGTGGTCTGTGTCCTTCATACTCCTTTCTTCCTGCCAGATCAAACTCCCTTTCAGATCGGTCATTCTGAAAGACCATTTGCTTTTGTCATGTGCCGTAACTTCTACTACCAGCCTGTCATTAGCCGGATTAGGGTAAACGGAAGCAGTGAACTTTGTTTCTTCATCTACACCTATATTTTCAGGGTTTAGTACGATCAACTTAAAAGCTGTGCCGTTTTTATTCACTATACCACCCAACGAGTCTACCGTCAGTGTATCACCATACAGGCTCCGGCAGGCCTTTCCGGTGGCCAGCTCAAGTGAATTGAGCTCCAACTGCAGTACATAGGTTCCTGCGCCATTATAGATATGTGTGGGGAAAGCCTGATTTGAAAAGGTCTGATCTCCGAAACTCCATGTATAGGAGTTCTGATAATCTGAATTACCATTGTAGGGCCAGGAAGTATTCCATACGTATACCTTTCCATTGTAGCTATTGATGGTATCTACAATAAAACCGGCCACACAAAAATTTGGCGAGCTATTCGCAATAGTAATGTTCTCACAATACAGGTTGGTACACACGGTATCGCCACTGGCTGAATCTGCTACCACCAGGGAAAGACAAACCTGGAAAGTATTGGTTGTATCCGGTGCATACGCATGGGTAACCGTTGAAAGAGTGTCGGAGGAGCCATCGCCAAAATCCCAACGCAGAAATCTGTTATAACCGGGTTTTGAGATAGTACTGTTATCTGACAAAGTTATACTGCGTGTTGTAGAATCTATATTTTGAACATTAAAATCAGCAGCACACACCAGAGGCTCCACAAAAATAGTTAAGCTGTCACAAAAAGTATTGGTGCATAAAGTATCTGCCGAAACTCCGGAAGTATCCACCACAAATTGACTCAGGCATACCTCATAATCTCCGTTAATTGCATAGTTGTGTGTGGGGTCTCTTTGCCCCGAAAAGGCACCATCACCAAAATTCCATTGGTAAAGAGCTATACTTGACGGGGGTACTCCGCTAAAAGTTGAAACATTATTGAAGTTTACGGTTGAATCATTAACGGTAAATTGAAAAGCTGCATTACAGGCAGGTGTGCCTGCCTGAACCGTTTTTTGACGAACATCCGATTTTAACACAAATGAAGTATCTAAAGAATCCTTGATACTAATGGTAAGGCTTACATTGTAAAACCCGGCATTACCATAGGTATGAGATGGGTTTTCCTGTGAAGAGGACAGTCCATCCCCAAAGTTCCAGGTATAGGAAATTCGTGATGCGGGAGCTCCAAATGTTTGAGTGGAATTGTTAGAGAAATTCACGGCATTACCTCCTCCGGGGCTGGATGAAAAGTCAGCCGTACAAATTAACGGACTTCCAATGCAAGACATGGTAATGGTATCAGAGTAGAGCGTATTAGCCGTATCTAACATACCGGATTTACCTATATAGTTCCGGTTACAATCTAAGCTGTAGGCATAAAGTTGTACTGAAGCACTAAGGGAGGGAATGGAATCACGAAAGATCCCGGAAGCGTTGGAAATGCCTGAGATATAAATAACCGGATTGGATTGTATAACGATCCACACGGGTTGGTTGGGCACAGGCACACCGCTGGAGTCTACATAAATATCTAAATACTGGAATTGTGCTTTTAAGCCGGTACTAAACAGTAACAGCAAGGCAAAGATCCATGTATTTTTTAAGAATGTTTTCATAATGCTTTATAGCCAACGGCTTCAAATGTAATACGAAACAAATAAGATGTATATGACAACGCTCTTCAGTTATTTTTTTCAGCGTATCCCATAAAAAAAGAAGGCGGTGCAAAACCGCCTTCTTTCCAGCTAGGATTCCAAGTTTACCTATCTAATTTAATCTTAATATGCTCTGTGGCTAACTCATCTTTCACACTGAGGATATATAAGCCTTCAGGGAAGCCAGATACATTAATGGTAAAGGGTTCTTGTCCGTTTAGTTGCTCAGTTCCTTCACCAATACGTGTGCCTCTTAAATCAATCAATTGCCAGGTTATATTACCTCCGCGATTTCCTTCAACCGTAAGCATATCAGACGCAGGGTTAGGATATACTTTCAAGGTGTGAGCACTATTCTCCTGCAAACCAATAGATGGATCTTGAACTACCAGTGTAAAACCGGTGCCACCATTCTTAAAGTGTGCATTTCCTGAAGAATCCACATACATGGTTCTGCATAAGGTGTCCATACAATTAATGGTTCCATTTGAACCAGTAACGGTTAAGCATAAATTATAATTGCCATAAGAAGCATAATTATGCGTGGGAAAGGCCTGGGTGGAGGAACTGCCATCGCCAAAATCCCATAGATAAGAAGTAAGTGCACCTCCCGGAATACTGATAGATGAATTATTGTAAAGATAAACGGTACCAGCACCTGAATTGAGAGAATCCAGGTAATAAGATGCAAAACAGGATGAAAGAGCATTAGGAACCACTATACCACAATATACATCTGAACACCACTCATTACCTAGTGAGTCCAGTGCCTTTACAGTTACACATACGTTATATGAACTGCTGTTTGCATACGTATGAGTATAACTGGTTACAAAATTTACCACAGCTCCATCTCCCAGGCTAATCTCATAGGTTGCACTTCCTCCGGGAGGAATATTGCTTACGGCATTAGAAGGGATATTTATGGTAACCTGATTAGGAACAGTAGTACTGTTAGTACTGCTAAAACCTGCGTTGCAAGAAGCAGGTGTTCCCGGAAGCATTAATGAATCTATTCCATACGAGGTACACACTACATTTTGATTGGCATCATACACTACCAACAAATGACCTACAGCTTGAAAACCGGGTTGGAAAAATGTATAATTCACTGATCCCCCTATAGAAGCGGTTGCAGAATCAGAGTTTTGAAAATACCAGGTAACCTCAGCCGAGCCTCCACTGGGCATATTGGTTACAGTACTTTGATCATTAAACTGTACTATACGGTTCACAGAATCCAGGATATTAATGTTGAAATCTTGTGAGCAGTACGTTATTGGCGGGCCGGCAGTAACTGTCACCGAATCGCAGTATGTATCCTGACAAATGATGGTGTTATATAATGAGTCAATAGTAGTTACCGTCATACATACCTGGTATGTAGCACTATTACTGTAAATATGGCTTGCATTAGGGTTGTTGGCGGTGCTGCTGCCATCTCCAAAAGATATTTGGTATATGGTATGAGAAAAAGGTGATGAGGGTGTGTTTCCCGTATTGGTAAAGTTTACCTTAGAAGGGTTTACCGCATCTGTACTATGGCTGAATCCTGCAGAGCAAAATGGACTTGGGCAGTTCAGTATCAATGTGTCTTTAAAGAGAACACTGGAAGTGGTTGTTAAGGTATCTCCTGCATAATGGTAATTTCCATCACAACCTACCGTGCTTACACTAAAATAGCCACCAATTCTCGGATGGGGTATAATGGTATCTATTACACCCTGATTATTGGTAAATTTAAAATTGGTAGAAGAAGGGCCGTTGGCCGGGTTCACGCTTATAATAACAGGTTGTTTGGTTTGAGGAGTGCCGATGATAGCATCTTTCCATACGTCTATTACTATTTGTACATTCTGAGCCTGGGCATCTATTCCAAGCAACAGACAAAAAATTATAAGTACAGCACTTTTTTTCATACTCTATACTCTATTGGATTTAAATAATAAGACGTTTGTAAGTTCTATATGTTTTCATGATGAGTACGATGCTATAGCTGTGGAGCGGACAGAAACAACTCCTAAACCTTTCACCGATGATTCTTAGCTCAAATCCACTGATTAAAAGCACACATCTTATGAGTTAAAAAAACAAAGGCGACCTGATGGCCGCCTTTGAAAGTCTAGGATTCCAAGTTTACCTATTCAATTTCAGTTTATAATGTTCTGCCACTTTACCATTCTCAAGCCTGAGGATATACAAGCCCTTTGGATAAGCAGATACATCAATGGAAAAGGATTCATCACCATTGATTCGCTCCGTACCGCGACCGATAGCCGTTCCTTTCATGTCAATTAATTGCCACTTCAGTTCTCCTCTTCCAGCTCCTGAAATAGTTACATATTCATCAGCAGGGTTAGGGTACATATTCATTTTACTCACAGTAAAGTTTTCTTCTATACCTATGGTAGAAGGATCCTGAACGATGAGGGTAAAGCTGTTACCATTTTTAAATACCACATTACCCGCAGAGTCAACCGTTAAAGTATCGCAGAAAGAGCTTTGACATACGCCCGCAGGCCCGGTAGTGTAAAGGTATAAGCATACGTAATAGGCTCCGGGACTATTGTAAATATGGGTTGGAAAAGCTCCACCTGCGGTATCTCCATCGCCAAAATCCCACCATTGGTATACATTGGTTACGCTGGAGTCCCAGGTAGAAGTATTCCAGAGATATACAGTACCATTTCCTGAATTTGCAGTATCCAGGGTAAATGAAGCCTGGCAATTGTAAGGGACAGTAACGTTGATAGAATCGCAATCATAGGATATACACAAAGTATCGCTATTGGCATCAAAAGCCACCTGCATTAAGCATACTGAGTATAATCCAGGCTGGGAATATCTGAAGTGCCTGTTTGAAGTGGGTGTCCCGGGGCCGGTATAACCATTTCCAAAATCATAATAGGTGCGTACATATCCTCCTGAGGGCAGGTTCTGAACACTTGACCCGGTTGATGTAGCATTTACAGTTAAGTACGAATTACTAAGTTGATTCAGATTAATATTGGCATTGCACACGGTTTGTGCAGGAGTAGATATATAAAGTGAATCACAGTCGCTACTACTGCATACTATATTATTTGATGCATCACGAATTTCAATGGTAACGCAAGGGAAGTAAACTCCTGGAGATGAGTAATTGTGATATTTACCCACACCGGTTTGGGCGACTGCTGAATTTCCGTCACCAAAATTATAAGTTTTTGTTACACTACCACCGGCCGGCACGGCATTATGACTGGTTTGGTTGGTAAAGTACGCTCTGTAGGGGCTCATGGCCGTAGGTGAAGCTGATGAACTTATCTGAGCATTACATGTGTAAGTGGGTGTAAGAGAAGTTATCGTTACGCTATCACAAACCGTTACATCACACAGGGTAAGATTATAGTTTGTATCCACGGCTGTAGCGGTCATACAGATTTGATAAGTACCCGTTTGTGTATACGTATGTGACCCCTGTGGATCTGTACCTGAGGTTCCATCTCCAAAATCTATAACATAAGAAGACGTGGTATTGGGTGGCAAATAGAAAATTCTGGATAATTTAACAGTGGCCGGGGTACTGGGGTTAATAGTACTGGTAAAGCTAAGCGAGCAGTTAGCCGGAGTGCCCGGGCAGTTCACTACAATGGTGTCATTCACCACCAGCGGACCACCGGGAATCAGTGTATCACCCACACCTGCATAGGTGCCGTCACACCCTCTGGTGGAAGCGTACGTATGAAGATAATTGAGACTTGATGGATAAGATATCAACGTATCAACTTTTCCAAAACCATCTGTAGGCAAAAAAGCATTTACATTGAAGTTAGCGTTGCCGTAAGCATTAATGTTAACCGTCCAGTTAGGGACAAGCTGGCCGTTCTGATCCACCACGTGGATTTTCATCTGCAAGGTGTTTTGTGCCTGCAGGCCCAGACTGAAAGCAACAGCCAGGATTAAAACATACATTTTTTTCATAATTAAGATTTATAGAGTTAGTGAATTTTAAATTCCTTTCACCTGTAGTACGAAGCTACCCACAGACATACGACAGGAGATTCTCTTTTTTTTTATCTAAAATGCATGATTCTTAATTTTTCAATTCGGATTTGGTAATGTTGAACGGTGAAACCTGTTGTATCTTTCAGAATAAATTCTAAAGTCAACAAAGATGAAAACAAAAGAAATTGCCAACCGCCTGGTTGAGCTCTGCCGAAAAGGAGAAAACATGCAAGCTTATGATGAACTTTTCAGCGACACTGCAATAGCGCTGGAACCGGAAGGAGTACCGGACCATATGGCAGCTGGTTTGGATAACCTGCGAGCTAAAACCCGTCAGTGGAACGAAAATCTTGAGGAAGTGCATTCTATGGAAGTATCAGACCCTATAGTAGGTGATAACTTTTTCAGCTGTAGCATGAGTATGGATATTACCACCAAAGATGCCGGCCGGATGCAAATGGAAGAAATATGTGTGTATGAAGTTAAAGACGATAAAATTGTAAAAGAGCAATTCTTTTTCTCACTCCCTCCCCAGCCGGAAGCCTGATCAACCCACCATCACACTAAAAAGAAAAAGGAGCCTTACGGCTCCTTTCCTGTTTTATCTTTATTTACCTGCTCTCTTTCGTTCGTGTTCCTTCAAAAGAATTTTACGCAAACGGATGGATTTAGGTGTTACTTCCACATATTCATCACTCTGGATATACTCCAGGGCTTCTTCCAAAGAAAATATAATTGGAGGTGCAATACGCACTTTATCATCAGCTCCTGAAGATCTCATGTTAGACATTTTCTTTGCCTTGGTTACATTCACATTAAGGTCTCCCGCACGGCTGTTTTCACCAATAACCTGCCCTTCGTATACATCCTGATTTGGCGGAACAAAAAACTTACCCCTATCCTGCAGGTTGTTCAGAGAGAAAGGAATAGCTGTTCCCGTTTCTAATGATATAAGTGAACCGTTTTGTCTTCCCGGAATTTCACCTTTATAGGGCTGGAATTCTTTAAAACGGTGAGACATAATAGCTTCACCAGCTGTAGCAGTAAGCAAATAGTTCCTCAAGCCAATAATACCTCGTGACGGCACTTCAAACTCAAGGTGCATGTGATCACCCTTAGGCACCATTTGCAACATATTCCCTTTACGCAGAGTGATCGCTTCAATGGCTTTACCACTCACTTCATCGGGAAGATCGATGCTCAATTCTTCAATCGGTTCCATCTTTACCCCGTCAACCTCCTTAATGATAACCTGTGGCTGACCAATCTGCAGCTCGTATCCTTCTCTGCGCATGGTTTCAATCAAAACCGATAAGTGAAGTACACCGCGGCCAAATACTCTAAAAGTATCTGCAGAGTCCGTTTCTTCTACACGAAGGGCCAGGTTCTTTTCAGTCTCCTTAGCCAGACGATCTTTAATGTGACGAGAGGTTACATACTTTCCTTCTTTACCAAAAAACGGAGAATCGTTAATGGTGAAAGTCATACTCATGGTAGGCTCATCAATCTTGATAGTAGGAAGGGCTTCAGGGTTTTCAAGATCAGCGATGGTATCACCAATTTCAAAACCTTCGATACCGGTAATCGCACAGATTTCTCCACTTGATACTTCCTCCACTTTTACTTTTCCAAAACCTTCAAACACAAAAAGTTCCTTAATACGGGATTTCACTTTAGTTCCATCACGTTTTACCAGGGTTACTTGCTGATTGGTTTTAAGCACCCCCCTGTGCACGCGGCCAATTGCAATACGACCTACGAAAGAAGAATAATCCAGGCTGGTGATCAAAAGCTGAGGAGTTCCATCACGGTGCTCTGGAGCCGGGATATTTTCAATAATAGTATCTAATAGATATGTAATGTCAGTAGTTTCATTTTTCCAATCTTCGCTCATCCAACCATTTTTGGCGCTACCATAAGCGGTAGGAAAATCAAGCTGATCTTCAGTAGCCTCAAGGTTAAACATGAGATCAAAAACCAATTCATGTACTTCATCAGGCGTACAGTTGGGTTTATCAACTTTATTAATAACCACTACAGGCTTCAACCCAAGCTCAATTGCCTTTGACAATACAAAGCGGGTTTGAGGCATGGGTCCTTCAAAAGCATCTACCAGCAGTACTACTCCATCAGCCATGTTTAACACACGCTCTACTTCCCCGCCAAAGTCACTGTGACCAGGGGTGTCCAGAATATTGATCTTGTAATCTTTGTAACGTACGGATACGTTCTTGGCTAAAATGGTGATCCCCCTCTCCCTTTCCAGGTCGTTAGAGTCCATGATCAGCTCTCCTGGCGTTTCGTGGTCCTCAAAAAGCTGACCTGCCATCAGCATTTTATCTACCAGGGTAGTTTTACCGTGGTCTACGTGAGCGATGATTGCTATGTTTCTCAGATTCATATATTTCCTTGTCAAAAAATGGCGGCAAAGGTAGTCTTTATTAATGCAAGTAAGTTTAGAGTATGTAAAGTTTTGAAAAAAAGAAACCCGAAGCATAAGCCCCGGGTCCAACAACCAAATCAAAACTACCTTCGTTTATCGTATCATTACTTTTTTCACGGCTTCAAAACCCTTTCCATTTTTCACCTTAACCAGATACAATCCTCTTTTCATCTCGGTGATATTTATCTTAAAGGCTTCACCAAACTGATTTGAGATTATTTGTGTTTTAACCGCTTTTCCGGTAAGGTCAAACAATTGAAACTGTATGGTTGAAGGCGGAAGATTATTTAACTGAATAAAACCCTCTCCCTGATTTACAAAGAACGGGGCTATAGCTTCCTGTTCATGTATTCCAATGGTAGCCACCAGGTTTTCTGCCGTACTTCTGGCGGTTGTTTCTGAAAACCCCTGATAGGCAAGGGTAGAGTCTTGTGGGCTGTACACAAAATATTGTGGTGTGCCGGCACTAAACCACTTTCGGCCAGAATCAATGAACATAAATATATCATTCCAGGAATACGAGTTTTTCCAACTGCTTACGTCTGTACAGGTAGGCGTATTACCACTGTAAGTGTAAGTCATGGCTCCCCAAACCTCAATTGACGTAACATTTTGAGCAGCCCAGCTTTGCAGTCCCGGAGCTTTACTTCTGCATATGGAACAATCAAAACCTTCGGAAGCAATCACCAAAACTTTACCGCTGGAAAGAGTAGTATAGATGCTTTTTGAATTATTATTACAATTGGTTACTGTCTCGTTTTGAACAACCTGTGAACTAGCCAGGCTCACACTCAACAGAAATAATAAAGAGAAGTAAAGCTTTTCCATTCTTGGTAATCTTTTGTTTTCACTTACAAATTTGACGCCAAATTATGGATTAGGTTGTCTGCCAGCTTACACTAAGTTCAATTTCAGAGAAGCCCTGTCATCAGGAATTCAATGCTTTGAATATCAATATAAAGCCACTTAAAACCATAAAGACTATGGCCCATTGGCGGAATGACTTTTCAGTTATCCGGGCAAGCAGTTTCTTTCCAACCCAGTTACCGATACCAATGCCTACCCCTAAAGCAAGACCCCATAACCATAATTTGCCATACAGTGCCCCAAAAAAAGTGTAACTCCCGATTTGCACCACACCAGCTGCAAATGAATTAAACGTTTTAGTAGCTATGAGCTCTTCTTTATTCATGTCATAATTGAGCAGAAAAGGATTAAGCAAGGGTCCTAAAGCTCCTGTGATGGTTGAAATAAAAGGAATGAGTAGCCCTAAGGGCATAAAATACCAGAGTTTCATCTCGAAACTTCTCTTTTTCTTTCCAAAACGGAACTGAAACAAAGTGGATATCAGAAACAGACCAATCAAGACCTGTAAGGTTTCACTTTGAAACGAACTCAGCAACCACGCCCCCAGAAAGGCCCCTACTAAAGAAACAGGCAGATAATACTTTACTATCTCCCAACGTATATACTTCCAGAAAAGCACTAAACGAACCGGGCGCCCAATGAAATTACCAAGGTTCAACACTGGGGGCACGTGCACGGCACCTATGATAAAACTGAGTACCGGTAAAAGCATTAAAGCCCCTCCGCCAGCCGTAAGGGTACTTAGGGTAAAAGCCAGGGCTCCAGCCACTATCAAATAGATGTATTCCCACATAACTTAGCTTCCGGTTGGCTTAAACATAAAAAAACTCCCCGAAGGATTAATCCTTCAAGGAGTTTAAATTAAATTTTAATGCTTGAATGCTTATTGCGCGCGGGCAAAAGCACCTACAGTAAGGTAAGTAGTAAGATCTACCGTACTGATAGGTTGTAATGGATCGTGCACTACAAAGAAAGCATCATACGATGTAGTCAGTTCTTGGTAAGACATGGTAGCTGTTTGTGAAACGGTAACTGTACCACCGTTACCAGTAGCCATCCTTACCAAAACATTGCCATTTGGTGTTTGATTGTAAGGGGGTGTACTTCCCGGCATAGCATCATGAGAGTGAATCCTATACACCTCTCCGTCTATAGTATTATTCAGAGTCACCTCAACAGTAGAAGAATTATCATCTATTTCTGTAATTTTCAATACAGCGTTAAAATTATCAGCGTGATTCCCGCTGTAAGATGAACTGAAGTTGTAATTGTACGTTTTGGACATTTTGGGGTCCTCGGTATCGTCATCATCATCTTTACTGCAAGACGTGAAAGCGAAAGAAGCGGCTAACATGGCCACCATAAACATTTTAGATTGGCTTAAAAATTTCATTTCGGAACTTTTTATTTGTTAAAAATTAAATAATCCACCCAACTTGTATGTGATATGTGAGAAGACTGCTTTATATACGGAAGCATGCAGGAAATGGTTCATACTAAGCTGGTAAAATTTAACATTTAAACAACTTAAATTACTAGATTTTTGATTTTCAGTTTTTTATAAAGGAGAAAATCCTTTCTTAAAGCAAGGCCCAAAAAACTCATTCTTCCCATAAATTCTCAACTGACCTGCAGGTAGTCTTAAATAGAATCGTAAAAGGAGCTAGGCATAACTTGCTTTTAAATATTCTCTGGTTAGCTTTTGACATGCACCAACCAAAAGGGCTCCCGAACCGGAAGACCATGAGAAAAAGATTAACTAATCTATATATACCTTCTCAGGAACTATATAGTTATCGTCTTTCTGGTAATAAAACACATAGAGACCCCTGGGTAAATTATTAGAATTAAAATTTTCAGAGTTAGAAACCTTATACTCAGTTCCTTCAAAACTCAAAATTTTTATTAATTTTTTCTTTGAGACTTCTTCTTTGGTAATTATTAATTCTGAATGATAAGGTTCACTTACCTCATATTCAATCTCCTCATCTAAAGTAATTCTCCCTCCTTCAGGACCTTCAGAATCCGTAATAAAGCAAATAGGCATTTTGTGTAAATTATTATTTTCGTTCGCCTCTTCAATAATATCAGGATCATCAACTTTGGCGATGATAAACTTCACACCAGAAAAACTTGAGAACCAGTTTTGTAAAAAAAGTGAACCATTAATGGTCTTAACATTACCTGCTCCAAAAGGATTAACAGTTTGAGATGTTATATTAATATCTGATGCACTAAGAACATTATCTTCTGAAAAATAAAAAGTTATTTGGATAGGACTATCGCCATCCACTTGTCCAATATTCTTAATTCTTAAACTATAATTTGCGAATTGGTTGTCAGTGAATTCAGGCAATGTCATCGTTTGAGGCTCTTCACCCTCATTTAGTATAACATCCCTGATACAAAAATCTGAATTGCCGGTAAGTTCATTTTGTCCCTTAGTGAAAATATAATCCGGTCTATCCTCCAGCTCTACTTCTATTTCTTGCATCGAAATATTATTATCCTCTGAGATTTCTACTACGGTATTGTTCTCATCAACAACTGAAATAATGAAGCCTGTCCCAAGATTAGCGCTCATTGGTAAGGTGACCAACTGCTGAGGTCCTCCGAAACCAGAACTTGGGGTAATTATCCCAAAGTTGTAAGTGAATAATAAAATATCCGCTCCATCAATTACATTATTTTGTGAGTAATAATATTTAATAGAATTGGCAGGGCTATTTATAGTTCCTAGATTCTGAATGAGAGTATTCAGAAGCGAAAAGCTTTCCCCTCTTTGAATAACATTACTGTTAAATGAACCTAAAGTAATTACATAGTCTGGATATGGGGGTAAAATCTCCACTTGCTGGTAAGAAATATTGTTGGTTTCAGAAACTTCAGTAACATTATCATTTTCATCTGCAACGGCAATAATATATCCCGTACCGGGACTAGCATTTACCGGCATAGTAACATGTTGTTGTGGTCCTCCGAGGCCAGAACTTGGGGAAATTATTCCAAAACTATAATCTAAAATCAAAATATCACTTGCGTCAAGAATATTATCTTGAGAATGATAATACCTCACGGAATTAGCTGGACTGTTCGATGATCCTAAATTTTGGATAAATGTATTTAATAGAGAAAAATTACTGCCTGCTCTTATAGGATTATTAAACTGACCTAAAGTTATTACATAATCTGGTGTAGCCCTAAGGATTAAAGGCAAACTAAAGGTTAAAATAAGCAATAAAGTAAGTTTTTTAAACATAAAATACGTTTTAAATTAAAACGTAATGTAATACAAAACTTACAAAAAATCAAATACTGATTAATTCCAAGAGTTTCCTCCTAAACTGGAGACTATAAATTGGACCCATTCTTTCTGATCATTCAGGCACGGCACCAAAATGAACTCTTCTCCTCCGGCTTCTAAAAATATCTCCCGCCCTTCTTCACCAATCTCCTCAATAGTTTCTAAACAGTCCGAAACAAAGGCCGGGCATAATACGATCAGTTTTTTAATACCCCTCTTTGGAAGCTCGGCCAGCTGCTTATCCGTAAACGGCCGCAACCACTTATCATCCAACCGGCTTTGAAAGCTATTGCTGTATTTACCCTCTGGAATACCCAGTTCCTTCACCACTAATTCAGTAGTCTTAAAAACCTGATGACGATAGCAATAAGCATGGGCCGGTGAATCTGTGGAACAGCAATTTTCTGACTTTAAACAGTGGTTGCCGGTTATATCTGATTTACGGATGTGCCGCTCGGGTATACCATGGTAACTGAAAAGGACGTGATCATATTCTTTGACCAGTGCAGCCGATAGAGATTTGCTCAGTGCCGTGATATAATCCTGATCCTTATAAAAAGGATCTTGTACTTTAAGTTTCAGCTCTTTAAAATGTTTCTCAACTACCTCACGGGCCTTCACCACCACGGTTTCAAAACTACTCATGGCATAATGTGGGTAAAGGGGAATTAATTTCACCTCCTCCAGATCCGGGTTTTCCAGCACAAGCTGTTTTAAACCATGTTCTATAGAAGGGTTACCATAGCGCATACCTAAGCCAACCGGTATGTTGGTATGCTTTTGAACACTTTCCTGCAATTTTCGGCTAAGCACAATTAACGGAGATCCTTCACCCCACCAAATACTTTTATAGGCTTCTGCTGATTTTGGAGGGCGGGTACGCAAGATGATGCCCTCAATAAGCAGAAAACGAAAAAACCAGGGATAGTCAATCACCCTTTTATCCATCAGGAATTCGCGCAGGTATACTTTCACATCTGGCACCTCATATGAATCAGGTGAACCCAGGTTAACCAACAAAGCGGCATGTTTAGCCATGAACAGTAGTTATTTTTCCGGTTAGATATTTTTTGGGTGTTACCCCGAATTTTTTTCGAAAAGCGGCAATAAAATGACTCGGATTGGTGTAGCCAATCTGGTAGGCGGCATCATTTACCTTGAATTTACCTGACTCCAATAACTGACGGGCTTTATCCAGGCGGTAATCATTCAGGAACTGAAAAACCGTTTTGCCATAAATATTTTTAAAACCTTCCTTTAAGCGGTATTCATTCAAACCTATTTCACGGGAAAGTTCTTTAAGTGTAGGAGGAGTCGCCATTTTGTCAATCAGTATGTTTTTAGCCTCCCTTATACGCTTCACATTATCCTCATCATTTAAAAAAGGGCATTGTTCCACATCCTTACCTTCCTCCCGGTTAAAGAAGAGCGCCAGTATCTCATAAGCTTTGGCCTTTTCAAAAACTTCACGGGCCGGTCCGTGAATGTGACCCTGAAAAAGTTGATGCACGGTTAAAGTAAGTAAAGGGCTTAACGGACGATCGGCATAATACTTCTTATCTATGTTCTCCTGATTAAGAAACGCTATTTCTTCGGAGCCGGTTACAAAAAGCTGGTGTAAACTCTCTACAGTGATGTACAAAAATGCCAGTTTAGAACCTGGTTTAACCTCAACATCCAGAGGCAGAGCCATTAAGGGGTTGTAAAACAATAAACACTTCTCCGTTTGCAATTCCAGGCGATAATTACCCTGGTTAAAAAGGAAAGAGGCACCCCCTTCAGCAGCAAAGTAAAATTGGATAAGACTTTGGTCGATCTCTCTGGTTATCCGAAGGATCTGCTCATCTTTATTCTCCACCCTCACCATAAAAACACCTTTGCCAATTCGGGTATTTTTGATTTTACTTTTCAGGGTATTTTCAAACTCCCCTTCCACTTCAAAATTTAACTCCATAGCCTTCATTTTTTAAAAATCCCGATATTCATATTTCCCAAACTCCGCTTTTAGCATAAGGTTTGACAAAAATATAGTTTAGCTTAATTAGAATGCCTCTAAATAAATCAATTCTATGAATCGGGATATTATTATTTCTTTTCGGGGCATCCCTAGTGTTTGGAATGGGATATTTTTGCCTCCGTATTATGAAGAATTTTCAGGTCAGCCAATTTGCAAACTTCTTTCTGGTGGGTATAGATCATACCAGAGCAGATATTGATATCCGCGAAAAATTTAGTCTGAGCGAAGATAAGATATGCCATCTTATATATGACTATAAGCAATTAGGTGGAGACGGCCTCTTTGTAATGTCTACATGCAACCGCACTGAGATTTACGGTTTTGGAAACTGCCCACGTGATATAATCTCTCTCTTCTGCGAGCATACTGGAAATGATCACGATCTTTTTTACCGGTTTCAGAATATTCGACAGAACCGTGAGGCTATAGAACATCTTTTCAGAGTGGGTTCCGGACTTGAGTCCAGGATACTTGGCGATTTTGAGATCATAGGTCAGCTTAAAAAATCATTTAGCCTGGCCAAAGGGCAGGATTCCCATAATGCCTTCCTGGATCGTTTGGTGAACACCGCAGTACAAACATCCAAGCGCATAAAAAATGAGACTCAGCTTTCCAATGGTGCTGCTTCGGTAGCTTTTGCAGCAGTACAGGAGATCAAAAATTACATGGGCGAAAATTCCAATCCCAATGTTCTATTAGTGGGCACAGGCAAGATAGGACGTACCGCTTGTGAAAACCTGGTCAACCAGACCAACATCCAAAACATTACCCTTACCAACCGTACGGATGAAAAGGCACAAAGGCTGGCGAAACGTTTCGGTATTCAGTTTATTGATTTTGATGAATTGGAAAGCGGTTTGGATCAGGCTGATGTCATTATTATAGCTACCGGTGCTCCGGAAGCAACCGTGTTGCAATCTCATTTTAAAACTTCCAAAAAACGTTTAATCCTGGACTTAAGTGTACCTCGTAATGCGGAAGTTTCACTTTATGATCACCCTGATTTTGAAGTTATTGATGTAGACCACCTTTCCGGTGTAACATGGGAAAGCCTGCAGCGCAGAAAAGATGAAATTCCTGCTGCTGAAGCTATTATTCAGGAAATGACAGATGATTTTTACGTGTGGCTGGAAAGTCGCAAAGTAGCTCCTACACTTCAGGCTTTACGTGAAAAGATGGACGCCTGGAAAAGCCGCGAAGTTACCAGCCTGCTGAAAAAGTTTCCTGACCTGAACGCTGAGCACGCTGATGTTTTAGCCAGCCAGATACTGGACCGTATTACCGGTCAGTTTGCACGGCAGTTGAGAAACGGTACCGACATCAATGGCAACCTTCGCACAATACACCATATCTTCGAGCTCGAAAACTAAGGTTCTCTTTGGCAGCAAGCATCCGTATCGGAACACGAGACAGCCAATTGGCTGTATGGCAGGCCACGCAGGTAAAAGAGCGTCTTGAAAGCCTGGGGCATGTCTGCTCCCTTGTGTTTGTAAAATCTCCGGCAGACATTGACCTCTCCACTCCTCTCCATCAGTTTGGGGGAACCGGCATTTTTACCAAAGTTCTGGATGACGCTCTTCTTAATGAAGAGATTGACATAGCCGTACATTCCCTGAAAGATTATCCCACCCTGGCTCCGGAAGGCATTCAAATGGCAGTAGTTTTAGAACGCGGACCTCATGAAGATATCCTGGTGTATAAAGATTTACCGGATCTGAAAAATGCAAAAGCTGTGATTGCCACAGGGAGCATTCGCAGAATCGCGCAGTGGAAAAACAAATACCCGGAGCACACCATTACCGGTTTACGTGGCAATGTGCAAACCCGACTCAAAAAACTGGCTGAAAACAATTGGAGTGGGGCCATATTTGCCAAGGCCGGATTACACCGCGTAAATATTCTCCCTGAGAAACATGTCGTACTGGACTGGATGATCCCGGCCCCGGCCCAGGGCGTGATAGGGATTACCTGTCGCCAGAGCGATTCTGTGAACTTTTCAGCTCTGCAACCCCTTAATGATGAAAACACAAGCCTCACCTCCCGGATAGAACGCAGTTTTTTACGAACTCTGGAAGGAGGTTGCTCCGCGCCAATTGGTGCATTGGCTGCCCTGAAAGATGAAACCATATCTTTCCGCGGTGGGTTATTTGCCACTGATGGTTCACATAAAATTTTAGTAGATAAAAAAGTGAATCTTTCAGAAGCCTCTGACCTTGGTATAGAATCAGCCAAAGAGGTTTTAGCTAATGGCGGTTCGGAAATCATGGAAAAGCTTCGCAATGTCTGATCACAAAAACACAGCATTAATCTACAGTACACGTTCCTTAAATGCAGATCTGGTGGAAAAGATCGAAGAGGCGGGACTATCTTTTGAGCAGGCCGATTTTATTGATATTGATTATGATTTTAACGAAGAAACCTTTTACAACCGGCTGAATAATCCTGCTTCCCAGGCCCGTGTGTTTACCAGTAAGAATGCTTTTTTCAGCTTACAAAAACTGGCTCAATCCCGCACGGTAGACTTGCAACCCAAACGAAATTTTACGGTTGGTGTACGTACCACTGAGATGCTGGAAGATTTCGGAATAAAGCCTGATGCACGGGCAGGTAATGCCATCAGCCTGGCGCAGATCATTGCCCGGAATAAAGATGTGAAAGCCATAGATTTTTTCTGTGGTAACCAATCGCTGGATGATCTTCCCGAATACCTGGAAAGTAAAGGTATTCATGTACACCGGGAGATTGTTTATAAAACTCAGCTGGTACATCATAAAGTAAATACCGAAAATATAAAGGGGATCATATTCCTTTCCCCAACCGCGGTTTTTAGTTTTTTCAAGAACAACTCCTTACTACCGGATACTCCCTGCTTTTGCATTGGGGCAACCACTTCTGAAGCGGTACATCTGCGCTGTAATAACAGGCGGATCCTGGCTTATGAACCTTCCGTTGCATCGGTTGTAGACCGGCTTATAGATTATTTTATATATGACAAATATTAAGAACGACCTTTTATTGCGCGCCCTCAAAGGTGAAAAAACAGAACGCCCACCTGTATGGATGATGCGTCAGGCCGGGCGCTACCTGCCTGATTACATGAAACTCAGAGCTAAATACAGTTTCTTTGAAAGGGTGGAGACACCCGAACTGGCTACTGAGATCACGGTTATGCCTGTACATCAGATTGGTGTAGACGCGGCCATACTGTTTTCGGACATCCTCGTAATACCCCAGGCATTGGATGTGGAGGTACAAATGATTCCGGGAACCGGCCCGGTGATCCCTACCCCCATTACCACCATGAAGCAGGTGCAGGCCATACCTGATATTGATGTGAAAGACCGTCTGCACTATGTATTTGACGCCTTGCGCATGACCCGTGATGAATTGGCCGGTGAAGTACCCCTTATTGGTTTTGCCGGTAGCCCGTGGACCGTATTTTGTTATATGGTAGAGGGGAAAGGCAGTAAAACTTTTGATAAGGCCAAGGCTTTCTGCTATACACAACCGGAAGCTGCTCACCTCTTACTGGAAAAAATCACACGTGCTACGATAGCCTACCTGCAGGAAAAAACCCGTAATGGTGCAGATGTCGTACAGATCTTTGATTCCTGGGGAGGCTTACTTTCTCCTCTGGATTATGAAACCTTCTCATTACATTATATACGTGAGATCGTGAACGCCATGCAGGGTTTTGCTCCCGTGGTGGTTTTTGCCAAAGGCTGTTGGTTTGCTTTGGAAGAAATGGCTAAAATGCCGGTTTCTGCCTTGGGCGTAGACTGGACCATTACCCCACATATGGCTCGTGAATTTACCCAATACCAGCTTACTTTGCAGGGTAATTTTGACCCGGCCAGGCTGCTCTCTCCAATAGCTGATATTGAAAGGATGGCTAAGCAAATGGTAGATGACTTTGGCCCCTATCGTTACATTGCTAACCTGGGGCACGGTATTCTTCCCAATATCCCGGTAGACCACGCAAGAGCCTTTGTAGATACCATCAAAAATTACGGTTAGAAATTCTCAGATGGGTACACATAGCATTAAAGAACAGTTCACAGAGTTTATTCACTCTCTGCAGGATCAGATCTGTAAAGAGGTTGAAACGCTGGATGGCAATGCAAAATTTGTGGAAGATCTTTGGGAAAGGCCCGGTGGCGGTGGTGGACGTTCCCGGATCATTAGTAAAGGAGGCGTGTTTGAGAAAGGAGGCGTTAGTACTTCCATAGTACACGGACCTATGCCCGATTCGCTTAAAAAAAGCATGAATGTAATGGGACATAGCTTTTTTGCCTGTGGCATCTCCTTAGTGTTACATCCCGAAAATCCTTTTGTACCAACCGTTCACGCCAATTACCGCTACTTTGAAATGTACAATGGTGATGATGAACGCATTGATGCCTGGTTTGGCGGGGGCTCTGACCTCACCCCTTATTATCTTTTTAAAGATGATGCGGCTCACTTTCATAAAACCCAAAAGAAAGCCGCTGATAAGCACGGTAAAGAATTGTACCTCCGCTTTAAAAATCAGTGTGATGATTATTTCCGTAATCACCATCGTGAGGAAGCACGGGGTATTGGTGGTACTTTTTTCGATTATCTGAAGGCTGATGAAAAACGCGACCTGAAAGACTGGATGCGTTTTGATATGGACATGGCACGGGCCTTTCTGCCCTCCTACTTACCCATTGTGGAAAAACGCAGAAAAAAGGAGTGGAATGAAGAACACCGCTATTGGCAGGAGCTACGAAGAGGCCGCTATGTAGAATTTAACCTGGTTCACGACCGGGGAACCCTTTTTGGCTTAAAGACCAATGGCCGCACTGAAAGTATTTTAATGAGCCTGCCGCCAAGAGTACGTTGGGATTACAATGTAGAGCCTGAACCCGGCAGCGAGGAAGCTAAACTGCTGAAAGTACTCAAGAACCCCAGGGATTGGGCATAATTTACAGATCCAAAACCGCAAATGTCAAACCTTAGTTTGGCACTTGATATTTAGAATTTATACAGATGTTACAACGCCCCAGAAGATTACGTCAAAGTACAGCTTTACGCGATATGGTTGCTGAAACACGCCTGCATCCTTCCGACTTTATTGCCCCATTGTTTGCCACAGAAGGAAAAGGTATACGGGAAGAGATTGCGTCTATGCCTGGTTACTACCGTTTTTCATTGGACCTCTTAGCAAAAGAAGTTAAAGAACTTTGGGAGATGGGTTGCCGCTCAACTCTTCTTTTTGTGAAAGTAGCTGATGAACTAAAAGATAATGAAGGTACCGAAGCCCTTAATCCGGATGGGCTAATGCAAAGAGCTATACGCACCATTAAAGAAACTGTACCTGAAATATGCCTGATGACGGATGTGGCTATGGATCCTTATTCCGAGTTTGGACATGATGGTATTGTGGAGGATGGGGTAATCCTGAACGATGAGACCATTGGTGTACTGGCCGATATGGCCATTAGCCATGCACAGGCCGGAGCTGATTTTGTAGCACCCAGTGATATGATGGATGGCCGCATCGGAGCATTGAGAATAGCTTTGGATACAGCTGGTTTCTCCAGTGTGGGCATTATGGCCTACAGCGCCAAATATGCTTCATGCTTTTACGGCCCTTTTAGAGATGCGCTGGACTCTGCGCCCGTGGATATGGCTGATATCCCAAAAGATAAAAAGACCTACCAGATGAACCCGGCCAACGCAATAGAAGGTTTAAAAGAAGCCAAGCTGGATATACAGGAAGGAGCCGATATGATTATGATAAAACCAGCATTGGCGTATCTGGATGTGATACACCGCATAAAATCAGAATCCAGCGTTCCGGTTACTGCTTACCACGTAAGTGGTGAATACGCCATGATTAAAGCAGCAGCAGCAAAAGGCTGGCTTAATGAAGAAGAGGCCATTCAGGAGGTTTTGACCTCTATTAAAAGAGCCGGAGCCGATCTTATAGCTACTTATTTTGTCAAAGACATTATTAAAAAACTAAACTCAAAGCTTTAGGTCAGGTTACCCCAAAAGCTTAGTTTTCAAATTCCAGATCCACAATCCTACTCGTATTATGAATACTACTCAAAGTAAAACCCTTTTTCAAACCGCCTCTAAATACATCCCCGGTGGAGTAAATTCACCCGTACGGGCATTTAAATCCGTGGGAGGAGACCCTATCTTTATTAAAAAAGCCAAGGGCGCTTATATGTATGATGAAGATGGTAATCGTTTTATCGATTACATCGCCTCCTGGGGTCCTATGATTATGGGCCACGCTTTTGAACCGGTAATAAAGGCCATCCAGGAAAGAGTGGAAAACTCCACTTCATTTGGCGCACCTACGGAGCTGGAAATACAACTTGCTCAGCTGATCTGCGAAAGCATCCCCAATGTAGACCGGGTCCGTATGGTAAATTCCGGTACGGAAGCTACCATGAGCGCTATACGTTTGGCACGAGGCTATACCGGGAAAGATAAGGTGATCAAATTTGCCGGTTGCTACCACGGTCATGGTGATTCTTTCCTCATCAAAGCTGGCAGCGGTGCAGTAACCCTGGGATATCCCAGCAGCCCGGGAGTAACCGCGGGTACAGCAAAAGACACGCTTTTAGCTGAATATAACGACCTGAACAGTGTAAAGGAACTGGTAGCTGCTAATAAGAATGAAATTGCCGCCCTCATTATTGAACCCATACCCGGTAATATGGGGTGTATACTTCCCGAAGAAGGCTTTTTGGAAGGTATCCGCGACCTATGCACACACGAAAATATCATTCTCATTTTTGATGAAGTAATGACCGGTTTCAGGCTAGGTTTTGGCGGAGCCCAGCAAGCGCTTGGCATTGAAGCCGACTTGGTTACCTATGGCAAAGTGATTGGAGCCGGAATGCCGGTAGGAGCCTATGCCGGTAAGGCAGAGATCATGGAGTTTGTAGCTCCCAATGGTCCTGTATACCAGGCCGGAACTCTTTCCGGAAACCCCATAGCCATGGTAGCGGGGCTTACACTTCTGCAATACCTCAAGGATCATCCTGAAGTGTACACCGATCTTGATGTAAAATGTAAAACCATCCATGAGGGATTGGAAAGTATATTACCCAACACCGGCTTACCCTGGACTATCAACCGAAAAGGCTCTATGATCAGTCTTCACTTCACGGATCAACAAGTGCGTGATTTTGACTCGGCCGGAACCGGAGCCAATGAGCATTTTAAAAAATTCTTCCACGGCATGTTGGAGAAAGGCGTTTACCTCCCTCCCTCCGCCTATGAAAGCTGGTTTTTGAGCCATGCTTTAAGCGATGAGGACATCCAACATACTCTGGAGGCGGCTGAGAAAACTTTTGCCTCCATGTAAAGTAGCTTTCTCCAAGCTATAAAATAATTGAATTGTTCAATAACAGCTTGAGGGTTTTTAACCGGTTTGGTGTATAATCCCACTCCGGCTTTCCGGGTGGGTTACTTTAAATTAGCTGTCAAGTCCTTTTTGATGAAACCGGGTTTAAGATCTGGACTAAAAAGTAAAAGACCTGCTGTTATGCAGGCCTTTCGTTCCATTATAAGATGGACTAAGCCCCCTATTCCAGTCTTAGTTTTTCGGTGTGTATCAGGCCTCCACTTTTTATCCTTATAAAGTAAAGTCCAGGCGGTAATTGCTTGAGATGATAAGTATCAGACGGTTCCCACTCCTGTATTTTCCGGCCCCTCATATCCAGCATACTTATCTCCTCTACATCATCACCCTCTTCCAGTTCCAGTTTAAACTGATGGCGTGCCGGATTCGGGTACAAATGCCAGTTTTTAGTGCCAGGCAAACTCCCGAGGCCGATACCTCCGTTCACCGTTTTCAGAATATAGCTTCCCATCATTGCATAGCCCACCTGTGCATTAGCCATTCCTATACTTGTTACAGGTCCTGCCACTAAACCTGCACCTGCCTGGTACTGTAATTCCCAGCTTTGGCCTCCATCCCTAGTAATGTAAATACGTCCGGCCTGATCAAAGTTCATTGGATTCAGAGTGCCCGCATACCCTACAACGGCATCGGTAAACTCTATGCAAGTAGCCCATACACTGTCTTGCACCAAACCAGTTTGCTGCCAGTTATCACCATTATCAGTGGTTTTGATCACACCTGATGATCTGTTGATCACATAACCGGTATTTCCATTCTGTGGAAAAGAGATGGACACCACATAATGGGAAGCAGCAGCAGTCGTATCTGAAAATACTTCCGTCCAGCTCAATCCTCCATCAGTAGTTTTATAAATACGGCTTTGTTGTAGTGCAAATCCGGTATTGGCATTCTTAAAGTATAAATCCTTCACTACTCCTACACCGTTTCCAAGCGTATGGGTGGTAAAAGTATTGCCTCCATCAGTAGTTTTAATAAGTTGTCCACTGCCTCCAAAAAAACCGGTCTGCTCATCTACAAAATGAACCGTACCCAGCTCATATCCAAAACGGTTAGCCACCAGTGTATCCCAGCTTTGTCCACCATCTGAAGTTTTAAGAATGGGGCTCTGTACCGTACCAAAAGCTGTACCTCCACAGGCATACCCTACATTGGCCGAAGGAAAACAGATATCCAGTAACCAGGAATGCTGAATCATACTTAATACCGTGGTATCAAGGGTTTGCCCCCCATCCAGCGTACGGTATATAATAGGGCTATTCCAATCGTAACTCACAAAAAAAGCAGTGTCCTCATTATAGGTATGATGAAAAGTTTGATACTGCTTAAGATCTTGTATTTCGCTCCATTGTGCCAGCAGCAACGAGCCCGTACATACGGCTACCAGGGTAATTAGTAATCTCATTTTTATGTTGTTTATATGTAAGGCTAAATTACATGGATGCTTCTGAGGGAAGCTGTACATTTTCACCTGATAACCGTATTATCTAATCCAATCTGTTACTTTTCACAAACTCTGACACCGTAAGCCCGCTATGTTTTTTAAACACCTTACCAAAGTAATCAGGGTCTTCATACCCCAGGTGATAGGTTATTTCTTTTACACTCCATTCCGTATGGATCAACAAGCGTTTGGCTTCCAGTATTCTTCGCTCAATGATGCCGGCCTGAGCTGATGGGTAACCATTTTGACTCAGAGCTTTATTGAGATGGTTAAGACTACAACCCAGCTCCTTCGCATAGTTAGAGGCACTGCGGTTACTGGAAAAGTAAAGCTCCAGCTTTTCAGAGAATCGTTCCACTAAACTTTGAGGACTCCGCCCTTTCTCAGGAGCCTGGCGGTATAATAATATGAGTATCATATGCAGCAAAGAGGCTATAACTTTGTACTTGCCGGAACGCTCTTTCTTAATCTCTTCCCCAATTTGTGCCATGCACATCTGCACAAAGTCATTTTCCGCACCGGATAATTCAAACACCGGCTTTTGGTGCCACAAGTCTAAATGACGTGAAGGTGTGAAATCTACCAGGGAGTATAGAAATGACCGTGTAAATAACAACACAAAGCCTTCTGAATCCTGGCTGCGCTCTACCAGGTGTAAACCACCCGGCACTACTATATGCACCGCAGGTGCATGTATAGGATACTCTTTAAAATCAATATGATGCGCACCCCCCGGCCGGGTAAAATGGAACAACTCAAAATAATTGTGCCGGTGAAACTGACTGGTGGTATAGCCAAAGTTCTGCTCCAGAGGAATCAGGCGGATCTCCTGTGCAAGGTTATCCGCTTCCGGAAAGTTATATTCGGCTATTTCATTCACAATATTAGGATTACTTCAAAAATAGGTAATCAGATCATCCTGAATACCCGGTTCATATAACGAAATTGAACCCAGGCTAAAGCGCCTACCAAAACAGCAATTAAACTTACCATTATATTCCCCGCATTACTCAGGCCCAGCCAGCCGTTTAGCAAGATTAATATACTTCCCAACACCCATAACACATCCTGAAAAACAATAAAGTACACTGCCTTTTGGCGCACTTTTTTTTGAAGGGCGGTCCAGGTAACAAAACCCGCAAAAAGGATTAATATAAGGCCTACCACGGGTAGCCACAGAGATTGGGTTATCCCCATCCGTACAGAAATGAAATTTTGAAATAACAATGCTGATAGCCCGGTAATACCACTGAACCCTGCATTGATAAGCATTACCCTTTTTAGTTTAACTCTATATACCTCCATTTTCCACCCGATTTTTTAAAGCTTCATTCATACGCATGAACCCGGCCGGCAGTTCCCGTAACATATTGGAAAGAAAGCGTACCAGCAGGCCCGAAAACTGTTCTCCATGAATAAAATGTGTTTTTCCATCACTTAAGGGCTTTAAAATAAAATAATGCTCCCCGTCAAAAAGCCCTTTAAAGCCTAGCTTACCCAACCACCGGAACTCGCGGTTCCTTTCGCTCTTTAACACCACCGGCCTGAACTTCATGATTTTATCACTCTCATTCAAAGCCAGGTGTGCTTCCAATTGAGCCCCTTCTTCAGTCTTACCTTTTAGAGAACGGATAATCGGGTTCCATTCCTTAAAATGGCCAAAGTCGGTTAATACCTGCCAAACCTTTTCAGCCGGGGCATCTATAACAATAGAAGTTTCTGCTTTTTTCATAATTATCTTTCTTTAACATGGCAAAATTGCCCCCTTTACGGCCATAAGTATTTGCAAGCTGCGCCAGTTAATTGACATTTCATGCCAAATAGTTTTTATCCTATTTTTGGAATATGACTTTTAACGGGCGCTTTTTATTAAATCTCATTCATTTTGCCGGAGTACAAGGGGCATCTGTTAATAAGCTTCTCATATTTACCGGGCTTAACGAAACCGATTTGGGTAGTGAAAATCAAAAGGTAAGCGCCCAGGTATTTAACCACACGATGGAAAATGCGGTGAAGGAAACGGGAGATCCTTTTTTTGGCCTTCATGCTGGCGAATACCTGAACCTCTCAGCGGCAGGACTCATTGCGCAGATCACCCAAACCAGCCGCACCGTTAAAGAAGCCCTCGATTATTGCTGTGAATTTTCCATGCTGGGTTGCCAGCATATTCCACTTGAACTTAAACGTGAAAAAAAGCTTTATAAGCTTTTACTGATTCCTGATCCTGAATGGCAAAAGCAATCAACCGTAGCCGCCAAACAGACCGTGGAGGGACTAATGGCTTTTACACTGCGGGAATTTCACACCATCACCCTGCAAAAGCATTATCCGGTAGCTGTACATTTTAGCGGACCGGCTCCATCTGATGTTTCCGAGTATCACCGCATCTTTAATTGCGAACT
This sequence comes from Owenweeksia sp., assembly GCA_965212245.1. Taxonomy (GTDB): domain Bacteria; phylum Bacteroidota; class Bacteroidia; order Flavobacteriales; family Schleiferiaceae; genus CAKZNE01. The sequence continues at coordinate 2,084,004 of OZ243107.1, read as the reverse complement.
TAAATTTAACCGGGGCTTAAATGCTATGTACTTTAATGCCGAACAGGTTGAAGAACCGATAGTAACCGCCAACTATGAGCTCTTGCGGATATTGGTAAATCATGCCCGCGAAAGACTGGAGTCGCTGGGGGATAATGCTTTCTTTTACGAGAAGGTGAAGCGAGCCATGGTAAACCTGGTAAATCCAGAGTTTCCACTCATTGAACACGTAGCCGGGAACCTCAACCTGAGTGTACGGAGTTTACAACGTAAATTAGCCGCAGAGGGGCATACCTTTATAGAAATACGGGAAGAACTACGCAGGACCTTTGCTTTAGACTACCTTAAAAATCCGGAACTGCAAATCACCGAAATAGCTTATTTACTAAGCTATTCTGATGCCAGCGCCTTTATTCGCAGCTTCAGAAGATGGACCGGACAAAGCCCGCAGCGCTACCGGAAGACCAAATATCAACTTATTTAGATTTTTTCTAAATAGACTTGGCTAAAGGACATTCATGCCTTACATTTGTCGCGTTATTTTAAATGAGTCTAAATAAACGAATCGATGAAACCAGTTGGTCTAGTAACTCTTCTTTCCGCAATTATTCTGATTACATCCTGTGAAAAGTCAGAAGACACATGTGCCTGCTCTCCCGTAGAGTCTTATCCGCAAACCTATAATTTTGAAAACGTAAGTCATTCCGGTCAGGATAACCGCCTGGATATGTTGAGTGAGATCGTAACGTATACCAAAACCTCCAATAATGGTGAGGCGGTAAGCGAGGCTACATTATTGAATATGTTCAATAACGATGGCTACACCTGGCAAAACACAGAGTTGAACAACAGCTCCAAGCAAATTGCAGATAAGATCCACCCTGATGCCAATGAAACCTTTGGTATCTGGATAAGCACACTGGAAAGCATTAGCCAGAATCCCGGCACCGGAAGTAATGGGACAGCCGGCCTGGTGCAAAGCAACAGTGGAACCAAACAATACCTTTTTGATGGAAACGGGTATGAGATTGCTCAAATGATTGAAAAAGGAAGCATGGGAGCGTTGGCCTATTACCAGGCTACCGGTGTATACCTGAGCAATGCTAAGATGGATGTGGATAATGAAACAATTGAACCGGGTGAAGGCACAGCCATGCAACACCACTGGGATGAAGCTTTCGGCTATTGGGGTGTACCCAAAGAATTCGGATCGCCCGGCTTCACCTTTGACAGTGATGCGGAGTATAACCGCTTTTGGGCCAAATACACCAATGCGGTAAATGATGTATTAAACGTAAATAGCCGCCTGATGAGTTCTTTTATTAAAGGTCGTGCCTCTATCAATTCTAAAAATTATACAGTCCGGGATGAAGCCATAGCTGAGATACGCTCTACCTGGGAACAGGTGTGCGCAGCAATGGCTATCCACTACCTGAATGAGGCCAAAGAGAACATTGCAGATGACGCCCTGCGGAACCACCAGTTAAGTGAAGCAGCCGGTTTTATCTATAGTTTACAGTTCAACCCTTCTTCACGCATGACCAGGTCAGAGATCATGAGCGATATACTACCGGTATATCTCGGCAACCTATACGAGGTAAGTATTCAGGACTTAAACACACTGCGGGATATGCTGGCAACCCGTTTTGAATTGCAACAGGAAAAAGAAATTCTTTAGAAAAGTTTTAATGAGCAGGTTTAGTGAATTATTTCAGATGAGCAAGCTGGCCACAATTGCCGGCCTGCTTGTTTTTCTTTCTTCATGCTCCAAAGATGACAGCAACCAAAATGGCAAGGTTGATTTTGACCGCGATGCCATGCTGGAGTATTGGATCGATCAGAATATAGTGCCCGCTTATCAGAATTTTGATCAGCAACTCACTCATTTACAATTCACATGGGCCAGCCTCACACAGGCGCAATTTGACCCGGTGGAATTGGAGGCACTGCGCAATAGTTTTAAGGGCTGCTACCTTGCTTTTCAGCAGATCAAAGCTTTTGAAATAGGTCCGGCCGCTGATATTTCACTCCGGGCACAACTCAATACATATCCGGCAGACACCGCGCTGATCCGTCAAAATATAGCTTCAGGCGGTGCTAACCTGCAAAGTGCCTCCAACCTTACAGCTAAAGGGCTTCCGGCTCTTGATTATTTACTCTTCAGCACTTCCGCTTCTGCTGAATTAATGGGAAAGGCCAGTCAGTCTCAGTATTATCGCAATTATGTAGATGCGGTACTTTCGGATATGGCCAACCAATGGCAAACTATTTACACAGCCTGGATAAACCCCGGAAACTACAAATCCACCTTCAGGGGTTCTACCGGAAACTCGGCAGGAAGTGCCCTGAGCCAAATGGTCAATGCGCTTAATAAGGATTACGAACTCATTAAAAATGCCAAGATCGGTTTCCCGGCTGGCAAAAAAACCTTGGGTAAAACCTACCCTTTCGCCTGCGAAGGCTACTTCAGCCAAATGTCTGAGGAACTCATCATCGCCAACCTGGAAGCCACCCATAACTTATACCGTGGCATTTCTTTTGACGGCACCCGGCAAGGCCCCGGTCTTATGGCCTATACAGAAGCTTTAGGTGCAACTACCTATAATGGAGAACCTTTATATGAAGCTATTGATCAACAATTTTCTTTAGCCCTTGAAGCCGTGGAAAAGATTCCTGCCCCTTTGAGTCTCGCTGTAGATCAGTATAAAAACGAAGTGGATGCGGCATACCTTGAAATACAGAAAAATGTGATCCTGCTTAAAACCGATATGCCATCCGCAATGGGTGTACTCATTACCTACCAGGATAACGATGGCGATTAAAAATCAGATTCTCAAACAAAAGAAATCCATGAATAATTTCAGAACCCCAAAACATTGGGCAGCTATTCTTGCTGCCGGTATAGCCCTTACCTCATGCAGTAAGGATGAAGACAAAACGCAGGATACACCTCCGGCTGATTATTCTGAACTTAAAACGCAAATCGTAACGGATTACGCTACTATAGTACACGCCAGTTATGAGGATGCGTACAACGGGGCGGTAAATCTTCAAAATAAGGTCAATGCTTTTGTAGACGCTCCTTCAGCTTCTTTATTTGAAGAGGCCAAACAAGCCTGGCTGGATGCCCGTGAGCCTTATGGACAAACTGAAGTTTACCGTTTTTATTCAGGACCCATTGATGATGCAGAAGGCCCGGAAGGCGACCTGAATGCCTGGCCTCTGGATGAGTCGCATATTGATTATGTGCAAAGCGGAACTGGTAATGATGAAAATTCCGGGAACGAAAAGAACATTGTGAATAACATGAGTGAGTTCCCTGTTATTGACCAGTCCACCCTCAGAAGTTTGAATGAAAACGGCTCTGAAAAAAATATATCCATTGGTTACCATGCTATCGAATTCCTGCTTTGGGGTCAGGATTTTAACGCTAATGGCCCCGGTAACCGTTCCTTTACCGACTATGTAAACGGAGGAACCAATGACAACCAATCACGCAGAGGTGATTACCTTAAAGCTACTGCCGCCATTCTGGTGGAAGACCTGAAAACGATGGTAGACGCCTGGGCTAATGGTGCCAGCTACTACAACAGTTTTGTAAATGATGAAGCCGATAACAGTATCCGCAAGATAATGATCGGTATGGGTGTGTTGAGTAAATCTGAGCTGGCAGGCGAGCGCATCTATGTGGCACTTGACAACCAGGACCAGGAGGATGAACACTCCTGCTTTTCCGATAACACCCACCGCGACATTATACTGAATGCACAAGGTATCCTGAATGTTTATTCTGCCAGCTATACCCGCACCGATGGGTCAACCATTAATGGAGCTTCTGTTAACGAATTACTGCAGCAAGTAAATGCAGATTTGGCTACTGAGCTGGACGCTCTTATCCGCCAAAGCATAGGCCGGGCCGGGGCCATTCCCGTTCCTTTTGACCATGCACTTACCCAGGAAACTGTAGGAGGTGAAGGGCCTATTATGCTTACCGTTCGTTCTTTACAGGATCAGGGAGATAAGATTGCCGAAGCAGCTGCCGCTCTGGGTATTGCCATTTCAACCGACTTGCCGCAATAAAAACCTATGTACAACCGGTTCACTGAAAAGTTTTTACTACCAGTTGTCCTTATACTATCGCTGACTTCCTGTCAAAAGGACCTGAAGACCAGTCCGGCAATAGTTACAGATGAAGGTGAAGTTTTTTCAGCTGGGCCAGGTACTGTTTTTAATGACGGGCCTAATGCCTTTGGTTTTCAGATTGACGGTTTGCAGGGGGATGATGAGTTACGGTTTTTTGTAGGTAACTCCTTTTTCAATCAGAATTGGGTCCAGGCTCCTTCTTCCACTACTGCACGGGATGGATTGGGACCATTGTTCAACTCAAGGGCTTGTTCCGGTTGTCATTTTAAGGATGGCCGTGGGCGCCCACCCCTTTTTGCTGGTGAAAAAGGTACTGGTCTTTTATATCGAATTACCAAAGCGGCCCGTACTATAAACGGCCAGCAAAGCGGAGATTTACATTACGGGGGCCAGTTACAGGATCGTGGGATTAGCGGGGTAAATGCCGAGGGCACTATGGCTCTGAGCTATCAAACGTTAACCGGACAGTTTGCAGACGGCACAGATTATATTTTGCATCAACCGCAGTACCAGATAACTGACCTTGCCTACGGTTCTTTGGAAGCTAATACCCATATCTCTCCACGGGTGGCCAATCAGGTAATCGGTTTGGGTTTTTTAGAAGCTATCAGTGAATCTCAGTTGCTGTCATGGTCTGACCCTGATGACCTGGACGGTGACGGTATTAGCGGAAGACCCAATTATGTGTGGAGCGATGTAGAGCAAAAACGTACTGTGGGGCGCTTTGGCTGGAAAGCCAATCAACCCGATATATTACAACAAACCGCTGCGGCCTTTAACGGTGATATGGGCATCACCACCTGGGTATACCCGGATGAGAATTGTGCGAATGGTCAGCAGGCCTGTGCAGATGCACCTAACGGGGGAACACCGGAAATTGAAAATGACGACCTGGACAAAGTAGTATTATACGTGAGAAGCCTGGCCGTACCCGCACGAAGGAATATAGATAAGCCAGAGGTTAAGGCCGGAAAAGTACTTTTTAACCAGATAGGTTGTGCTAAATGCCACCTGCCTAAGCTGATTACCGGTGATCATCCTGAAATGGAGGCTTTCTCCAACCGGACCATTCGCCCTTATACCGATCTTTTGCTTCATGATATGGGCCCCGGCCTGGCCGATGGCATTGAAGACTATGAAGCTTCCGGCAGTGAATGGCGCACCCCGCCTTTATGGGGAATCGGTTTATTTTCAGTAGTAAATGATCATACCCGCTACCTGCATGATGGAAGGGCTCACAATCTGATGGAAGCAGTATTATGGCACGGTGGAGAAGCTTCGGCCTCCCGCCAAAAAGTATTGGAGTTATCAACTGCCGAACGTGACCAACTTATCCAATTCCTGGAATCGTTATGAGAATTAATCCTGCGCTATTTCTTTTGCTTATACTCGGTTTGGCATCTTGTGAGGATGATACGAAAGATAAAAGCCCGTCCGGTGCTGATTTTAACCGTCAGGCCCTTTTTGCCAACCTGGGTGAACAAGTAATCTTGCCTGCTTTTCTGGATTTTGCAGATCAGACCGACAGCCTTAAAAAAGCAGCACTGTCTTTTCGTGCTCAACCTGATTTACAGAGTCTGGAGTACCTGAAAGCACAGTGGGTATTGACTAAATATTCTTCCAAACGCATAGAACAACTGAAATTTGGTCCGCTTAACGAAACTAGGATGTATAGCCTGGTGGATAAATGGCCCACCAATGAAGATTTTATAGAAGGCTTTATTAAGGGCAGCGACCCGATCACTGAAAGTTTTATCCAAACCAAAGGAGCTACATCCAAAGGTTTACCAGCAATAGAATATCTCCTTTTTGAGAATCATCAACCCGCAAGCTTGTTGCAACAGTTAATTGATGAACCCCGCAGGGTAGATTATATCCTGGCTTGCTGCACCAATCTGAACCAGAAAGCACTGGAAATAGCAAGTTTATGGTCGCCACTTGGCGATAATTATCTTAAAACGTACGAGGAAAGCACCCTCAGTGGGTTGGACGGTTCTCTGAGCCTTACGGTAAACCAAATGTCGGCTCACCTGGAGTTTATGCTGCTTACCAAACTGGGTAAACCTTTGGGAAAAGATCTAAACCGTGAAGCTGACCCTTCTTTTTTAGAAGCGTACCGGAGTGAAATATCACGCCATTGCCTGCAAGAAAATCTGATCATTTTCCACCAGCTATTTACCGGTGCTAATGGGATGGGCTTTGATGATTACCTCAATCAGCTGAATGCCAGAAAGAGTAATCAATTGCTCAGTGAAGTAATTCTTAACCAGCTGGATAAAGTGGAGAATCAATTGCAAAACATTCATCCTTCTCTGGAAGGATCACTTGAAACGGCCGCTACTGAAGAATTGTACCAGGCGCTTCGCAGCCTGGTAGTATTGGTAAAAGCAGATATGAGTTCTGCCCTTTCAGTTACCCTAACCTTTACGGATAACGATGGCGACTAGCCCGGAAAGACTTTCTCCTACCCGGTATTTCAGCTCAGTTGTTTCACTGGCACCATTGGCTGTTTTCCGTATCATTTTCGGAATACTCATGTTCTTCTCCGTGCTGCGTTTCTGGGCTTACGGCTGGATACACGAGCTTTATATTGAACCAGCCTTTCATTTTAAGTATTATGGTTTTGAGTGGGTTCAGGCCTTAAGTCCTGCCGGCATGTACGGCCTGTTTACTTTAATGGGCCTGTCGGCTATAGCTATGAGCCTGGGCTTGTTTTACCGTTTATCATCCGTGCTTTTTTTCCTAAGCTTTACGTATGTAGAACTGATTGACGTATCCACTTACCTCAACCATTATTATTTTGTAAGCCTGGTTGCCTTTATAATGATCTGGCTTCCTGCCCATCGCTTGTATTCACTGGACGTCCGTTTTGGAATTATCCGCCCCGCACTTCTCGGTCCTCGCTTCTTTGTGGATATCCTGCGGCTCCTGCTGAGTATCGTTTATTTTTATGCCGGCCTTGCCAAATTGAATCCGGATTGGATGCTGGAAGCCTTGCCTATGAAGATCTGGTTACCCTCCAAAGCCGGCCTCCCCCTTATTGGGCCCCTTATGGATTATGAATGGGTAGCTTACTTTTTCAGTTGGTTCGGTGCGTTGTATGACCTTAGTATTCCCTTTTTTTTATGGAATCGTAAAACCCGTCCATATGCCTACATTACGGTTATTGTTTTTCATGTACTTACCTGGTTACTCTTTCCTATTGGTGTGTTTCCGTGGGTTATGATCTTTTGTACGCTGGTGTTTTTTGGGAATGATTTTCATCAAGCCATTCTCAACCGGTTATCCGGCATTTTTAAAGTACCTGCTTCCACCTCCTTCATGCAAGCCAGACTAAATACACCCTTAAAGATATTCTTCATACTCTTTTTGACCTGGCAGATACTATGGCCCTGGCGCTTTATGGCCTATCCCGGCTCACTCTTCTGGACGGAACAGGGCTACCGCCTGAGTTGGCGCGTAATGCTCATCGAAAAAGCTGGTTATGTAACTTTTCACATCACTGACCCGGCCAGCGGCCGCACAGGAGAAGCACACCCTTCAGATTATCTTACCCCTAATCAGGAAAAACAGATGTCTACCCAACCGGATCTGATCCTGCAGTTTGCACACTTCCTGGAAGCTAAATACCAGGAACAGGGTATTGAGGACCCTCAGATTACAGCTGAGGCCTATGTAACCTTAAACGGGCAGGGAAGCCGTCTTTTTATTGATCCGGAAGCGGACCTTACCAAAAAGGATGATAGTTTTGCGCCCAAAGACTGGATACTTCCCTATGAGAATTAAGATCATTCTTATTCTGATTTTATCTTATGCAGCTCTATCCGCTCAAACGGGTATTATCCGTGGAGTTATCCTAACTCAGGAAAGCGGAATCCCCGAGCCTCTGGTACAGGCCCACATTTACATTCCCAAACTCAGGAAAGGAACTCTGAGCGATGCAGAGGGCAACTTCAGCCTTACTACCGTGCCTTTCGGAAAACATAGAGTAGAGATCTCTTATGTGGGAATGAAGCGGTTGGATACCCTGATTGAGGTAGGGCCCGCCCCGGTTCAGCTTACCGTTTCTCTTACTCCCAATGTTCAGGCAGGTTTGGAGGTGATTTATAAGGATGGCCGTACCAATTCTTCGGTATACCGCAGACTTAAAAATGTAGAGGGAACGGCCATTTATGCTTCCAAAAAAAATGAGATCATACAAGTGGAAGATCTTACCGCTAACCTAAGCAGTAACAATGCCCGGCAGGTATTTGCAAGAGTACCCGGTGTAAATGTATGGGAAAGTGATGTAGCCGGTTTACAACTGGGTGTAGGCGCCCGGGGCCTTAGCCCGGACAGGACCTCAAATTTTAATACTCGCCAAAACGGATATGATATGGCAGCCGATGCATTGGGCTACCCCGAAAGCTATTATGCTCCCCCCATGCAAGCCATTGAACGTATTGAAATTGTGCGTGGAGCGGCATCACTGCAATACGGTACTCAGTTTGGTGGTATGATTAACCTGAAGCTTAAAAAAGGCGTCACTGATAAAAAACTGGCTGGCAAAACCATGAACACCTACAACAGTGTAGGGTACTTTAATACCTATAATGAGCTGGGTGGTCAATCCGGAAAACTTAATTATTACACCTTCTGGAATTACCGTACCGGCAGTGGCTTCAGGGATTATACAGATTTTTACGCCAACACCAACTATCTGCGTCTGGGTTATGAATTTTCACCCCGTTTCCGGATCTCGGCAGACTATACCCATATGTCGTACCTGGCACAACAACCCGGAGGACTCACGGATGTACAATATGAAGAAGACCCCTACCAGTCTTTGCGCTCACGCAATTGGTTTAAGGTACAATGGAATTTGGCTTCATTAAATTTAGATTACGATATTTCTGATCAAACCTTATTAAATTCCCGCTTCTTTGGACTCATAGGTACGCGGCAGGCCGTGGGTAATTTGCAAACTCCTAACCGCCCGGATCTGCAACCTTATAACAACCGTGATCTTTTAGTGGACTACTACCGTAACGTGGGAAATGAAACCAGAATTCTGCACCGTTACCGTTTAAGAAAACAACCTGCTGCCTTTCTGATCGGGACCAGAGTATATAGGGGCTTTACGGAAAAAACCCAGGGTTTTGGCAGTACGGGTTCCGATGCCAATTTTGATTTTTATTCAGAAGACCTTAAACTGAAATCCGATTATAACTTCCCCAGTTACAACCTCGCTGTATTCTCTGAAAATGTATTTAATATTACGGATCATTTATCCCTTACACCCGGTGTGCGGCTGGATCGCATTGTAACTACAGCCGATGGCTATTACGATAGCTCCATCCGCATTCCGCTAACCGGTGAAGTGGTAATTGACAGCTCTACCTTTGAGAACCGTCAGCGCATTCGCAACCTGCTTTTGCTGGGCATAGGAGTGGGCTACCGGTTAAATGACAAGCTGGAGCTTTACAGTAATTTTTCACAGAACTATCGTGCTATTACCTTCAATGATATCCGGGTGATCAATCCCTCTGCTGCCGTTGATCCGCAGTTACAGGATGAAAAAGGTTTTAACCTGGATCTGGGCATTCGGGGAAATGTTACGTCCTGGCTCACTTCAGATGTGGGTTTCTTCTGGCTAAGCTATCAGGATCGCATCGGTTCTTACCTGCGGGTAGTTGAAGATGAGTTTTTCGGACAACGCCTGGTGCGCTATACCACCAATATTGCCGATGCCAATATCATGGGTTTAGAGTCATACCTGGAAGCGGATATAAATACTCTTGTACAACTAAAAGGTAACTGGCAGTTTGCTCTGTTTACCAATCTTGCCTATACCTATGCTGAATACTTTAATGCCGCTGAACAAGCCATTGAAGGAAACCGTGTGGAATACGTCCCGGAGTGGAACTTTAAGACCGGCCTTCAGTGTACCTGGAAAAACCTGGGGTTAAACCTTCAATACGCCTATGTTTCCAGGCAATTCTCAGAAGCCACCAATGCCGGGGCCAATGGTAACCAGGGCTCTGCAACCGGTATATTTGGCATTATCCCATCCTATGCAGTCCTTGACTTTTCAGTAGATTACTCCATCGGAGCTTTTCAGCTGGAAGGAGGGGTCAATAATGTAACCGATGCGGTGTATTTTACCCGCAGAGCCACTGGTTACCCCGGACCAGGTATCATTACTTCCGGACCCCGTAACGTATACATCGGTGTAGGCTGCACTTTCTAAGCCGTGTTTTACCTTTTCTTAATTCAGGCTTAACCTTGAAGCCACCCGCACCAACTTGTTTTGCAGCTAAACAATCCAAAACACACATCATGAAGTACTTTTATTTTCTGATCATTTCTGTTTGGAGCATTTCCGCTTCTGCCCAAATGGTAAACTTTATAAAAGCGGGCACTTATGCCACCGGCATTTTTGACGATGGGGGCGCGGAAATCGCCTCTTTTGATCCGGCCAGTAAACGCCTTTTTTCCACAAATGGCAGCGAAACCAAACTGGACATTGTAGATATATCTGACATCTATAATCCAAGCCTTATCACACAGGTAGACCTTTCAGCCTACATAGGCGGAGTAAATAGTGTAGCGGTATACAATGGCGTAGTAGCCGTAGTAGGTGAAGCTATCAGCAGCAAGCAAGATGATGGTTCGGTGGTATTCTTTGATACATTAGGCACATATCTTAATAAGCTTACTCTGGGAGCCCTGCCGGATATGGTTACCTTCTCTCCGGACGGAAGCATGCTTTTGATAGCCAATGAAGGAGAACCGGATGATGATTATATTATAGACCCGGAAGGCTCGGTAAGCATTATAGACATGACGGCTGGCGCCATGAACCTTACCCAGGCTGATGTTACCCAAATTAGTTTTTCCGGCTTAAACGGAACGTCTATAGATCCGCTTATCAATATTTATGGAAACGGTGGCGCACAAACTATTGCTCAGGATCTTGAGCCGGAATACATTGCCGTTAACGGTTCCTCCACCAAGGCTTTTGTAGCTATCCAGGAAAACAATGCTATGATGATCATAGATTTGGCCACAAAAACCATTGATACCATTGTAGGTTTGGGTTACACGGATCGCAGCATAATAGGCCTGGACGCTTCCAATACTGCTGCCAACATTGATATCACTACCTACAGCAATCTGTTTGGAATGTACCAACCAGACGCCATCACTGCTTTTGAAGCCAATGGTAGTACCTATATCGCCAGTGCCAATGAGGGTGATGCCCGTGATTACGATGGTTATTCCGAAGAGGAGCGTGTTAAAGATCTTACCCTTGATCCTATTCAATTTCCTAATGCTGCGGCCCTTCAAAATAATGATGCCTTAGGGCGTCTGAATGTAACTACCTCATTAGGTGATAATGACGGAGATGGAGATTATGATTCTCTTTTTCATTACGGGAGCCGCTCTTTTAGTATATGGAATGACCAGGGGCAGTTGATTTGGGATAGTGGAGACGAGTTTGAACAATACCTGGCTACCGCCCATCCCAATCAATTTAACTCTAATAATGATGACAACTCCTCTTTCAAAAGTCGTAGTGATGATAAGGGACCAGAGCCCGAAGCTATTGTAGTAGGAAATGTAGATGGGGTAAACCTGGCTTTTATCGGATTGGAACGCATGGGTGGCATTATGATCTACAATGTGGCAGATCCTGCCACACCCGGATTCATGATGTATGAACTTAACCGTGATTTCACCAAAGCTGCTACCGATCCCGCAGCCGGAGATTTGGGTCCTGAAGGTTTATTATTTGTGCCTGCAGTTTCCAGCCCCAGTGGTAAGAACCTGCTTATTGTTTCCAATGAAGTAAGTGGAACCGTAACTATTTATGAAGTTTATTTTAGCATTGGCTTAGAAGAAAACGGACAAACCAAAATGGGCCTATACCCCAATCCAACCGCTGGAAAAGTACATTTTGACCAAACCGGTACTTATGACGTATTTCATTCAGATGGCCGCAAGATTCAAACTATAGACCATAAGAATGAAGCCGATCTCAGCGATCAACCAGCTGGCCTGTATATTATCAAAGATGCACAGGGACATGTAGCCCGCATCATCAAAAAGTAAAATACCTAACCTTACCCTGAGAAAGGCCGTTTCAAGCGTTTGAGGCGGCCTTTTTAATTTCGGATTCTCTTACTATCCTCATGTTCAATAATAGTTTGCAGTGTTTTGGACTTGAGAATATCCACCGTTTGATTACGAACCTCCTGCATGGCTTCACGTATGCCACAAATATCCTCGTCAATACATTCTTCACACTTCTCGTAATATTGATAGGTTACACAGGGCAAAAGGCCTATCGCTCCATCAAAAATGCGATACACCTCAGCAAGGTTCACCTCTCCGGGTTCTTTGCGTAAATAGTATCCTCCACCGCGCCCCATTTTACTTCCCAGTATACCCTGATTTTTAAGAGTGAGTAAAATGGCCTCTAAAAACTTTTTGGGGATGTTTTGATTTTCAGACACCTCCTGTATCTGAATCTTCTTTTTAGGGTCCTGCTGATACTTACGTGCCAGGTAAACCAAAGCATTGATGGCGTATTTTGACTTTTTGGATAACATGTACCCAAAACTACAAAATACTTCTATTCACCCTCTCCCTAAACGTCAATGGTAGTCTATGATCCTGACGAGTTCAATGACGATCAGGCATATACCCTCTGTATAAGTCTAAACTAAAAAAATTAAACCATAAAGTTTCATGCTCTGAAAGAAGTCACGGCTCGGCAGAAGCCTCATAAATAATAATCTGGTCGTTTCATTTACCTTTCGGCTGTATAAACAGCAATAGTTGATTGAAGAAGAATATATACGCAAGATTATCCACGTAGACATGGATGCTTTTTACGCTTCCGTAGAGCAACGCGACCACCCGGAACTACGCGGAAAACCTGTAGCCGTAGGTGGTTCACGTGAAAGGGGCGTAGTGGCTGCGGCCAGTTATGAAGCCCGTAAATTCGGAGTAAGATCTGCCATGCCTTCTTCCCTGGCCTATCGCAAATGCCCGGACCTCATTTTTGTACGTTCTGACTTTGAAAAGTACCGTTCGGTTTCACAACAGATCCGATGTGTCTTTTTTGAATACACCGACCTGGTAGAACCTCTTTCACTGGATGAGGCTTATCTGGATGTTACTGAAAATAAAAAAGGAATTGAAACCGCTACCCGCATTGCCAGGGAGATCAGGCAACGTATTTACGAGGAAACCCAACTTACCGCTTCGGCCGGTATATCCATCAATAAATTCCTGGCTAAAGTAGCCTCAGACATCAATAAACCAAACGGACAAAAGACTATTATGCCTGATCAGGTTCTGGGTTTCCTGGAAGATTTACCTATTCAGAAATTTTATGGTATTGGTGCTAAAACCGCTGAAAAGATGAAACGATTAGGCATTCATCACGGGAAAGATCTTAAGCGCTGGGAATTGGCTCTGCTTATACGTGAGTTTGGCAAATCCGGCCAGCACTACTTCAATATAGTACGTGGTTTGCAAAAGAGCCGGGTAAAACCGGATCGCACACGAAAATCATTGGGAGCAGAACGTACCTTTTCCCGCGACCTGAAGACTCCGGATGAAATGCAGGAAGCCCTAAAGAATATCATGAGTAAGCTGGAAGAACGTATAATCTCCACCAACACCAGCGGCAAAACGGTAACTCTTAAGCTCAAGTACTTTGATTTTGAACAGCATACCCGCAGCTTTACTTTTGACAACTACACCGCAGCACCAGCCTTGATATTGCAAAAGTCACTGGAACTTCTGCATCAGCCTTTCCCGGAGAAAGCGGTGCGCCTTTTGGGCATCAGTATGTCTAACCTGCAAGGTGATGACACCAAACAATCCGTGCAACTCACATTATCTTTCTGACTTTCCCTACAACTCCTTAATTTTGGTACGGAAATAGCTTTGTAATATTTTAAATAAAAAACCTTCTTTCATGCGCGCTTTACCTCTTGTTTTAATTGCCGTTTTACTGACATTTACCGCTTGCGAAACCAATGAGATCGATAACTTTCTGAATTCAGGCCTTAGCGATACTGAAATTACGGAAGGTCTTAAAGAAGCCTTAAAAGTAGGAACCGACACCTCGGTGAGTATACTTTCTGCCACCGATGGTTACCTTAAGGATCAGGCGGTTAAAATTCTCCTCCCCGATGAAGTACAAGGCAGCCTTACTACATTTAAAAGTAAATCATTTACAATTCTGGGGGCAACCATAACCGGGCAAATGCTATACGATGGGTACAGCAATAATTTGCTGGGCATTAACATTGCCGGTCTTAAAACAAAAGAAGATGAATTAATTACCGGTATTAATCGTGCAGCCGAAGATGCCGCCAATACAGCCGGTCCTATTTTTCTGGATGCTATTCTGGATATCACCATTGATGATGCCAATACTATTTTATTTGGTGGCAATGACAGAGCTGCTACTCAGTACCTTTCTTCTAAAACCAGCATTTTTTTATTTAATGAGTATGAGCCTCGTATTGATAATGCTCTGAATAAAGTAAAGGTTGGCAATACCAGCGTAGTTACCTCCTATGAAAACTTTTTAAGTGATTACAATGATATTCTGAATACTCAAATTCCCACGGCCGGCACTATTGGTTCGCTTATGGGTATTCAAACCATTGCCGCTACAGATGTTTCTGCTCACGCTACCAGCAAGGGTCTGGATGGACTCTTTTTAAAAGTTGGCGAGGAAGAAGCTCAAATACGCAAAGACCCATTGGCCCGGGTTAATGCCATTCTTCAAAAGGTTTTTGGAGAGCTGGATTGAGTTTAATAGCCGGTGTAAATAAATAAATTAATGCTCTGGTCTTTATTTTTTTGGTTCAGTAAAAGACTGTTTACAATACAAGGAAATGGCTGCCGGTACATTGTCAAAAAAATTAACTTTGCTCAGCTTCTAATACTTTTATGAAACACAACATTGCCGTAGTAATGGGCGGTTTTTCGTCCGAGTATGACGTTTCAATTCAATCCGGAAACGTAGTTTTTGAGAACCTCAGCAAAATACACTTCAATCCTTATCTGGTTTTAATCCGTAGGGACCGTTGGGTAGTATTACACAATGATGCCGAGTACCCGATTGATAAGAACGATTTTTCCGCACAGATTGATGGCGAGAAACTAAAGTTTGATGCCGTATTTAATGCCATACACGGAGCCCCGGGAGAAGATGGACCACTGGCTGGTTATTTAGATCTGATTGGTCTGCCCCAAACTTCCTCCGGTCAGTTTGAAAGTGCATTGACCTTTAACAAAGCCGAATGCAGTATGCTTCTCAAAGGATTGGGTGTTAATATTGCCGAAGCCTATTACCTGGCCCGTCATGAAGAATACAACGCAGAGGATATTATAACACAGGTAGGCCTGCCTTGCTTTGTGAAACCCAACCGAAGCGGAAGTAGTATTGGAGTAAGCAAAGTGAAGTCCGCTGCGGATTTAAATGAAGCAATTGAAGCCGCTTTTGATGTAGATAGCCAGATTATTATTGAAGCCATGGTAAAAGGTACTGAAGTAGCCTGTGGTGTAAGTAATCATAGTGGGTTTATTAAGGCGCTGGCCGCTACGGACATTGTTCCGAAAAATGAATTTTTTGATTATGAGAGTAAATACAGCGGCCTTTCTGAGGAGGTAACTCCTGCACGAATTCCTGAGGGTACCTACGCCCAGGTAATGGAGGAAAGTGAATTTATTTACGAAAGTCTTAATCTTAACGGAATTGCCCGGGTAGACTATATTGTAACGGAAAACGGAGTTCCCTTCTTAATAGAGGTAAATACCATTCCGGGTCTCAGCAATGAGAGTCTGTTGCCTAAACAAGCGCAGTATGCCGGAGTTTCTTTGGGAGAACTCTTTGACCAAACCGTAGAAAATGCCCTAAAAAGCAAAAAATGAAAACTGCTGTATTCCCGGGTTCATTTGACCCCATCACTTTAGGCCATCACGACATTATAAGTCGTGCCCTGCCACTTTTTGATAAGATCATAGTAGCGGTTGGAAAGAACGCCACTAAAAAGTATATGTTTCCACTGGAACAGCGCCTGGAATGGATCAGACAAACTTTCGCACATGAATCTAAAGTTGAAGTGGATTCCTATTCAGGCTTAACCGTTAACTATTGTCGCGAAAAAGAAGCCGGGTATATTTTAAGAGGGCTCAGAAACCCGGCTGACTTTGAATTTGAAAAAGCGGTAGCCCAAACCAATCGTAAATTAAATCATGACCTGGAAACGGTTTTTCTATTAACGGCATCCGGGCTTTCCTCCATCAGTTCCAGTATTGTGCGCGATGTGATCCGCCACGGAGGAGATTATTCTCAATTTGTACCCAAAGCTGTTCAGGTAGCCTGATTCAAAAATCCGTTTGCTGCAAAAGCCACCGGATACTGGCATAGGTATTCTCCAGATATTGAGGCATCCTGTCCGGCTTTACCCATTGTGCCTCAGTAATTTGCTCTTCCCTTTGAGGTACCAGTTCTGTATGGTGATCTGTTCGCATAGTAAACCAATACGTGCGCTTTAAAACTCGCTGCCCGTTTATAAAATAGGTATGATACGTAGCGGGTAAGGCTTTTATAATCTCAAGTTGAGTTATACCACATTCTTCTATCACTTCACGCATAGCTCCCTCTTCCACACTTTCACCGTCTTCCAGTTTCCCTTTAGGCAAATCCCATTTACCCAGCCGATAGATCATTAATATCTCATTGAGCTTATTGCGTACTACTCCCCCAGCTGCATCAATATGCTTATAAAAGCTCATAAAACGGGTCCAGAGTTCTTCCGGGTCTTCAGTAGCCAATGCATAGTGTGCCACTTCTTCGGTTGTTTCCATTCTTTCAATCCATTCCTCAAGCCGGTCTCTTTCTTTCCAATGCACCACATTCTGGTTTTCAGGGTGATTTGGAACAAACTCCAGGGACGAATCGTTGATGAAAACTTTATACATTTGAAGCCATGATTTTTGATACTGAATTAGCCCGCCAAACAGCCGAGCAACTCCTGCAAATTAAGGCAATAAAATTACAACCCGAGGCCCCCTTTACCTGGGCCAGCGGATGGAAATCTCCTATATATTGTGATAATCGCATCACTTTAAGTTACCCGATAGTCCGGAATTTCCTGAGAGAGAATATGGTAAAAGCCATCCGTGAAGAATATGGTACCCCTAACTTAATTGCGGGGGTGGCTACCGGGGCTATTGCCATGGGGGTTTTGGTTGCTCAGGAAATGGGACTTCCTTTTGTATATGTACGCCCTGAACCTAAAAGTCATGGCCGGAAAAACCAGATTGAAGGTCAGATAGAAAGCGGCCAGAGTGTGGTGGTTGTGGAAGATCTTATAAGCACTGGTGGCAGCAGCCTAAAGGCGGTTCAGGCCTTGCGTGATGCCCATATCAATGTATTGGGAATGGCGGCCTTCTTTACGTATGGCTTCCCTGTTTCCGAAGAAAATTTTAAAAATGCTAATTGCCGGTTGTTAACATTAAGCGATTACACACATCTCTTAGAGCAGGTAAATTCCAGCGGCTACATGGATCAGGCTACCATGGAAACTTTGAAGAAGTGGCGTGAAAACCCTTCCGAATGGCAAAACTAGATCTATTGTTTCTTTTTAACCTTCATTCAACTCATAAACCAAAATTTCATGTTACACCTTGAATCAAAAACCGTAACGGTCAATAAGTCGTCAGAAGCACTTTACGATCAGCTGCGTGATTTCAAAAATTTTAACCAGCTAATGCCCGATGCGGTACAAAAATTTGAGGCAGATGAGGATTCCTTCATGTTTCAAATGAAAGGTTTACCTGAAGTCAGGGTTATTGCCGATGAAGAAAAACGTCCGGATTACATCAAACTTAAATCGGCCAGCTCTAAGCTCAATTTCACCATGGCCTGTCATATCGCCTCACTAACCGATGATACTTGTCAGGCTCATTTTAAATTTGACGGAGATTTCAACATGATGATGCGCATGATGGTTGAAAAACCCCTGAAAAATTTCCTGGAAAATCTGGCCGATAAATTGTCTGAAATCTAGTTGAGGATAAACTTTACTTCCTTAAAACGGAAGCGAACTTTTTTACCTTTATGTAAGGCTAAAAGTTCCCCGCTGGGTTCAACAGCCAATGGTCTTATGGAGGTTTCTGAACCTTCAATCCATACCGGCAACTCTTTCTCCATGCCATACATGATGGAATAGTATTCCCTGAATAATCCAGTCACATTCCCCTTCTTAAGTCTCAGGTAGCGGCTTTCCAGTTTTTCAAGAATTTTTTGCATCAGGTAATTGGTATCCGTAGTATTACCATTAATTTTCTTTAGGGAGGTTCTGCCCTTTTGATGATTAAAATCAGTTTGGTTTACATTGAGGCCGATACCCACTACTGTGGTTTCAAGAAACTCAGAACTTATAGAACTCTCAATTAATATCCCCCCTGCTTTCTGTTTGTTATACAGGATATCATTCGGCCATTTAATCTCAAAGCCCGGACTAATTTCATTCAGACTATCTACTACAGCAAGACAGACTGACATATTAAGAATAAACTGGCGCTCAGGAATCAGAAAATGTGGCCTTAATAAAACACTGAACAATAGGTTTTTCCCTTTTTCAGCCTCCCAACTATTGCCAAACTGTCCACGGCCTGATGTTTGATATTCAGCAATAATGGTTAATCCTTCAGCCGGATTACCATTTTTAATGATGTTCTTCAGGTAGGAATTCGTTGATTCTACCACGGCAAGCTTTATTGTTTCTTGACCGATAAATAGTGTTTCCATACTTTATTCAGGGAGCCGGAGACTGACTTAGGAATGAGCCGGCATATTATTTACGTAATTTTGCACCAAAATTAAACGCATTACATGAAGTTAAGCAAAGAAGAGGTTAAGTTTTCAGAGATAGTAGACTCTATTGTAGAAGGAATGGAAGGAGTGAAGGGTCAGAATATTACAATTTTCAACCTTAGTGATATTGAAAACTCTGTATGCGACTTTTTTGTTATTTGTGACGGTAACTCTAATACGCAGGTTAATGCGATCAGTGATTCTATTGAGAAAGTGGTTCGTGAAAAGCTTAACGACAAACCATGGCACGTGGAAGGACGCGACAATTCTGAATGGGTGTTGCTTGATTATGTCAATGTAGTGGCACACGTTTTCCAGAAAGATATTCGCGAGTTTTACGATCTGGATAGCCTTTGGAGCGATGCTGAGGTAACCGTATTGGAAAACAAATATTAAAAGAAGACTTTAAACAGCTATAGTGAAAAAGGATAAAAATCAACTCAATAAATTGAAAGAACAGTTTTCGAAAGGGAACAACCCGAACGGCACCGGGGGAGGAAAAAAGCCAGGTAATAGTCCGGGAAGGAAATTCAATTTTTATTGGGTCTATGCCATTATCTTCCTGATATTTATTGCTATCCAGATTTTTGGAAGTATGGGAGGAACCACTGAAACTTCCAACTTCAGGGAATTTACTTCCATGCTCAAAAGTGGCGATATTGACAAGGTTCAGGTAATCAATGAAAAAAACGTTGAGGTTTATCTCTCGCAAAAAGCCCTCAAAAATAAAGATGAGTACGCTGACCTGAGAGAACGCAGTTTTGGTGGTGGGCTCAATCCCGGCCCGCATTACTCATTTGAGATGCCGGAAAAAATCTTTTACGATAACCTAAACGATTTTTACGAAAAGAATCCGGGTGTAGACAGTGAAAAGGTGGTAGTAACCTATGATACTCGTAAAGATTATTGGGGTGATATTATTGCCTGGACGTTCCCTTTCATTCTGATGATTGCTATATGGATTTTCATTATGCGCAGAATGAGCTCCGGTGGAAATGGTGCAGGAGCACAGATTTTTAACATTGGTAAGTCTAAAGCTCAGTTGTTTGACAAAAACACTAATGTAAAAATTACATTTAAGGACGTGGCCGGACTGGAAGGGGCTAAAGAAGAAGTTGAGGAGATTGTATCTTTTCTTAAAGATCCCGACAAGTATACTTCTTTGGGAGGTAAAATTCCGAAAGGAGCTTTGCTGGTGGGCCCTCCCGGAACAGGTAAAACACTTTTAGCAAAAGCAGTGGCCGGTGAAGCTAAGGTTCCTTTTTATTCGCTTTCAGGTTCTGATTTTGTGGAGATGTTTGTAGGTGTGGGAGCTTCCAGAGTTCGTGATCTTTTTAAACAGGCTAAGGAAAAATCTCCTGCTATTATTTTTATTGATGAAATTGACGCAATTGGCCGTGCCCGGGGTAAAAATGCGTTTAGCGGAGGCAATGATGAGCGTGAAAACACTTTGAACCAGTTGTTAACTGAAATGGATGGTTTTGCTACCAATGAGCACGTTATAGTAATTGCCGCTACCAACCGAGCTGATGTTCTGGATCGTGCCCTCATGCGGGCCGGTCGCTTTGACCGCCAGATATACGTGGATCTTCCGGACTTAAATGAGCGCAAGGAGATCTTCAAAGTTCACTTGAAGCCACTTAAGCTTTCCAAGTTGGTAGATACTGAGTTTTTGGCCAAACAAACACCAGGTTTTTCCGGTGCTGATATTGCTAACGTATGTAACGAATCAGCATTGATTGCAGCCCGAAAGGAAAAGGATGCTATTGATCAACAGGATTTCCTGGATGCAGTAGACCGGATCATTGGCGGTTTGGAAAAAAAGAACAAGATCATTACCAAAAATGAGAAGAAAGTAATTGCTTATCATGAAGCTGGTCACGCCACTATAAGCTGGATGTTAGAGCATGCAGCCCCCCTGGTAAAAGTTACTATTGTTCCCCGTGGACGTTCTCTTGGAGCGGCCTGGTACCTTCCGGAAGAAAGGCAGATTACCAACACCGAACAGATTACAGATGAGATGTGTGCCGCGTTGGGTGGTCGTGCTGCCGAGGAAATTGTTTTTGGTAAAATATCTACCGGAGCATTGAGTGACCTGGAAAAAGTAACCAAGCAAGCCAGAGCTATGGTAACTATTTACGGGCTTAATGATAAGATCGGTAATATCACATATTACGACAGCCAGAATAACAATGATTATAACTTTAATAAGCCTTACAGTGAGCGCACTGCACAAGTGATTGATGAAGAAATCAGTAAAATAATTGAAGCTCAATACATTAGAGCTAAAGAATTATTAACAACTCATCAGGAAAAACTATCTAAACTGGCGGACCTTCTCTTGGATAAAGAAGTTATTTTTAAGGAGAATCTGGAGGAAATATTTGGCAAGCGCCCCTGGCAAAAAGAAGAAGAACCAACTGAAGAGCCAATTAATAATGAGGTTCAGGAAAAAAATATCGAATCTCCAGGTAATCACAATGGAGCTGATCTGAATTCAGCAGCAGAAAAAGAAGAGGAGGCAGCCGATAAAAAGAAGGATTAACAATTTCGGCATCCTCCGTAAAACCTATATTCTGAAGAATGGAGGAATCCAAAAAGAAAAAGAGTTTTTTCGGTAAAGTGTTTTCCGTTTTAAGTGGGAAGCCGGATGATGAAATAGGTAAATCCGGAACTGGTAAAGGTAAATTTGCACCCCGGCAAAAAGAGCCGGTAGACTTAGCCTTTGTCAAGAATTTCACGGCATCAGGTGGCAAGTTTTTATACTGCGAAGATGAAAAAGATGCTTATGCATTCTTACAGGATATTTCCACGGAATCAGGCATACGCCTGATTTTTTGTAAAGATCCTAATCTGCAGTCTATACTGGGTAATGCTGGTTTAAAATTTACAGATTCAGACTTAGATAACTCGGATGCGTTCTGTGCAAATTGTGAATTCCTGATTTCCTTTAACGGTGGGATTATGATCTCTGAGAATCAAACCAAAGGTAAAAAACTGGTGGAGTTGCCAGAGACTTTTATCACCATTGCACGCACCAGCCAAATAGTAGAAAACCTGCGTTCTGGCTTAACCGGGATACGGGAACGTTATAAAGGAGCTATCCCTTCTCAGATCACAACTATTAAAGGTCCTGTTAAAGAAGCTGATATTGACCAATCAACCGGAAGCAATACCTGCACAAAAGATATTTATCTTTTATTGCTAGAAGACCAACTTTAATGCAAAACTTACTTACGAGGGCTATAAGCGGACTGATCTATACTGTACTGGTGCTTTTTTCATGCTTCAGCGGAGCTTATGGTTACCTTTTTTTAGCTGGTTTTTTAGGGGCATCTGCCCTTATTGAGTGGATGCAATTCCGAAAGGAGCGACACATCAGTCTTCCTGCTGCACTTATGACCGGCATCCTTTTTCTTTCCCTCTATTGTTATTCAGTTCTTTTTGAAATAACAGATCAGAAAGAAAGCCTGCTCCATTTTCTTATCATATTCCTTTTCCTGATCCTTATGATCAGCCAGGTATTTGTTAAGCATGCTGAAGTTCCTCAAAAACTCTTTCACGTTATCTTCGGACTTGTTTACATCGGACTTCCCTTGTTCCTGCTTCCTAAAATACCCCGTGCTTTGGGCAACAATGAACCCTGGTTATTAGCCGCTGTTTTTATCCTCATCTGGACATCAGACACCTTTGCTTACCTCATTGGCAGGAGCTTTGGCAAACACAAGCTCTTGGAACGAATTTCGCCCAATAAAACCTGGGAAGGTTTTTTGGGAGGTGTTGTATTTACCTTAATTGCTGCTTACATACTTTCCAGTTATATAAACATTTTATCGCTTCTGGAATGGCTAGGTTTGGCGGTATTGGTAATCGTATTCGGAACGGTGGGCGACCTCTTTGAGTCAGCAATAAAACGTGGCTTCAATATGAAAGATTCCGGACGCTTTTTACCAGGCCATGGAGGGATACTTGATCGTATTGATAGTTTATTGTTCGCAATACCGGTTACCTATTTCTATCTTCGCATTTTAGATGTTTCCATATGATACGCATTCATACCGAAGGCAAAAAGATTCTCTTCACCCTGCTGATCATCCTTGCTCTGATCAACATCACAATTTTTTTAGTGGTTGAAAAAGAGTGGATTGAGAATATAAGTCTGATCGCCTCTCTGTTAATTTACATACTGGTATTACAGTTTTTCCGCAACCCCAGGCGTTATACCAAAATAGATGAACAGATGGTTATTGCCCCTGCGGATGGACGTATTGTAGCCATTGAAGAAATTGAAGAACAAGAATATTTTAAGGATAAGCGATTGCAAATCAGTATTTTTATGTCTCCGTTAAATGTACATGTGAACCGCTACCCTGTGTCTGGTGAGATAAAATATGCCAAATACCATCCGGGTGCTTACCTGGTGGCCTGGCATCCTAAATCCAGCACATTGAATGAAAGAACTACCGTGGTAGTTGAAACAAAAAGCGGCACTCCGGTTATGTATAAGCAAATTGCCGGTTTAGTAGCACGAAAGATCGTCATGTACGCCAAAGCAGGTATACAGGCTGTACAGGGTAAAGATTCAGGATTTATCAAATTTGGCTCCCGGGTGGATATAGTTCTTCCCCTTGATGCTAATGTGTTGGTAAAAGTTGGAGATAAAGCCCGTGGAGGGGAACAGGTTCTGGCCGAACTGAAGTAAATTTGAACGAAAGGCCTATTTGCCATTTTTGCTATGGGTGAAAACAATATAGACAAACAACGGGAGAAGGAGTTTTGGCAACATGTAAACATTGCCAATAATATGCCTCCTCAAACTGCAGATAATATGCTTATTGCCTATGCTTATTTTAAACAAGCAACAGAAGGTGATAATGATGCAGACCGTCCTCAGCAATCATCAAATGTGATACAGACTTTTAAGCACGATGCCTGGAAAAGACTGGAGGGTATGCCTAAAGAGGAAGCACGGGAAAAATATATTGCCACCATCCGGGAATTTCTGAAGCAAACGGAAGAAGATCGTTTACCAGGCGATGTCAGAGATCCTGAATAACACCCCGGGCCCAGCTCAAAGCTAATTCCAATTGTTGATCAGGCGTAATTTCTGAATTATCAAGAATCCTCGCATCTTCAGCTTTTGTCAGAGGGCTGTCTTCACGTGTACTATCCTGAAGATCGCGTTGCCTGAGGTTTGCTTCAACTTCCTGCCGGGTTACTTCAAGCCCTTTACTTCTCAGTTCAGCAAGCCTTCTACTTACCCTTACCTGATCCTGAGCCGTCATAAATATTTTTAATTCAGCATTCGGGAATACTACTGTACCTATATCCCTGCCATCCATTACCACACCTCCCTTGGTTCCCATGGCTTGCTGCTCAGCCACCAGTTTATGGCGAACTTCAGACACTGCCGCTACCTCACTTACGCGGTTGGATACATCCATGCCCCGTATCTCTTTTTCCACACTGGTACCATTAAGGCAGATCTCTGATAAGCCTGTAACTTCATTCTTTTCGAAACGCAGCTCTATCCTGTCCAGTTCACTGATCAACTGACTACTCTTAAAAGCAGACTCAAAAAAACCTCTTTGGAGCGCATAAAGTGTAACGGCCCGGTACATAGCTCCGGTATCCACATAATGATACCCTAATTTGTCAGCCATTTGCCGGGCCATAGTGCTCTTTCCCGTAGAAGAATAACCATCAATAGCAATTGTGATTTTACCGCTCATCCCTTACTTTTTTGCGCCTGTAATCGCCAAAATCTGTAATAAGCGAGAAGTGGTTTGCGCTTCCGGCTACATGGTACATATTTCGGCTGTAGTTAATCCTGAATTTAGAAATCTTAATGCCAAGTCCAAATGAAAAACCGGCCGATGTTCTGCGGGTATCCAGGTTTAGCTCTTGTCTCTTTCTGAAATTGTAACCGAATTGCGCATTAAAACCCTTGGTGGGCGAAAATTCCAGTCCTAACACCATATGCCGTAAGAGGTTATTCCACACCGAAGGGTAGTTGTCTTCCACTTCTCCGGTAAATTGGTTTACGGTTACATTGGTTGGGTCATCATAACGTAAATCCCATTTCTCCAGTTGTTCAAAGGTAATTTGCCACCTAAGCGGTAGATGCTCAAAACGATTGGAAATTCCCAACTGCAATTCAAAAGGAAGGTTTTCACGCTCTGAAAAATAGGGTTCAAACTGAAACCCCATATTCTTAGCCACCAATGCTATAACCACTCTTTTACTGGGAATCTGGTAGGTAGCAGCCAAGTCAGCAGACATACCGTAGGAGTTATAAATATCGTAGATGGAATTGATAAACCTAAGGTTTGCTCCGAAGCTCCAATTACTATCCAACTTATAACTGTAACCGGCAGAAAAAGCATAATCCTGAGCTGTGAACGTTCCTTCCTTTATGCCTATTACATTGGTACGGTCAAAATCACCGTAGTCCACATACCGGGTACCTAGATAAAAGGTGCCAATATCTTCAAAATGATAGGCGTAATTCACATCACCTATCAGAATTCCCCCCATATGATCTATCATACTAAAGGTGAACTGCCCCGACATTTCTTCATTAAGAAGAGAGGGGTTATACAAAGCGAAGTTCAGGTCAGCCTCAGGGTTGGCAATAGCATTACTGCCCTGGCCGGCTACTCTGGCCGAAGGCACAAGGTTTAGAAACTGGTATGTAGAACTCCCGCCAATTTGTGCATGAGCACTAAAAAAAGGGAGAAAGAGAAGGAGAAATAATTTCTTCATTAAGTGCGAAAATATCATATAGAACGGACATAAACGCGATTAATTACCACCCCTCTCCGAGAATTAGCAGATTCTTTACTTCTTGGCGATAATACTTATTGGATTTTTTACAGTTTGTTGTGTAAGTGCTAATTGGATAACTTCCATCATAGTGTCCACATAATGAAAAACCAGACCTTTTAAATAATCTTCACGGATCTCTTCAATATCCTTACGATTATCGCTACACAGAATAATCTCCTTAATCCCGGCCCGTTTAGCAGCCAGAATTTTTTCTTTAATACCCCCCACCGGTAATACTTTGCCACGTAGTGTGATTTCTCCCGTCATAGCAATATTCTTTTTCACCTTACGCTGGGTAAAAAGAGAAGCCAATGAGGTCAGGATAGTAATTCCGGCTGAAGGCCCATCTTTCGGTGTAGCACCCTCTGGAAAGTGGATATGCACATCCCACTTATCAAAAACTTCATTTGGAATGTCAAAATCTATTGCATGTCCCTTCAGGTACGCCATTGCTATTACAGCAGACTCTTTCATTACATCTCCCAGGTTACCAGTAACCGTTAATTTTCCTTTCCCTGGATTTAATGAAGATTCTATAAAAAGTATATCACCGCCCACGGGGGTCCACGCCAAACCTGTAACTACACCTGCTATCTCATTCCCCTGGTATTTATCTTTGGCAAAACGCTTAGGCCCCAAAATAGATTCCACCTCAGCGGTTTTGGGCTTCATCAGATATTCGCTTTCCATGGCCACACTCTTGGCTGCATAGCGTGCCAGTTTGGCTATTACCTTGTCCAATCCACGTACTCCAGACTCACGGGTGTAATTATCCACCACAAACTCCATGGTTCTCTTGTCCAGGTTTAGGTCACCTTTTTTAAGCCCATGTTCTTTTAACTGTTTAGGTAATAAGTGTCTGCGGGCTATTTCCACTTTCTCTTCTACAGTATATCCATTGATCTCTATGATCTCCATCCGGTCGCGAAGAGCCGGGTGAATAGTTCGCAGGTTATTGGCAGTGGCAATGAACATTACCTTACTCAGGTCATACCCCAGCTCCAGGTAATTGTCGTAAAAATCATTGTTTTGCTCAGGATCCAAAACTTCCAACATAGCAGAAGAAGGATCGCCATGACCGTCACTTACCAGTTTATCAATTTCATCCAGTACGAAAACCGGATTTGAAGTACCGGCCTTTTTTATATTTTGAACAACCCGTCCGGGCATAGCTCCAATATATGTTTTACGGTGGCCGCGTATTTCAGCCTCATCACGGAGACCACCCAGAGACATCCGAATGTATTTTCTTCCCAGGGCTTCTGCCACCGATTTTCCCAAGCTGGTTTTACCTACCCCGGGAGGGCCATATAAACACAGAATAGGAGATTTCATATCTCCCTTCAGCTTAAGTACTGCCAGGTGTTCAATAATACGCTCCTTTACTTTATCCAATCCGTAATGATCCCGATCAAGTATCTTCTCGGCCTTTTTTAAGTCAAAGGAATCCTTGGAATACTCATTCCAGGGAAGGTCCAGCATAAACTCAAGGTAATTTCTTTGGATACTGAATTCAGGAACCTGAGGGTTTACACGTTGTAGCTTTTTGAGTTCTTTATCAAAGGTTTCTTTGATCTGTTTGGGCCAATTTTTCTTCTCGCCCTTACTTCGCATTTCCTCAATTTCCGATTCAGAAGATGAACCACCCAATTCTTCCTGGATCTGCTTCATTTGCTGGTGCAAAAAATACTCTCTTTGCTGCTGCTCAAACTCTGACTTTACCTTACTCTGTATCTCGTTTTTCATTTCCAGCATCTGTAACTCTGAGTTCAGGTGCTTCAACACAGTTTGAGCCCGTTTACTCATATCATCCATTTCCAGCAGCTCCTGTTTTTTGGGAACATCAAGGCTCATATTGGATGAAATGAAATTGAGTAGAAAATTGTCGCTCTCAATATTATTGAGAGCAAAAGCAGCCTCACTTGGTATATTCGGAGACTCCTTTATTATTTTAAGGGCCAGATCTTTAATAGAATCAATCATTGCTTTTGACTCTGCAGTTTTTTCACCAACTACCCTGTCCTTCATAATGCGTACACGGGCACGCATATATGGTTCTTCCTCAGTGATTTCTTCAATTAGAAATCTCTTTTTTCCTTGTATAATTACCGTAGTGTTTCCATCAGGCATCTTGAACATCCGAACGATACGGGCCACTGTACCGGTTTTATAAAGATCTTTTTTACCGGGGTCTTCATTATTCGCATCTAACTGACTTACCACACCAATGGTTTTATCACCTTTGTTGGCTTGTCTTAAAAGCTGAATGGATTTATCGCGACCAGCTGTAATGGGGATAACCACGCCAGGGAAAAGAACTGTATTACGCAGAGGAAGTAAGGGCAGGTTTTCAGGTGTTTCTTCCTTTTCCATAAAATCCTCATCTTCATTAGTCATCAGAGGAATAAATTCCGCATCTTCATAAATTACATTATCCAATGACAGCCTGTCTATATCGAGAAAATCTTTAATCTTCATGTATGTTTTTTTGAGTCATAATGACACTTCCCCGCTGTATTTACAGCAGGCTGTATTAAAAGTCAATAGCTATGCCAAAGGGTGTGTCTGTTACTTTTGACGGTATGACGCTGTTTCTTCAAAAATGTGTTTGAGAATGTCACGCTCGGTTTCATCCAACTCAATCCCTCTTCTTTCCATCACCAACTTAGTTGTTGCCATAGCTTTCTCAAAGGTGTAAGTGGTAAAACCGGATGCTCCACCCCAACTAAAGGAGGGAACAAAGTTGCGGGGAAAACCTGATCCAAAAATATTGGCACTAACCCCTACTACGGTACCTGTGTTGAACATGGTATTGATGCCACACTTGGAATGATCTCCCATTATAAGACCACAGAACTGAAGTCCGGTGCGGTCAAAACCTTTACGACCGTAGCTCCAAAGCTTTACTTCATCGTAATTGTTCTTGAGATTGGAATTATTGGAATCTGCACCAATGTTGCACCATTCTCCGAGAACGGAGTTACCCAGAAAACCATCATGACCTTTATTGGAATACCCTGTAATAACCGAGTTATTTACTTCTCCTCCTACCTTTGAATGAGGACCAACCGTAGTGGCCCCGTATATCTTGGTGCCTAGTTTCAGTTGAGCATGATCACAAAGAGCCAACCCGCCACGTATTAGTGAACCCTCCATGACTACCGAATCCTTCCCAAGATATACAGGCCCGGAAAGTGTATTGAATACAGCACACTCGGCTTCTACTCCTTCTTCTGCAAAAATGCGATCTCCGAGAATAGTATTGGTCTTGCTCAAAGCAGCACTATCCCTGCCCTCGGTTATCAGGTGAAAATCAGCCTCTAGTTCTGTAGCATTGGTACTGAAAATCTTCCAGGGCCGGTTTATGTGAGTAAAACCTCCATTAAAGGGAACTACCTTCAGCTCACTCCTAAACCCGCCATCAGAGGCCTGTCCTCTTTGTGCTAACACAATTCCATCTGATTCCAGGCTTTCATGTTTCTCCAGCCCTTCAATGGCCCGGATCAGTGCAGGATTAGGGCAAACTGAACCATTTAAGAGAAGTACTTCTCCCTTAAAGCTATTCGTGTATTTGACACTCAAATAGTTTTGGGTTAAACAGCCGTATTCTCCATCAAGCCTGCGCTCCCATTTCTCACGAATGGTCAGTATACCTACACGCAATTCTGATGCGGGACGTGTAAAAGTTAAGGGTAAAAGATCGAAGTGTTCAGCGTGGTCTACCAACAAAATATTCATAAGGAAAAAGAGTTTGCAACGAAATTAAAAGGAATCTTCAATAT
The DNA here is from genome assembly GCA_965212245.1 of Owenweeksia sp. Lineage (GTDB taxonomy): Bacteria > Bacteroidota > Bacteroidia > Flavobacteriales > Schleiferiaceae > CAKZNE01. The sequence continues at coordinate 2,054,376 of OZ243107.1, read as the reverse complement.
GTAACCCCGATCCATAAAAAAACCCTCGCAGATGCAAGGGTTCTTATAATCGGATAACCTGAAAGGTTTACTTCTTAAACTTGGCGTAACGGTTACGGAATTTGTCCACACGACCGGCCGTATCTACCAGTTTCATCTTACCAGTATAGTAGGGATGAGATGTGGCAGATATTTCCATTTTTATCAATGGGTATTCCTGGCCATCTATCTCAGCGGTCTCACGACTTTCTGCACATGAACGGGTAAGGATGGTTTCTCCGTTACTCATATCACGAAACGCAACCATGCGGTAATTATCGGGATGAATATCTTTTCTCATAATACTTTATTTCTTTAGTGTTAGGTTTTTGCCCAACTTTTAAAAGGGCTGCAAAGATATAATAATCCTGTACTTTTGCCAAGCGTTTTATAAAAACATCGTTTGCGATTAAAATTTAGAAAGCCCTCTTTCGTTACAAAGCTTATGAAAAACTTGCTGCTCATCGGAATTGCTCTCGGAATTTTTGCCCTGGCTTCCTGCCGTAAAGATAATATCATTAAAAATGATGGAGTACAACTTAAGTTTTCAGCTGATACGGTGTTTCTGGATACCGTTTTTAATACGGTAGGTTCCAGCACCTATCTTCTAAAGGTCTTCAATCCCGATCAACAAAAAGTAATTATTGATAATATCCGCCTGGAAAACCCTGCCAGCTGTTACCGGCTTAATGTAAATGGTAAAGCGGGTAACAATATTAATAATGTAGAAGTACTTCCTCAAGATAGTATCTACATTTTCATTGAGATAACGCCAGGAAGCTGTTCCAGTCCGGAAATGGTGTATGAAGACTTGCTCTTGTTTGAAAACAAGGGCACTGAACAGTTTGTAACTCTCACCACATTGGTGTGGGATGCTTCTTTTCATTATCCCGATAAATTTCTGATATCCGGTGAAGGTGAAAACTCCTTTGTGATTCCTTACTCTATTATTAATTGTAATACTACCTGGCGAAGAGGCGAAAGGCATGTGGTATATGGTTATGCTGTAATTGATGAAGGCTGTGAGCTAACCATTGAGCCCGGTGTGGAAGTTTATTTCCACCAAAACAGCGGACTGTGGGTATTCAATGGTGCTACGCTTAAAGTAGCTGAAGGTGCCAGTCCGGGTATCGGAGATTCAGTCTTATTTACCGGAGATCGCCTGGAACCTTCGTATGAAGATATACCCGGACAATGGGGTGGCTTATTAGGCGGAATTTTTATTGATGATAGTGCCAGGGTGATCCTAAATAACTCCGTGATTAAAAATTCAGAAAACGCTATACGCCTCGACAGCGCTCAATTTACAGATCAGTTAACTATATCCAATTCCTATATTTTAAACACTTCCCGTACCGGGATTTTTGGTGGTTTTGGAAGTGTCACTGCGGAGAACCTGGTTATTGCCAATTCCGGATACTATGGACTTTTCTGTTATGGGGGTAATTATGAATTCCGGCACTGCACTTTTGCCAATTACTGGACACAATCCACACGGACCGTGCCTACGGTATTTCTAACCAATTATTTTGATTTCAGGGATGCTGCAGGAAGTTCATTCCGGGTTGTCAGGCCATTGCAAAAAGCCTATTTCGGCAACTGTATTATTTATGGAAATAACCGCCAGGAACTAAGTATTGAAAAGGATGATGCGGATATCCTGGAGTTTGAATTCAATCATGCCCTTCTCAAATTAGACCGTGATGAAGATGACCGAGGTTTTGATGTTACGGGCGCTGGTTTTACCTCCGTCATTGTAAACCTCGACCCCCGCTTTATAGAAGTGGAGGAAAACAATTATGACCTTGACACAACTTCTCAAGCTATCGACCAAGGAAATAACCAAGATGCTTTACGGGTAAACCTGGATATCAAAGGCCGTATACGGAATATTGATGGAGACCCGGATTTGGGAGCGTTTGAATTTCAGAAGTAAAGAAGCGGTTTAGGTTTAGAATACAGCTATACTGTAGGCTATTTTCAAACTACCGAAGGTATCACTATCCGAGGCCTGATCGGTGTATTCGAATCCATCCATGTGATCAGACCCGGAAGAATGAAAGGTAGCCTCAAAACGAAGTACACTTTTAAATGAGGTTCTGAACTTTATACCAAGCCCCCCGTAAAAATTAGTTCCTGAATATGAGTTAGGGTATAATTCAATATTTTCCGGCAACAAATTATTGATGGAAAGCGTGGGGTTATAAGCCAGAAAGCCCCCTCCGGCTTTAACGTAAAGACCAAACTTACGATCATAATGATATTTCCCAAACCGGATAAAATTAGCTTCTATAAACAGATTGGCCTGGGTAACACTGGTGGTTACATCCAATCCTCTTTCAGGAAAAGAATGATTGATATCGCTAGCATAAAACCAACCATAATGGATTTCGGCTCCCATTGCAAACCAGTCGTTAAAGTTACGCACGGCAAACACCCCAAAATCAGGACGTACCTCATTTGCCAAAGCAGCCACACTATTGGTTGTAGCAATATCTCCCGAATAGTTTAAGGTACCTGCTGATATACCAAATTCAGAATAAGCCATTTTATTCTGGCCTATTGAGTTCAGGCATATAAATGAAAACAGAGCAGATATAACAAGGTTACGACTCATTCTAAATTGTTTTTATGTTACCCTAATCGCGTAAAAATACATAATGCTTTTCAGTGCTTTGCACTTCATCAAAGTAATATCCCTCCTCAGTAAACGCTTTAAGGTCGTTTAACTTGTTTATCCTGTTTTGAATAATAAAGTTTGCCATAAGACCGCGTGCTTTCTTGGCAAAGAAACTGACCACCTTATGATCTCCTTTGGAAAGATCTTTGAAAGTAATGTCATGCACCTGGTTGGGGACTTTAGCCGTGTTCACAGCTTTGAAATATTCATTGCTGGCCAGGTTAATGATAAGCGTTTCCTTTTCCACATGATCTTTAAAATAGCCTCTAAGCTTATCCGCCCAAAAGAGATATAAGTCACCTCTTCTTCCCACTTTAAGCGCAGTACCCATTTCTAACCGGTATGGCTTTATAAGATCCGTAGGTTTTAAAATCCCATAAAGCCCGGATAATATTCTTAGATGTTCATGAGCAAAGTCTACATCTTCAGGTGTCCATTCATCAGCATTCAAACCCTGATATACATCGCCTTTAAAGGCGAGCATAGCCTGTCGCGTATGTTCCTCATGATCTATAGACCAACTCTGATTTCGATGATAATTCAGTTCTGCCAATTGGGTACTGATGCTCTGTAATTCACGCAAAGCCTTGCGGCTTTTCTTTTTAAGGGCCCGGTTTACCTTAGCCGCATCTTCTAAAAAGTACGGTTCTTGGGATGATCCTATTTTGAGATCAGACTCAAAGTCCAGGGTTTTAGCTGGAGAAATAAATATCAGCATAGTCATATAAAAAAGGCGATTCGTACGAATCGCCTTCAAAAATACTTAAAGTGTAAGATTGACTCTAATTTTCAGCCAACATATTCTTTTGTTCTAATTTCCATTTTTGTACGTGTTTCATCTTATTATCTTCATAAGCAATCTCGTACATAGTTAGTCCTTCATCTTCCCATTTAAACCATTTTCCTTCCTTCTTACCATTATTATAATAAGCCTTGTAGCTTACCGAACCATCTTCATTATACTGAAACCAATCTCCATGTAGCTTGCCATTGGATGCATAGGTTCCGGTTTCACGAACGGTTCCATCTTCGTAAAAATGGGTTACCCTAACTTTATTTCCTTCTTTTTCATAAACAGGTTTTGGCTGAGCTGTTAAAAGTGCAACAGTCATTATCATCAAACAACCGGTATACATCCATCTCATATTTTTCATGACCACATCTGTTTTAGTATTAGCTTAACAAATGTAGTGATTATTTTATAATTAAGTAACCCTGAGTTAACATTAAGTTAACATTGCTAATTAATATAACCATAAAACACTGTTTACCAGCACATTACAATAAAACACCCTTAGTTCTTACCTGTAGAAAATTCCAGGCATAAAAAAAGGGATGCCGAGCATCCCTTTTAAGGTCATTAATTATCCTCCTCTAAAAAAGGATAACGATAATCCGTAGGGGTAACAAAAGTCTCCTTGATCGTGCGGGGGCTTACCCAACGCAATAAATTCAGTTTTGAACCTGCCTTGTCATTGGTACCGGAAGCACGGCCTCCACCAAAAGGTTGCTGACCTACAACGGCACCGGTTGGTTTATCATTAATATAGAAGTTCCCAGCTGAATGTCTTAGGCGTTCCGCTGCTTTTTGTGCTATATAACGGTCTCCTGAAAAGATAGATCCGGTAAGTGCATATTCTGAAGTGGAATCTACCAGATCCAGGGTAGCATCAAACTCATCAGCTTTGTACACATAAATGGTAAGCACCGGGCCAAAAAGTTCGGTCTCCATAGTGGTATACTTAGGGTCCGTGGTTACAATTACGGTAGGCTCAACAAAATAGCCTTTAGACTTATCGCAATTGCCACCCACAATTATTTCTGCTGCTTCATCTGACTTTGCCTGTTCAATATACTTCGCCAGCTTATCAAAAGCACCTTCATGAATAACCGCGTTTACAAAGTTTGAAAAATCACGCGGAGATCCCATTTTAAAACTCTTTATATCTTCTACAAGATACTTTTTAACATCAGCCCAAATATTTTCAGGAATATAGGCACGTGATGCTGCACTGCACTTCTGCCCCTGAAATTCAAACGCTCCACGACTAAGAGCTGTGGCCACTTGTTTTGGATTAGAGGTTTTGTGAGCTACCACAAAGTCCTTTCCTCCTGTTTCTCCCACAATACGCGGGTAGGTTCTGTACTTATGAATGTTATTACCTATAGTTTGCCAGATATTTCGGAACACTTCCGTAGAGCCGGTATAATGAAGTCCTGCAAAATCAGGATGGTCGAATACGATATCAGAGGTTTCCTGCGGGTCAGTAAAAATCATATTGATCACACCGTCCGGCACACCAGCTTCTTCAAATACTTCCATCAACACCTGGGCTGAATAGATCTGACTAAGTGAAGGCTTCCATACTACCGTGTTTCCCATTAGCGCCATACAGCTGGGCAAGTTACCGGCAATGGCTGTAAAATTGAAAGGGGTAATGGCAAAGGTAAATCCTTCCAGCGGACGATAATCCAAGCGATTCCAAACACCTTCGGATGATTCTGGCTGATCTTCATAAATTTCAGTCATATACTGAACATTGAAGCGTAAAAAATCGATCATCTCACAGGCTGAATCAATCTCAGCCTGGAATGCATTCTTACCCTGGGAGATCATGGTAGCAGCATTGATACGGGCACGGTAAGGTCCCGCAATGAGATCCGCTGCTTTGAGAAATATAGAAGCTCGGTGCTCCCAGCTCATACCTTCCCATGCCGCTTTGGCATCCAGAGCCGATTTAATGGCATCATGAACGTGTTGAGATGTACCAAAGTGATATGATCCAACGTTTTGCTGGTGATCATGAGGAGGAAGAACTCTTTGCAGATTTCCGGTGGCTATTTTCTTGCCTCCGATTACCATGGGGATTTCCTTTTGAGAGTTCCACATATCATCATAGGCTTTCTGAAGATTCTCACGTTCCTGAGTTCCCGAAGCATAGCTTAGTACAGGCTCATTTATGGGATACGGAACGTTGTAAAATCCTTTTATCATTTGTTGTGCTTTTTTGAATGAGTACACAAAATTATAATAATCAACCGGATAGCCTATAAAAGAAAGCCCCCGTTTTAAAACGGAGGCTTAATTATTCTCAAATCTTTCTCAATGAGGTGTTTAGAATTTTAATGCAAGTCCTAAGTTTACGGCTGATATTCCGTATCCCAACTCAAGGAAAGCGCCTACATTATCTGTAAAGTGATAGCGCCCACCGGCATAAATACCATAGGCTACTCCTCCTACAGATGGCTCTACTGCGGGTTTAAAAGAATCATCGCCTTCATAGGTAACACTGGCTATGTTATACCCCAGTAATATACCGGCATATGTATCAAACCCGTCTACTAATTCTTTGTGATAAGATCCGCGGACCCCTACAATAAGGTAGGTATATTTCCAGCTGTAATCCACGCCAAAACCAGCAAAGTCTTCTGTAGAGGATACATAACCACCAAAACCACCTACGCTAATATTATCGTTAATACCGTATTCATAAGATAAGCTGATCGGTAAGGCTCCGTCACCATTAAAACCAAAAGTTACAAAACCAACTCCCAGGTTAAGGTCGCTCTGCCCTTCTTCAAACTGGGCTAGGGCTGAAAAACTAGTGAATGCACATGCCACTAAAAACAAAAAAATTGTACTTGTTTTTTTCATGGTCTAAGGTTTTTAAAAAAATATAGTTGCCTACTCTGAATGCTTTTCGGCTTCCGCAAAATCTAAAACCAAAGAAAAATGTGTGGAGTAAAAGGGCAAATACCGCTATAAACGGATATTTAATCCTTAGCAATACGCATAGTGTTATCCCTAAATTATTTGAATTTGGCAATCTCATGCCAACTATTAAATGGCTTTCAGCGTTAAACTGATACAAAATCATGACATTAAAAGCTCTTTGGCTAATAAGTTCTGATTAAAACCTTTAAAATAAAGAATATGAAAAAAGTAGTATTAGGCATGTTACTATGTGCCGTTGTAGTTCTTGGAATAAACGCCAGCGTGAATAAGACACAGGCGGAGGAGTATGCCGTAGTGAATGTGGTGGAAAAATCGACCCGCCTTATTATAAGGACAACTATAAGCGGACAAGAAACCAAAGCTGTTAACCTGAGCCTTGACAGACTGGATGGTGAAGATATGGTTGAGTTCAAACCCGTGATTGAAGAATTATCGCGTTTAAACAGTATGGGCTTTGAATTAGTAAATGGCTCTACTACCTCTATGACCTATGGTTCAGTAAAGCATAACCCTGCGCGCCCTTATCATTCCTTCATTTTTAAGAAAGTAAGATAACCACTTAGTAAATAAAAAAAGGCCCGGATATCCGGGCCTTTTTTTATTTATAAGAATATCTCTTAGTTATCGAATCTCCAGCCAACGCTAGCTCCTAAACGAAAATCCCAAGCTGGAAGGTCATCCACTGCATTCTCGAATTCACCTGGCTCATAATCATCAGAATATGTTTCCGAAACAAACAGGTAGCGCCCAAAGCCTACGAAAGTTTCGAACATGAAACCTGAACGGGTTACCCACTTACGACCAGTAGTAATACCTAATGCAACACCATTGGTTGTTTGAGTAACGTTGGTAAAACCGAATCCTGATGTATCAATACCTGGGTATTCATCAGTAGAAGTATTTCTGTATTTCAAATAACCTCCTACAAAATATCCTTCAGCATCATCATCAGGATTAAGATAATACCTGAATTCAGGAGTGAAAGATATAGCAGTATAATCATAGGAAAAGGAAGACGGAGGAGTAAAGTAGGCTACAGAACCCAGTATACCCATATTCTCGTCCAATACATACTCATAGGTAAGACCAAATTGGTTAAAAAGGAGACCTAATACGTTGGTTTTTACTTCATGCTGAGCATTAGACTTCAAGCTCACACAAGTAAATGCTACAAGCAGTATAGCACTTAATTTTAAATTTCTCATAATAGTGTTAAGATTTGTCAATGTACCTACTCTATATGCTTTTCGGTATCCGCATTGCAAATAAAGTTAATTTGATAGAAAAATAATATATCTAAGCTAAATTTAATGCTGATTCCGTCAACAGGATTATAAACAAAAGGCATTCAGAAAGTTAATCAAGCTCCGACCGCTGCTCACGAACAACTTTAGGGTTTTCACCATTAACTGAAATGGATAATGCAGACAAATATTTCTTCGTCCAAGCTCCGGTATCCATGAACCACGCGTTCTCTTTTGGGTTAAATACAGGTTTGCCTCCGCGAATCATAGTGTGACCAACCACCTGTATTTTATCCAATCTTTTGAGCGGGCTTCTGTTTAGTAAAACACCTTTGGAATTTGTTACATCAAAAGGATTTTTGATGCTTTTGCTTATACCGGCATGCGTAACTAAAATTCCTTCTGTTTCCCATTTTAAAGCTTTTTGACTGAGCCACTCACATACACCTTCAATCCTCAGCCCTTCAGTCTGAATATTATGAATAAGACCTTTTACAGAGTCTTCCGGCTTCTTTTTATAAAAGTAATCCAATAGCATTTGCTCATGATTTCCCCGCAATAAAACCGTTTTCCCGGGAAAGTCGTTTTCAAGTTTTTGCCAATACCGAATACATTTACCGGAATGTGGACCTTTATTTATTAGGTCGCCTAATTGTATAAGGGTTTGCTCTTCTGGTTTCCAATATTTTTCAACCAGTGAACTGAGCGTGTGATAACACCCATGAACATCTCCGATAACCAGAATTTTCATATCCGGAGTTCCCTTGGTGATAGTGATAGTACTATTGAGTTTTTAGCTATTGAGCATTACGGGCATAACCAGCATAAGGATGTCTTCACCTTCTTCCAAACCGTCATTCGGTAAAATGATACCAGCCCGGTTGGGTGCAGACATTTCAAGACTAATACCATCTGACTCAAGATTACTGAGCATTTCATTCAGAAAACGGCTGTTAAAACCAATTTCCATATCCTCTCCCTGGTAATTGCAATTCAGTCTTTCATGCGCTTTATTGGAAAAGTCAAGATCTTCAGCTGAAACATTAAGCTCAGAGCCGGCCAGTTTAAGCCGTACCTGGTGGGTAGTTTTATTAGAAAAGATGGCCACCCTTTTTACAGAGCTTAAAAATACACCCCGCTCAATTTCCATGCGGTTAGGGTTATCCTTAGGAATAACCGCTTCGTAATTAGGGTACTTACCGTCAATCAAACGACAGGTAAGCACAATATTTTCAAATTCAAAGCGCGCATTAGTATCATTGTAATGAATGTTCACTTCTTCGCCTACCGAAGCTAGTGTTGACTTCAAAATAGTAAGTGGTTTACGGGGCATAATGAACTCAGCCGTATGATCACTCTTAAGATCCATTCTGCGGTAGCGCACCAGCTTATGGGCATCGGTAGCTACAAAAGTGAGATTATCAGAACTGAACTGAAAAAAGACTCCGGACATTACTGGCCTTAACTCATCATTACCAGCCGCAAAAAGCGTTTTATTAACCGCAGTGGCCAATATTTCACCGGGTATTACTGTTGTGCTGATGTCTTCCATTTCAGGAAGCTTGGGAAATTCATCTCCCTCTACAAAAGCTAATGAGTACTTCCCATAATCAGAGCTCATCTCTACGGTATTACTTCCTTCATCCATCACAAAGGTTACCGGTTGTTCAGGCAGTGCTTTTAAACCATCCAATAACAAACGGGCCGGCACAGCCGCCAAGCCACTGTCTTCACTATCCACCTTAAGCGTAGCGCTAATGGTAGTTTCCAGATCAGAGGCTGATATAGTAAGGTTGGAACCCTTAAGATCGAACAGAAAGTTGTCCAGAATGGCAAGAGTGTTGTTATTATTCAAAACCCCTCCCACAATTTGCAACTGCTTTAAGAGTGCTCCACTGGAAACTATAAATTTCATAATGCGTTCAGTTTGATAAAACTATTTAATGACTTCAGGACAAATATAAAAGGAAATGAGCGGGTGGAAAGGTTCTTTTCTTCAGTAATTTTTAACAAATCAATACTTTGAAAAATAGTCTTTCCCCTTCATGATAGGCCTGAGACCATAATATTGTAACAATACCATTTGCTGATCATTGATGAATCCGTGCATACGGTCTACGTCATAATCATAACGCTCTACTTCCGGATCAAAAACCTCCACGGATGGCTTAATCCGGTATCCGCTAAGTGTGGTTACCTTTCCGTCAATATCCGTAAGCTTCATTTTAAATACCGGAGTACTGGCCAGCAATGAGTCTCTGCGGCTGTATATAGGGTCCGTTTTCAGGATCATTCCTTCGTACTTCAAATTCTTGAAAGCCCCCAGAAAAAGGTTACTTTTAACCTTATCACGATTCCTCAACACTTCACCGGTTTGTAAGCTTTTGATATACATACTATCCGGAGAAAACACATTGAACTTAAAGGAGGCGGCCAGGGAATCAGGGTATAACATTTCAATAGTTCTGATACTTCGGGGTTCTATTGAAATAACATCGCGGCTTTTCCACAGGTGTTCTTCTGTAAAAAAACGTGATGATAAATAACCATTAAAACCGGGCATATGTACGGCAAAGGGTTGATCGCTCCCTTTAATAAGCATATAAGTCCCCATTTCGTCCTGCGTTTCGGTACCTACGTAAAAGGTTTTAAAGAGCTTTCCGTTTTTATACACCTGAACCTCCTTGCCGTATACCGTCATTCTTTTGATCACGGTTTCCTGCATGCGTTCCTGGATAAAATTACGCATCTCCATGCGGTAAAAGGTTTCCAGCAACACCTCAATGGCATCTTTTCTAACGCGTCCGTTACTGTTTACTGTCCAGTAATCAGATTTGCGTCTTAAGACTACCTCACGGGGTGTTTTATCCTTGATAATAATTTTATCAATTTCAGCCGTATCCTTTACGGTAAAGGCATAGCGCTCTGCTCCTTCCTTATTCAGTGTTCCTGAACTACCTCTTTCGGTGAGTAACCATCCGGCTATGATCAACAGCACCACAAAAACTACGAGGTATATGAGGTTCTTTTTCATTGTTATGAATATTTCCGTTTTCGAATAAAGGTGAGTATCACCCCAAAAAGTATAATGATCAATACGGGTAGTGCCGTATTGATGAGTTGCCAATAGAGTGAGTTGCCTTTGACCTTCTTGGGATTAAGCAACCTGAGTTTTAGCTCACGGGAGCGAATACTGATCAGACCACTATCGTCCAGCATATAATCCAAAATATTAAGCAACAGGTCTTTATTCCCATACTGCTGCCCGGTAAACTGATCAAAACCCAATGGTAAGGGCGTCCCTTTGGGAATATTGGGGTTCACAATATTCACTTGATTACGGATAATATCTCCATCACCTATTACCACCATCTGGGTATAATCCCCTTCTTCTTTGATCTTTAATTGTTCAGGGCCATTTTCCTTAGGCAACAAGCGGTTCTTAAAAGCGGACTCAAAACGACCTTCCAGCAATACACCCAAGGGTAGAAATTTTTGTTTAAAACGGGATTCGTCCGGCTCTTCATATAAACGTTGCAGGCTAACCATGTGAGGAGTGGCCACAGAGCTGGAAAATGGTGAACTCTTTAACAACACAGTCTTCTTTACTCCGGGAGCGATAATGGTATCTAAGGAAGAGGCAAAATTCAGCTTAATGGCATTAAGGTCTTTAGCTACAGGATGTTTTACCTGCGGCATTACCAGCGGAAAATAGATCCAGTTGCGGATACTACGCTGATCTGAGACACCGGCCGAGATCATATCCTGCACCAGATCCGTATTGATACGCACCCCATATTTAAAAAGCATATCGGATATACGGAGACGATCGTAAATGGGGTATGAGATAAACTGCGATTTTTCACTCAGGCTATCCATTTCTGCATGTACGGCATCTATCAGCCAGATCACTTTACCTCCATTCATCACATACTGGTCGATCATGAACTTATCCAGATCTGAAAAAGGCTCTTGTGGCTTAGCTACAATAAGTGCATCAAAACGGTTGAGTTTGCGCTGCTGATCCTGGATACTGATACTCTGCTCCAGGCTATCACTGCGAAACTTATGGATGTCAAAACGATCCAAAAGATAATTATCCCCCAGAGATCGCGCAAAATCTGCGATAAAACGTGGTTCCAGTTCGCCATGACCGTAAAGAAAACCTACCGAAGGTTTATCTGCAGCTGTAAGCGCACGGATACTATTAGCCAGCTGAAATTCCAGGTTTTGAATGGAGTTATTGATCTGAGCTTCCGGGCTGGCTGCAAACTGATCCAGTAAAAGAATGGCCGGCACTTCCTTATCACCATAACTCATAATGGCTCCGGGATACACTTCCAATTCCTTGCTCCCCCCCTGTTCACGGATCTGTAAGCTGAAAGGTTTCAGCCCTTTAAACTGCAACTGTTGTTTAATCTGGCTATTGTTCTCTTCATCATCCGAAGCATCAGGGTTGATAAACTGGTATTCGATATTAGGGTTATAGGCCCTGAACTCGTCCAGCATTTGGCGTGTTTCTCTTTGCAAGCGTTGAAAGCCGGCTGGAAAATCTCCTTCCAGGTATACCTTTACATACAGTACATCATCAAAACTACGCAACAGATCTAACGTGGCTTCCGAAAGACTATAACGTTTTTCAGCCGTAAGATCAATCCTGAAAAATTTAAGTGAACCAATCACGTTGATCAGAATAATGATACAAATGATCAGTATAAACTGGAATATATCCTTGCTCTTCCTGCTATTCATTACCACTTCCTGCTTTGAATGACCAGGCGGGTAGCCAGGGCAAAGATTACAATCAAACCGATAAAATAGAGTACGTCCCGGCTGTCAATTACACCACGGCTCATAGAAGTATAATGTTCACTTATACCTAAACTTAGAATGAGCAGTTCCATATTTTGAAAGCCACCCAGCGTAGCCATCTGGTTAAAACCAAAATAGAATACAAAACACAAGAACATACCAATGAGAAATGCTATGATCTGATTATCCGTTAAAGAAGATGAGAATACACCAATCGCTACATAGCTTGACCCCAGGAACAACAAGCCAATGTAAGAGCCAAAAGTTCCGCCACTATCAATATTACCAACCGGATTACCCAGTTGGTAAATACTAAAGTAATAGATGAATGTGGGCAACAGGGAGAACAAAACCAGAATAAAGCCAGCCGAAAATTTTGACCAAACAATATTCATATCTGTAAGTGGCTTAGTAAGCAAAAGCTCCATGGTACCTCCTCTTTTTTCATCGGCAAACATACGCATGGTAATAGCCGGTATAAGGAACATAAAAACCCACGGAGATATTAGAAACAGGCCGTCAATGCTGGCATATCCGCCCTCCAGTAAATTAAAGTTGCCGGGTACCAGCCATAAAAAAACGCTGTTTATAACTAAGTACACCACTATAACCAGGTAACCCGTAACCGAGTTTAAAAAGCTCCTGATCTCTTTAAGCATTAATGCTCTCATATGTCTAAAGCGTTACTCTGTTTTCAAGGCTCCAGGCCTCAGGTTGTGCTGCAAAAAAAGTTTTGGTAAGCCGCCACACTCCTCTAAAAAGATCGGAATGCCGGTAGTTTTCAAGATCCTGTTCCCCATCCCACCAACTGTAGGTGAAGTAAACGTTGTCCTTTCCCTTTTCTTGTAAAAGCTCCAGGCGATTGCACCCCGGAAACTTTCGGATGGCATTTTTATTCTTTTCAAAATTCGCCAGAAAATCTGCTACACACTCTAGCTGAAAAGTCATTTTTACAATGCGTATGATCATTTAAATGTAACCGTAATTGTATCCTGAACGCCTACCCCCAAAAGGGTATTTGCCCCATTATAAAATTTCCCGCGCGCCTCACTCAAAGCTATTTCCAAAAGATGCTGCGAGTTAAATAAAGCCACCACACTTCCTTTTGAAGCGGGATAGTAACTCTCCTGTATCTTCCGGATAACCTGGCGCCTGGGCAATGCTATTTCAAAAGCCCTGTCCTTACCCACCTCACTAAAGGTTTTGTGCGAAATGTTGGTAATAAGATTGCCAAAGTTATCTACATAAAGTACGCTACCCAAAATTAATGACCCTTCATTGGGAATTCGTGGCCTCATCAATACGCTTTCCTTATAATCTTTTACCTCCCTGCCCAATAAACCTATGGAACCGCCACGCGCCAAATGGCAGGCTGCCTTAGCCAGAACATCACGGGCGGGGAAAAGCGTTTCTTCCTGCCTTAAATTGATTTCCACCACCCTACCCACTTTTATTTCGGGGTTGATCATACTGAGCAAACCATTGTCGGCCGTAAGAAAAAACTGATCGTCCACCTCAGCCGCCAGGAGCCGCTTGTTTTCAGTAATTTCATGCACAGCCACCAGGTGAACCGTGCCGTCAGGAAATGACTCATAACAATTACGAAGAATGAAAGAGGCTTCATAAAAGTTCCCGGGCTGTATAGCGTGTGAAATATCCACCAGGCTCACCTCATTTAACTCACTAATGATCACACCTTTTACCGCAGCAAGGTAGTGATCGGTAAGACCATAGTCTGATGTAAGTGTAATTACCGGCAATTTCTCAAAACTTTAGGTGTGCAAAAGCGACTTTAAGTAGGTGCAAATTTGTTACTTTGCCGTCAAAAGTAAACATAATTTAAGGCTACAAACAGAGTACCAATCAATAGTTATCTACTAAAGTTTGATCGAAAAAACCATCCAGATTGAAAATGCTGATCCCCGTGATTTATACGGCAGCAATAACGTATACCTCAATATCATAAAATCTCATTTTCCCGAAATTAAAGTTACCGCACGTGGCCATACGCTGAAGGTAAACGGGGAAACTAAAAAGATTGCTGCTTTTGAAGAGAAGATACAGGAGATACTCAATCACATACACCGATTTAATTCATTAACCACCAATCAGCTGGAACGCATTTTAAGGGATGAAATGGATAAAAGTTCTGAAATGGAAAAAGATTCAGACATTATTCTGTTTGGTACCCACGGGCAAGCGGTAAAAGCACGCACACAGAACCAGCGCAAAATGGTAAAGGCCATTGATACTGATGATATGGTTTTTGCTGTTGGGCCGGCTGGTACCGGTAAAACCTATACCGCTGTTGCCCTGGCGGTGCGCGCTCTAAAAAACAAGGAAGTACGGTATATTATACTTACCAGGCCGGCCGTAGAAGCAGGAGAAAACCTGGGTTTTTTACCGGGTGACCTGAAAGAAAAGCTTGACCCCTACCTGCAACCTTTATACGATGCGCTACGAGATATGATCCCTTCTGAAAAGCTAAGCTTTTACCTGGAAAGCGGAACCATACAAATTGCCCCGCTGGCGTTTATGCGCGGGCGTACTTTAGACCGCGCTTTTGTAATACTGGATGAAGCGCAGAACACCACCCACAGCCAAATGAAGATGTTCCTGACCCGTATGGGTTCGGATGCCAAGTTTATAGTTACCGGTGATGCCAGCCAGATCGATTTACCACGCAAGCAAAGCTCTGGCCTGGTGGAAGCTATCCGAATATTAGACAAAGTAGAAGGCATTTCATTTGTTCGCCTTAACCAACAGGACGTGATTCGCCACCGCCTGGTGAAGAACATTATCAATGCCTACGAAACCGAGGAGAATCAAAAGGAATTATCAAAAGATAAGCGCAATCGAGATGAAAGCACTTCAGGAGACCCATCTTAACCTTAGCGGTCAAACTCATTTTTACCGGGGTAAGGTTCGTGACGTATATACGATAAACCATAAGCTGTTAGTTATGGTGGCCAGTGATCGTATATCAGCTTTTGATGTAGTACTGCCAAAGGGTATACCTTATAAAGGACAAGTGCTCAACCAAATTGCTACCAAGTTCCTGGATCTTACCAGGGATATTGTTCCCAACTGGAAAGTAAGTTCTCCGGATCCCATGGTTACCATAGGCACCAAAGCCGATCCCTTTAAAGTAGAAATGGTGATCCGGGGGTACCTGGCAGGCCACGCATGGCGAACCTATAAATCGGGCTTGCGTGAACTTTGTGGTGTTTCATTACCGGAGGGACTTAAAGAAAATGATGCTTTTCCTGAGCCTATTATAACCCCTACTACCAAAGCTGACCAGGGCACACATGATGAAGACATCAGCCGGGAAGCTATTCTGGCCCAGGGCCTGGTAAGTGAAGAAGATTACTTGCACCTGGAAAAATATACACGGGCGCTTTTTGCACGTGGCCAGGAATTTGCTCAAAGCCAGGGACTTATTTTGGTAGACACCAAATATGAATTTGGTAAGAATGAAAAAGGCGAAATCATTTTAATTGATGAAATACATACCCCGGACAGCAGTCGCTATTTTTACCTGGAGGGTTATGAGGAGCGTCAGCAAAAAGGTGAAGGTCAAAAGCAACTTTCCAAGGAGTTCGTACGCCAGTGGCTGATCGAAAATGGTTTTCAGGGTAAAGAAGGACAATCAATTCCTGAAATGTCAGAAGATTTTGTAAACAGTGTGAGTAATCGTTATGTTGAGCTTTTCGAAAAAATAACCGGTGAGGTTTTTAAAAAAACCTCTACAAATGGCCTTGAAGAGAGAATTCAACAAAATATTGAACACGCTTTAAACCAACTATCATGAATAAGATTTTAGCCTTTGCACTTGTACTAAGCGGCTTGCAAACCAGTGCGCAGATATTTGAATTAGGACTCAGGGGTGGAGCTAACCTTCACGGGGTTCAGGTAAAAGAATTTGACGGTGATCAAACTATCGAGGACATCGAAAGTGGTGATCGCAAAGTGGGTTTTCACGCAGGAGTATATGGGCGTTTTAAATTAACAACCTTTTTTATTCAACCGGAATTACTCTATACCAATGTCAGCGGTGAAGTACAAACACAAAATGCGGACGGTTCTTCACAAGATCTGGATTTGAATTTCAGTCGTTTTGACATACCCATTATGGCTGGTTTTGCTTTAGGCCCGGTAAGATTAGGGGTGGGACCGGTAGCTTCCTTTGCCATAAGTGAACCGGGTGATGCTTTTGACAACAGCTTTAACCAGGCCAGTTTTGGTTACCAGGCCGGTATAGGTCTGGATTTAGGGAAACTGAGCATAGATGTGCGTTACGAAGGGCCTTTCAGTAAAACAGCGGAAACCATTACCATAGGTGGCACCGATTATCAAACTGATACTCGCACCAACCAGATCATGATCGGTTTAGGTTTCCAGCTTTTATAGCATGAGCTTTCAGGGGTTTACGGATTGGTTGCCCCTCACTTATGCTGTGGGTCTCCAGATAAATGCGGACATCGATCAAAGACTTTGATCTGCCAAATACCTATAATAAAGCGGCAGGCAAAAGAAGTTGACTGTTGAGATCAGAGTGTCTTCAACGCTGTAAATTCCCCGCTCAGCACACCCAGTTTTAACAGCTCTGTGAATTCATCACGAGGCTCTATGGGTACCAGGTTCTTTTGCAAACGCTCCTTTTGGGTAAGCTGATCGTTAAGCGAATAATAGAAATAACCACTAAGCTGACCATTTTGCACTACCAAAGCTGATTTCTCACCGCTGGAGCGGCCTTTACCACTGTATATTCCTTCCTTCGGGAAATCCGTGAGATGCTCCAGAAGCTTTGATTTATCTTCTTTTCCTCCGGTTTTACGAAACATGCGGATAGCGCGTAAAGCCGTTTTAAAACTTTCTGCCTTTAGTAAAGGTGACTTCTTTCCGCCTTCAGCCAAAGGTTTTACGGTAAGTTGTGGAGTATCTGAACGCTTATCGGCATAAATACCGAACTCCATTTTAAGGCGGTCATCGGAATTATACCGGGGCTTTACCCGCTTTACCTCCTCCAGTCTCTTCACTTTTGAAATAAGCCAGTTACCAAATGCTTCTGTAGTTACGGAATGCACCTCCCCCCGCAACTTTTCAGCTTGCTTGTTCTCCGCCATAAAAAGACGGTTCAGGTTATTTTTAATGTTATCCGATGAGCCAATGTAAAGCACCTTGCCTTTTTTATCATGCAGGTAAAAAAGGCCTTTATTGTGTTTTACGGAACGTTTCAGGTCCTGAATTTTATCCCTGAGAGCATTATTTTCCTGAACACTTTGCCCCAGTACACTGATATCTTTTTCCTTATCTTTTTCCTGGAGTAGATTAAACAGTTCAAGGGTGGCACGTGCATCACCTTCAGCACGGTGTCTCTGTGTCCGGTAAATACCCAGTTCTTCACATACCCGGTCCAGCCCGTAGGAAGTAAGATCCGGGATCAGTTTTTCGGCCAGGGGAATAGTATCAAGGGTCTTCATCTCAAAAGGATACCCCAGCCGGCCGAACTCCTGACGAAGCATCCGGTAATCAAAATCCACATTGTGCCCTACCAGCACCGCTCCTTCAGTAAGTTCTATAATACGTTTAGCTATTTCCTGAAAGCGGGGAGCGCGTAACAACATTTTAGGGGTAATACCTGTAATTTTAGACACGTATTTCTGAACCTCACGATGCGGATGTACCAAACTAATGAGCTGATCAGTAATCTCAGAACCATCATAGCGAAAAAGAGCGATCTCCATAATGGCTTCTTTTCCAAACGGACCACCGGTAGATTCTATGTCCAACACACAATACACGGCCGCGAAGATACACACAACTGCCGGAGTGAAAACCGTTACGGCTTAATGCCTTATCAAGTTTTTATCAGAATAATACGCCAGAGTAGTTACTTTGGCTGCTCCTTAGCTATACCATGAAGCAAAAGACACTCATACTGGCTCTCATTCTCTTCCTTTATACAGGTGCAGCTTCTGCACAGGTACTTGGATTAAAGGGGCAAGTGGTGGATACGGCAGGCCATGGAATTAATCAGGCCTACCTGATATTTGAGGAAACCGGCCTTTTAAGCATGACGAATGACAGTGGTTACTTTGAGTTAGACCTGGAGGAGCCTGCGCATCATTTACTGATCAAAAAGCCAGGTTATGTTTCCAAGAAATTACACTTTCCCTATCATTACAATGAACCCATCCGCATAACCATGGAACCGGTGAATCCAGAGGCCGCTCCTTTTGATGCGGAACGGATGATCCGGCTGGCCATAGCACGCAGCGAGGCTAATGAATCCCATTATGTATCCTACCGGGCTAAAGCTTATAAAAAGAATGTGGCACGCTTTAGCGCCATACCTTTTGAAATCTGGAAGCTATCCGGTTTGGTCATTCCCTCCCTCGTGGATTCAGGGGTGGTTTTTATCAGTGAGAAAACTGCTGATTTTGATTATAAGAACGCTAACAACTTTACTGAGAAGGTACACACCTATCAATCTGCAGGACGGTTTTCTATTCCCGGCTGGCATTATCTGCCCGACCTGGATATCTCCATGTATCACCCCAGGATCTATTTAAAAAATATAAGTACCGTAGCCTATAATTCCCCACTTTCACCCAAAAGCATCAACCATTACCGGTATTACCCGGCCGGACAATATTTTGAAGGCCGGCATACCGTATTCCGCATCGGTATGAAACCCCGCAAAAAGTATTCGCCCAATTTTTCAGGTTTCATAGAGATCTATGGTGACAGTTTATACCGGATAAGTTCGGTATCCGTATCGCTGGGTGATCGCAATATGCTGGAAGTAGTGGATAGTGTAAGTTTTGAGCAGGTATTTTATCATACCGACACCGGCTATCATCAGGCTATGCAACATCAGCGATACCATATGGAGCTTTTGGGTTTTGATGGTTCGTACTCTATTTATACTTTTTTCAGGCAACACCATTTTTTTAATCCTGATAGTACAGAAAGGCAATACAATGCCCGAGTGGCCAGCCTGGCCGATTCCAACCTTGTGCGCGGTAGCACGGCATGGGGTAAACTAAGGCCTTTTAACCTCAGTTTATCTGAGCAAAGGGTATTGGAACTGGAACCGCATGATAAAAGGTGGATTTACCAGGAGCAGACCGGAACAGATCCTATTTTTGAGGAACAGGCTTTTAAGTGGTACGACTTTTTTGGTGCGGGTTACGATTTTGATGATACAGCCAGTACTACTAAACTACACCCGCTATGGTATGGGCTGGGATATAATACCGTAGAAGGCACCTACCTTAAATACTGGACCGATCACTTTCGCTATTATCCAGGATCGGAACTGTATATAAGACCCAACATACGATACGGGTTTTCCAGCCAAACTTTCTATTATGATCTGAAAACCAGCTATCTGTTTGACTTATCCAGACCCAAAAAAATAGCCCTCCAGGCAGGGCACAGCATCCAGCAGTTTAACAGTGAGCAACCCATCCTCCCGATCATAAACGGGCTGTACACCCTTTTTCTGAGTAAAAATTACATGAAGCTTTATGGTAAGGACTTTATTGAATTAGCCTATGATTTTGAGCCCGTAAACGGTTTGGAAGCTAGCTTTAAAACCGAATACGCCTACCGTTTTCCCTTGTACAACAGTACGGATTTCCTGGTCATCGGGAACCGCAATGCATTTACCCCCAATAACCCTGATTTTCCACCGGTAATAAATAATTCCGGCTTTGAGGCTCACCGGGCACTCACCCTGCACGCTTCATTGGTATACCAATTTAACCAGTTGTATAAGATCGTAAACGGGCGTAAGGTTAATCTCTCTTCTACTGATCCTAAGGTATATTTCAATTACTATAAAGGTGTATCTACAGCCATTAGTCAAACCAATTATGACCACCTGAATATGGGCATAAGTCTTCAAAAGCACTTTGGCCGTATTGGCTTATCTAAAGTGGATATTAACGGAGGGCGCTTTTTAAATAATGCTGCGGTACCCTTTGTGGATTTTCGTCATTTCAACGGTGTTCAGACCTTCTTTTTGCAACCAGCTCCCCGAAGAACTAATAGCATCAGGCAGTTCAGTACCCTGCCCTATTATAGTTTTTCTACAGATGAACATTATTTTGAAGCGCATTTTGAACATGATTTTTCTGGTTTATTATTGGGAGCCGCTCCCCTTCTGGCGCCTTTAAAGCTACATGCCTTTTTAGGTGTAAATTACCTGAACACTCCCGGGAATGATCATTTTACAGAGCTGTTTATCGGGGTAGACAATATCCTGAACGTAATGCGTATTGAGTTTGCCGGTGGTTTTGATAATTTCCTGAATTTCAGACCATCCGTAAGGATTGGAGTGGATTTTGACTATCGTTATTACTTTGATCACCGCAAAAAAATACCCCAATAAACCCAACCCCGGTATTTCATCAGCCGTTTAGTATATTAAATACCTTACCTGATGAAAAAGTTGCTATACCTATGCCTTCCGGCTATTCTGCTGGGGTGTGATTTCAGAGAACCAATTGAACCTTCAACCGTATACAGCGCGGTCTTAATGGATCGCTCAGAACTGGAAAAGTCAATACGGTTTACAGAGCCTCAACCACTCGTAAATGCCGGTAAAATTTACATTAAAGATCATTTTCTTTTTATTAACGAGTTATTCCGGGGTGTACATGTATACAACAATGCCGATCCTGCTAACCCGGAATTACTGGGTTTTATCACCATTCCCGGTAATGTGGATATTTCCATAGACGGCACTACCATTTACGCAGATAATGCGGTAGACCTGGTAGCTCTTCGTTATAATGGGAGCACCATAGAAGTGCTGGACCGTAACCGCGATGTATTCCCGGAACTTTCACCTCCCGATACACCCGGCCGCATACCTTCTGAATTCACCCGTGAAATACGTCCTGAGAATACGGTGATCGTACGTTGGGAGTAAGCCCTATACCACCTAAAATATTGTCGCACCTAAACCTGTATTAATTATGAAAAAATGCCTGTACCTAATCATTGGTTCTTTAGCTTTATTAAGTTCTTGCGGAAAAAGTGATGCTTCTGGCGCAGACCGTTCCAGCGGTCCCGGAAAAGGAGGCAGCCTGGCCCGGTTTGCCATTGTGGATGATCACCTGTATTCGGTAAATGAGCAGGAGCTTAAAGTATTTGATATTTCCAACCGGGCCAACCCCATACATCTAAGCAATCATCAGTTGAATGTGGATGTAGAAACGATCTTTCCGAGAGACAGCGCCACAATCTTTATCGGAACAACGCAGGGTATGTTTATTTACGATGTATCCAATGCTCCAGATATACGGTTAATAAGCCGGTATGATCATATTGTAAGTTGTGACCCGGTTGTAGCTAATCAGAACTACGCCTATGTAACTCTGCATTCTGACGCTAACACCAACCGTTGTTTCAGGGGGGTAAACCGCCTGGATATTGTTGACATCTCTGAGATAGAGAAACCGTTTGCAGTCAATTCATTTCCCATGATCAAGCCTTTGGGTTTGGGACTGTACGGAGATACGCTGCTGGTATGTGATGAGGGTGTAAAAGTTTTGGATGTATCCGATCCCGGGCAGATCAAACTGCTCAACGCCATCGAAGGTATAAGTGCACAGGATATTATTCCCAATGGAAATATAATGGTCATTGCTACCAAAACCGGTTTGGAGCAATACCGCTACCAAAATAAGCAACTTAGCTTTTTAAGTAAACTCTGATGAAAGCCACTTTATTCTGCCTCTTCATTCTTCTGAGTTTAAACCTGGTAAAAGCCCAGGGCTTAAATAGCCCTTACCCTGATGCGCGGGTAAAAGCAAACTGGTTCCTGGGAGACTTTCTTTTTAATGGTGATCTCACCTTTGGCGCGGATTACCGTATAAGTAAACGGCACGCCTTGGGTCTTAGCCTGGGGTACCTGCAGGACCGGGATGAAATTTATTCAGAAAGTAAGGAAGTTTTCTGGCGCGGTACGGACAGCAGGTTATACCATAGTGTATACCTCTTCCGCCCCAGTAAAGACAATTTTATATATGCCAGGCATGGTTTTCGTTTTAAGGAGGGTAACTTTCATTATCCGGTTACCGCTTATTACCCTTTTGAAGAAAACGGGAACACTTACCTTAAAAAAGATACCCGAACGCAAAATTTAAACAGTCGTCAAATTGGATATGAGCTGGTTTTGGGCCTGGAAATAAATTACCACCTGTTTTTTGTGAGCTATTATATAGGTGCAAGCTTTAATAAAGCGTATTGGAGAAGCCCCTTATCCACACCCGCTGAAGACCAACCTTTATATGACCCCCGGTTTTCAGGCACTCGTCCGGTAGCAGGAATACGAATCGGGTTCTACCTTTACTAGCGCTTTCCAAATATCGCGGAACCGATACGTACCATATTAGAACCTTCATCAACCGCCCACTGAAAGTCGCTACTCATCCCCATAGACAGAATATCAAATTCCTTGAGTGACAACTCGGTTCTTACCTTATCATAGAAACCAAAAAGCCCCTTGAATTCATTGCGGATGTGCGCCTGATCATCGGTGAGAGTAGCCATGCCCATTAAGCCTCTTATCCGTACATTCGGGTATTTCTTGTCCGGCTCACTCTCCAGAAAGGCCCAGGCTTCATCGTAATCAAAACCAAACTTGCTTTCCTCTTCAGCAATGTGAATCTGGATCAGGCAATCAATTACACGTTCATTTTTGGCGGCTTCCTTATTCAGTTCCTTTACCCTTTTTGGCTTGTCCATACCATGCACCAAATGCACAAAGGGAGCCATATACTTGATCTTATTGCCCTGTACATGGCCTATCATATGCCACCGAATATCCTTGGGCAAACTTTCATATTTCTCTGCCATTTCCTGTATACGGTTTTCTCCAAAATCACGGTGTCCGGCATCATAAGCCTGTTGGATATCTTCCACCGGTTTGGTTTTAGACACGGCCACCAAAGTAACCTTCTCAGAAAGCTGCTTTTTAAAACGCTGAATATTCTCGGCAATAAGGGTATTCATACTATTTCAATTTAGGGTATAACAAAAGTAAAACTCCATAGTTTATTGGCTGGAACTTTACATTAGCCTGAAATTCGCATTTCAGCGATCACCTGCTTACCTTTGTGCTCCTTAAAAATTTTTGCTGATCCATGAAGATCTCCTATAACTGGCTTAAAGACTATATTCAAACCGACCTCAGCCCGGAAGCCATGGCTGAAATCCTTACCGATACCGGACTGGAAGTGGAGGGCATTGAAGCCTTTGAAAGTGTTAAAGGTGGTTTGAGAGGTATCGTTATAGGTGAGGTTCTTACCTGTGTGCCACATCCCAATGCGGATCGCCTGAAGAAAACCACGGTTCATGTGGGTGGCGATAAACCACTTCATATTGTGTGCGGGGCACCCAATGTAGCAGCCGGGCAAAAAGTACCGGTGGCCACCATTGGAACCATTCTTTATGATGGTAAAGAGAGTTTTGAGATCCGTAAAAGCAAGATACGTGGCGAAGTAAGTGAAGGAATGATATGCGCAGAGGACGAGTTAAACCTCGGGGAGTCGCATAATGGGATTATGATTTTAGACGATAGCGCTAAAGCAGGAACCTCAGCCTCCGAATATTTTAATGTTCAAACCGATTATATCATTGAGATCGGTCTTACACCCAACCGCACGGATGCCATGAGTCATTATGGTGTAGCCCGCGACCTGCGCGCAGCTCTTATCCGGCACGGTCATAAAGGGGTGGAAATACAATTGCCCTCGGTAGGTGCTTTTACTGTAGACAATACAAACTTACCCATTCAGGTACATATTGAAAACAGTGATGCCTGCCCGCGTTATGCCGGTGTTTCACTCACCGATGTTAAAGTGGGGCCTTCTCCTGAATGGTTACAAAACCGTTTAAAGGCTATCGGTATAGGTCCGATCAATAACATTGTGGATATCACCAATTATGTGCTTCATGAAACAGGACACCCTTTACATGCCTTTGATGCCGATCAGATTTCCGGAAATAAAGTAGTGGTTAAAACCTTACCGGCCGGCACTACTTTCACCACGCTGGATGAGAAAGAACGTGAGCTGCACCAGGATGACCTGATGATTTGCAATGAGAAGGAAGGGATGTGCATTGCCGGAGTATTTGGTGGCTTAAAATCCGGTGTTACAGAAGCTACCAACCGCATTTTCCTGGAGTCTGCTTACTTTAACCCGGTTTCCATCCGTAAAACTGCCAAACGGCACGGTTTGAATACCGATGCTTCCTTTCGCTACGAGAGAGGCGTAGATCCTGAAATGGAAATATACGCCCTCAAACGTGCCGCATTATTGATCCGTGAGCTGGCCGGTGGAAAAATATCCATGGACATTTGCGATGAAAACCCTAATCCGGTGAAAGGTTTTGAGGTACAACTGAACCTCGATAATATGACCCGCCTGATCGGTCAGGAAATTGAGGCAGATATGGTTCACACCATTCTGAATACCCTGGATATCCGCATTAAAGCAGAGTCCGGAAAGAACCTGGTTCTTGACGTACCGGCATACCGCGCTGATGTGCAAAGGGAAGTAGATGTTATTGAGGAAGTCCTCCGTATTTATGGCTTTAATGCGATCCATATTGACGATAAAATGAATATCTCGGTAGCCCAAACCGATACCCGTGATGAGGCCCGTTACCGTGAAAAAATAAGTGAAGCGATGAGCAGTCGTGGGTTTGCGGAGATCATGAATAATTCGCTTACCAAGAGTTCTTATTTTGAACAATGGGGTTTTAACCCGGCTGAATCAGTGGTTATGCTGAATCCTTTAAGCCAGGATCTGAACGCTATGCGTCAAAGCCTGTTATTTGGCGGACTGGAATCTGTGGCCCGCAACAGCAACCGTCAACGCCCCGATTTACGTTTGTTTGAATTTGGGAAAACCTATTTTAAATCTCCCGAGGCCTACACTGAAAAAAGCCGCATGGGAATATGGGTTAGTGGCAAGGAAGAAGTGGAGAACTGGAAAACCACAGATGAACCTTCCGACTTTTACACCCTCAAGAATCAAGTCAATTATATCCTCTCTAAGCTTGGGCTGGACACTGAAGAAAAAGAATCAGACAACCCCCTGTTTGAATATGCTCTTGGTTTTTTCCTTCATCAGCGTGAGGTAATTTCCATGGGGAAAGTAAAGGGGGAAATTACCCGGCAACTGGATATACGGCAAGACGTCTTTTTTGCAGATCTGGACTGGTCTTACCTGGCTCAAAAAGCCCGTAAGCAAAAAATCATGTTTAGCGAATTACCCAAATACCCTGAAGTGCGCAGGGATCTCGCTCTTCTTCTGGATAAAGAGGTGGCCTACACCGATCTGAAAAATATCGCTGAAAAAACAGAACGCAAACTTCTCCGAAAGGTAAATTTGTTTGATGTGTATGAAGGTGAAAACCTGCCAGCGGGTAAAAAATCCTATGCCCTGAGCTTTACACTTCGTGATGATGAAAAAACCCTGAATGACAAGCAGGTAGACAAGGTAATGGGGAAAATACTGGATCGTTTCAAGAAAGATTTTTCTGCTGAATTGCGTTAGAGCTTTGCCATCATTTTTTCAGCACTTACCAGAGCTTCCTGCTGAGCCTGATATTCCGTGCTGTAGATTCCGGCCAAGGCATATACCAGATTATGGAAATAGGGATCATCCAGGTAATTGAAACCTTCTTCTGTTCCGAACTTGGTATAATCTATTTCCCTCATATAATAATCTGCCAGGTAATCCTTGGCAAAATGAGCATGGCGTTCTACTTCTATCTTCACCTGATCGTATCCACTATAATGAGCAATGATCTCATTTTTCAGGTCCAAATCTTTGATGAGTTTCAGATCGCCTGAAAACTGCATACTCTGAATGGTATTTTCCTGTGGATAAAAACTAACCGGATCTGTAATTGAAAATATTCGGAGCCCCATAGAATCACGATTAGGTATGCGGGCATAAAGGTGCGGTCTCAATTGATTAAGATAAGTCATTCGGCTTTTCAGCCTCACTATATTAGAATCCAGCTGCTCTATGTCATTTTGCAGATCAGATTTAATACTCTCCAGGTAGGCTTTTTCCAAATCCCGGTCTTTAATGTGACCAGCCCAGTTATTCAAGGCAAAAGCCACTGTAATACCCACTATAACTATCAGTAATTCACCAATGGCGTAGCGCCAGTTAATACGTTTCATCCGGTTGGGTTTGAATAATTCTCTTCTAAATTCGGAATATTTTTTTATTCCCGCTTATCCGGTGCTATTTTGGCTTATGCTTAAAATAGCTTACGCACCGGTATACCACCATCCACTTCCACCGGGCCACCGGTTTCCCATGGCCAAATATTCCCTTTTACCAGAACAACTCATCTATGAAGGCACCTGTACTGAAGCTAATTTCTTTGCTCCGGAAAAATTGACAGAGCAACAGATACTGCGCACCCACAGTGAAGAGTACTGGCAAAAACTGAAGCACAACAAACTTAGCCGGGCTGAGGAGCGTAAGACCGGTTTTCCCCTCTCCGCAGAATTGGTGGAAAGGGAAATAACCATCTGCCAGGGTACCATTGACAATTGTAAGCATGCTAAAAAACATGGTGTATCCATGAATATTGCCGGAGGCACCCATCATGCGTATCAAGACCATGGTGAAGGTTTTTGCCTGCTTAATGATATTGTAATTGCTTCACATTGGTTATTGGATCAAAAGGAAGCATCTCAGATATTGGTGGTAGATCTTGATGTTCACCAGGGCAATGGCACTGCAAAACTGACGGAGCAGGAAAACAGAATATTCACCTTTTCCATGCACGGTGCAAATAATTATCCTTTGCATAAGGAAAAGTCTGATTTGGATATTGAATTGCCCGATAACACAGGTGATAAGCTGTACCTGAATACACTTCAGCTAAACCTTCCCCGCTTGTTGGATGAGGTACAACCGGATTTCATATTCTTTCAAAGTGGTGTGGATGTGTTAAAAACTGATAAACTGGGACGGCTGGGTCTTACCCAAACCGGTTGTAAGGAACGCGACCGGTTTGTTTTAGAAAGCTGTAAACGTCATGCCATACCGCTGGCCGTGAATATGGGTGGGGGTTACTCTGAACGACTTGCCGACATTGTAGATGCGCACACCAACACCTTCCGGCTGGCACAGGAAATCTGGTTCTAAATCCTTTTAAAGCTAAGCACGACCAACCATAAGATATTCGTCTTCGTGTACTCTGTAAACCTTAGCACCATGTCCGCTTACCGTCTTTTCACCTTTTCAAGCTTCCTTGTCCTTCTGTTTTACCTCAACTCCTGTTCACTTTTACTTAATGATCCTTACAAAGCCGTTTACTTCCACACGGATAAGGACGTACTGGTGGTGCATGATAATGATTCTTTACTGTCTACCGGAGAACCACTTACCTTAAATCTTAAACGTCAGAAAGAGGATCATAGAATCATCATTTCCACAGATTCGTTACGGAAAGAAATAGCTGTAAGCCCACACCTTTCAGGTATTTATTGGCTAAACATCGGTAATTATGGTCTGGGATATATATTGGATCTTACCACCCCAAGGCGCTTCACCTATCCCAGGCATATTTTTACATATATCCGCGATACGTTGGTGGATTATCGAAATTACTGTCCCTCGGTACCCAAGGGTTCGATACAACTGCACGTATCCGTTCCGGAAATCAATTATTTTCACCTCCAGCCACATGGATTGGACTACCCGCACCAAAGTATAGGTTTTACCGGCATCTGCTTAGGTGCAGACTACTTTTACCGGGATGATTATTTTATTCATTCTTCAGTTACTGCTGCCGCTGACTTCTTTCTCCCAATTCCGGTCCCTGTATCAGGGTGGGGATTTCATGAATCTACCGCCAGTCTTTTTGTAAACCTTACCCACGGCTTTCGCAATCAACGGTTTTCTCATTCCCACGGCCTTTCATTGAGTCGTAATATTTATAAAAATACGGTTTGGTCTGACGAACCTCTGCAGAATCAACCAACTTCCATCCACTCCACATCCAATGCTTTTGGTTTGTATTTTGACGTATACATACAGCTGAATAATTCTTTTCACTTAGGAGTAACCTATCGCCCTTCGGTTTGGCGTTTTTCCGATGGAAGATCCCAGGCGTACGAACATTTAATGAGTCTTGACCTAGCCTGGAAATTACCTCTGTAACTATTATTGGGCTGTAAGCTTGGTTTTTAATGTATATTCAAACTTAATTAATCAACCAAACACAAACTCTTTATGAAAGCACTGCTTTTTCTTTCACTGTTGAGTATTGGCCTTATAAGCTGTAACAACAGTAACTCAGCACCTTCCAGAACTACACACATCAAACAAGAGGAGCTCGTAAAGCCGCCCCAGGATTCTATAATCTACAGTTTTGTGTTTACCGGTTGTAACCGCGTAGATCGGGGAGACCAACAAAACACCGCTGCTACCAACGCTTCTTCAGCCAATGTATATGTGCTTAAACGCATTTTTGAAGAAGTATCAGCTATGGAGCGTAAACCGGAACTCTTTTTCTTTTTAGGAGATCTGGTGTATGCAGAATCTACTCTGGACCTCTTGAATAGCCAATTGAAAGCCTGGGTGCAACAATATAAGGATCAAAATTTCAGCCCGATTAGCACTTCCGGCATTGAGCTGGTAGCTGTACCGGGCAATCATGAAATGTTATCCTGGGCAGATCATAATGTAAGCGGACATGATGAGTGGCCCCTGAAGGGTGCCACGCAGGTATGGATGCAATATATGGCTCCCTATATGCCAAAAGACCGTGTGAGTATAACCGGTCAGGATAGTGAGGTAAATCAAATGACTTTTTCTTTTACCCGTGAAAACGTGGCCTTTGTAGTTATGAATACAGACACATACAACCCTCCCACTGCCCAAAACCCCTGGGGTTTGGAAGGACAGATCCCTACCCAATGGATTATTTCACAAGTGGAAAAGTATAAGAAAGATGCTTCTATTGATCATGTATTTGTGCTGGGCCATAAGCCTTATTACGTAAGCGGAACCACGCAAACAGGACACGAAGGTTTACCGGAAGGGCCGGTACTTTGGCCTGCATTAAACCAGGCGAATGTGGTCGCTATGCTCTCCGCTCATTATCACGATTATCAGCGTATGCAACCGGGAGATAAAGGCACCTATCAGATTATTGCCGGAAACGGAGGCAGTTCGGGGCCAGCTGCATTTTTTGGTTATACCATTATTAACATTATGAGTAGTGGTAAGGTAGAGCTTAAAGCTAAAGGGTTTAAAAAAGGAGAGCCGTACTACCAGGCGGTTCCGGAAAACCCAAGCCTGGTTCAGGATAGCACCCTGCTCACCAGCACTAAAAATCCCAATCCATATAAGAATTTTTAATCCCTGGTTTCTTTTGATCAAACACAAATGCCCGGCTTTTAAAGCCGGGCATTTGTGTTTAAAGACAGACTAAATACCACTCGTGCAAGCCTTAAATTCAGTAATAATTAGGTGGAGACCGAAAAACCTTAAACGAGCAGATACTTACACTTTATTAAATCTTAAAAAGTGAAACATGAAGGTCTTCCTATCTTATCGTTTTTTCCGCACTTCCGGTAGCCAGTTTCCAGTTTTCAACGGGAGTACCCTTTGTATTCAGATGGCTGGCTAAATAATACAAACGTTTGCCATCTTCACCTTTAGCGGTTTCAAAGCGTTGCTGCAGGTAATAGGGCGGTATAGATTGGTAATACAACGTGGCTACTACCTTTCCCCCTCTGGCTTTATGTCCAGGCACATCCGTTTGATAAACAATGGCATCCAGCCCTTGTCCACTCATGTATAATTTATCTTCTAGTGATTTACCATGTGGCATAGTAGCCTCGGCAAAATCAGGGTCAAAACCTTCAGGCCCCTTAGCTGACCAACCTAAGGGAAGCAACCTATTATCTTTAACCACCTCGGCAATAGATACAAAGCTGGTAGTGAATTCCCCCTCCGGGTTTTTAGTCAGCTCCTGATATATCTGTACCTGATCCTGGCGGGATATAGTGTGATAATGAGGTTCATATTGCTGCACGCCTTGTTTGTTGCGTTCTAAAAATTCGGAAGGCAGAGGCTCACCCTTGGCATCTACAATAACCCCCACTTCATTGGCCCTCCCGGATGCCCATAATGTATCGCCCGCTGCACTGATCACCGCAAATTGTAGAAACGCTCTTCTGAATCCAACCCCGGAAGGAAAACGATGTCCCACCAGGTTAGTCAATTTAACCGTGGCATTAAGAGTACCTGTACTATAATCTACCTTCTCAATTTCTACTTTTACACTGTGTTTCTTTGCCAGACGGTTAGAGCTGGAGATAGCATTATCCAAGCCGTGCAGCCCGGTCATATAATCCTTTTGCCGTACACCCAACACATCATCAAACTGTCTGAACATTTCCAAAGCGTAGAGATTAATTCCCAGCAGAGTATGTCTGCGAAAGTCTCTACGTGTCTCCAGTGTAATATCTTCCGGGGCGGCCAGGTGATCTGCCTCCGGATAATCCTGATCCTGAATATTGGCAATTTTAAAAGCCAGATCTTCACCTTCCCTGAATGGGTATTGGGAAGGCATATGGCAATCCTGACAGGTTTGAATGGCCTTGCCCACCGGTTCGTATTCATCCTGATAGGCGCTATTCAACCATTCCAGGTAGGTAGCCTGCTCATAGTGCATACCCACCTTTTCACCCTTGGCATCAAACACCGGGAGGTTAATGGTATGGCAACTTCCGCACAGGCGTGATGAACCTATATATGAGCTGTACTTCGGCACCACTCCCAGGCCATTATCCATCGCATGAATAGGCGGATTTTCAAAGGGACCATGCACTTCTCCAGGGGCAGAAACCACAAACTTACCGGTCTCAATTTCCTTGAGTGACTTGCCATCATCTATGATCTGGTGGCAACTCATACAGGATATACCATCGCGGGCCAACGCTCCATATTTGTTATAGGGTTTGGACATGTCATAACCACCTTTACCGGAGTGATATACAATCTCCTCTCTAAACAGGGAGTCTGGTGAGGGGTTATCGATGTGAAATTGGCGTTGGCCCATTACACCATGACAGCTAAAACAAAGATTTTCAATGGTATTGGGAAGATTACCCTGGTTGTGAATGGCTTTTTCACTTTCCAGCTGGGCAAAGAATATCGGATCACGGCCGGCCAAGCCCATCATAGACCAACGCCACTCCCCGTACGGAGATACATTGACCACTGAGTCCGTCCCTACCGTTTTAGTCATGTTGGGAAGGAAGTGCCCTGTTTGTCCGTCATGGCAGGAAATACACTGATCAGCGGTCAGGAATTGTCCCGGACCATTTGGACCCGACACCACATGATCATAGGTTTCAGGGGGAAAGTGCTTCACATCACTGGCAGCTACTGCTTTCATCTCGCGATAGGTACGCAGAAAGGCTTCGTTTAGATATTCTTCTTCAGGTTTATCGGCATTAACCGCTTTTAAGGCATTGGCCAGTTTCTCATGCGCATCCTCATAGTTTACGCCTTTGGAGTCTGGCTCCCAGGAATTATCCACATAATAAGAAATAGGAGTTCCGGGTTCTCCTTCAATATTGGAAAGGCTGCTAAAGGTGAATTCCTTTTCAGCGGAGGCATGGCAACGGATACAGTAGTTTCCGAATCCTGAATTGGGATAATCAAAAGGGTACTTTTTTAACGGGTCCACTGGCTGATTAGGTGCATAATAACTCCAGAACCAGCCATCTTTAGAGCCGCTTTTATCCTTTACCATTACCGTCCAGCCATCAAATAGATTAGCTTCATCATTGTGTATCAGCTCACTAACCTCCTCCATGCTTAAATCCACATAACGCTGGGCGGGAGCACTATACATAACCTTAACGATCATGGCTCCATCGGGGATCTCACCTTCACGACCGCCTTTCAGCCATTCGATCACTTCGGGAGAATAGTAGATGACCACAGCAGGGTGAACTCCATACATTTTACCATCTACATAAGGACCGGTATTACGCACGCTTTTATCCCGTTTCCAGCCTAGTCTTTCATATTCCAGGCTGTCCAGAAAAGTATACAACTGCTTCTCATACTCATCCAGCGGCAAAGTACTGGGAAGTGGCAAGGGTGAAGGCGAACCGATATCATTCCTTACTATATGATCAATTTTACATAAAAAAAAGACAAAAAGAAAGAGAGCGATTAGAACCGCAAGGATCTTGAAAGCACGCATAAGCAGACAGTTTGGTTTGGTGTCCACAAGTTAAAACTATTCCCTAAAAAAGATAAGAAAATGTATCAGCTACCCGGTATACTACTTAAACGGCATCTTTTTTATAGCCGTAGTGTTCGAAATCTGAACGGTAAAACATACGCACCTCCTGCTTAAAAGCTTCATCGGTAAAGAATAATCCATAGTCTTTCGGAAAGTGTTCCAACAGCTTGGTGTAAGGGGTAAGGTGCAGGTCCTTATCTTCCATTTTTTCCCTGGGTGCAGCGTGACGTAATACGGTAACCCGCTTATCTAACAAATTAGTCCAGCCATAGCGTTCATTCAAAGCTTTTATTTCAGCATCCAGGTTTTCCAGGTGTAACACCTCATCCAGTAAGCCGGGGTACATATCTTCCCATAATGAATACTGACTAGCAAAGTGAGGATTTAGTAACCTGAGATCCTGTTTTTTTAACAACACCAGGAATTGGTTCATATTAAAATCATCCGCTAAACCATCCGGAAAAAAATGATCACGCCAGCGTATGGCATGGTAAAAACTACTGGCAAAACGGGCGTAGGGGTTACGCACTACTTTTATCTTACAATAGTGAGGATTGTTGATCACCCGGGGCAACTGACGATTAATATCGTATTTAGCTCGGTATACTTTTGATATATAATTATGTATCCATTCGGGATCATAAGCCATAGCTTCTTCCAAAAGACCAGCACCTCTTAAAAACCATTTTATAGCTGTAGAACATCCGGCTTTGGGTGAATAGAAGAGAATGCGTTTATTCTTAAAATCTATAACCGGTACACGACCCCGGTAAGGCAGAAGGTGGCTCATCTCGGCCACCATGAAATTTTTGAAGGGCCAGCGCTTTACTATTTCCAGCACCTTCTTTTGGCTGGATATGCTTATCGCACGGGACGGGTTACTTAGGGTAATATTTAATCTTCCGGACATGAAAACTATGGTTGAGAAGAGGCCAGCATTTCCTTCGAAAGGTCATTGATATCAATGTACATAAAACCGTCCAGTGAGTCATTAAAAAGCGGATCTACATTAAAACATACAATGCGGGCATTTTGCTTAATGTACTTTTTGATAAGAATTGGAAAGCGCAGATCTCCAGGCTCCAGATCTTCTATGAGGCGATCAAATTTATTCAGGTCATCCTTGCTGCTTTTAAAAACCACATCTTTATGTTCTTCCTTTAATTTTGGTTTAAAAGGTTTACGGGGTTTAATGTGTTGTGCCATCCCGGCATCTCCATGATTTTGAACCAGGTACTCCACCATAAGTGATTTACTGAACCTTGAAAATTTATTGCTGATGCTGGCACATCCGGTAATATACTGAAGCTCCGGGTGACGCTTTAATACAGTCATAATACCCCTCCACAACAGAAACAAGGGTAAGGGTTTTAGCTGTTGCTCTTTGGTTATAAAGGCACGTCCCATTTCCATGGAGCGGGAAAATACTTCATGCATATACTCATCCACCCTGAAAAGAGTGGTTACGTAAAACCCCTTGATACCGTAGCGCTTATAAATATCGCTACCCATACCCAGGCGATAAGCCCCCGCCAACTGTTTAGCTTCCTTATCCCACAGGATAAGGTGTTGGTAATGGTAATCATATGTATCCAGGTCAAGTGGAAGGTTGGTTCCCTCCCCAATAGCCCGGAATGTTATTTCCCGCAAACGCCCGATCTCCGTTAATACATTAGAGATATCCCGCGCAGAGGCTATAAATACTTCGTAATTCTTCTGTTCAAACAAGAAAGCATCTGAAGCACGTAAAGCTTTCAGTTCAGATTCCAGAGCCTCCGGAGCCACAGGCGCTATAACCTCTTTTGGCGTTTCCGGTCTTTTAAGGGAAAATAATTTCTTTTCAGGTGATAGAGCTTGCCTCAGGAGGTAGGTACGCTGCCTTAAAAAGGCACTGTAATGCTCAAGGGTCTCATAGCCATTTTGCTCTTTAACCGAAATAGCCCGCCCAATGCGTATACGAATGGATTTACTCTTTTGGTGGAGCAGTTCTGAAGGCAACTTAGCTGTGCGCAAATTGGGATGCAGAGCGGATAGCAGGTAAAAGAAGGCACTGTTGCGTGCTTTAAAATAAACCGGTATAACCGGCACTTCCATTTTACGAATCATTTTAAGAGCACCTTCTTCCCAGGGTTTATCGGATATTTTACCTTCTTCAAATTTATAAGTACTCACTTCTCCGGCTGGAAAAATACCCAAGGGGTGTCCGGCTTGTACATGCTCCATACTATCCTTGATACCGGCAAAGCTTGAGCGTATATTTTTATCATCAAAAGGATTTACCGGCATAAGAAAGTCTTTAAGCGGTTCCACCTTTTGCAAAAGGAAGTTAGCCATCACCTTGTAATCCGGGCGCACCTGACTGATGAGTTTAATGAGAATAATACCATCAATACCACCCAGGGGATGATTGGATATAGTTATAAATGGGCCTTCCTTGGGAATCCGCCTCAGTTCATCCTCATAATAATCAAAGGTTACTTTAAATTCTTTGAGAATAGCATCAATGAATTCTACTCCGTGAAGTTCTTCAAACTTCTGATACACTTCGTTTATATCCGAAATGCGCAGGATGTCCATTATGGGTTTGGCCAAGCTGGAAAGTCCTAATTTATCCAGCTGAACTACTTTGGTAATATCGTTCTCATTAACCAGGCTCAAAACTCTACGAGATTTTCCGTAAAGCTAACCAATTTATGTAGCTCAGGTGGTAATTACCTGGTAGGTATTTCGGCTGATCTGCTCCATAATAACTTTGCCGGTACGCTGTACTCTGCTGCGTGCTGCATCGTCATAATGACGTACACTGTACAGCTTTACATCTTCATTATAGGCCACGTCAAAATCCTTTTGCAATTCATCCAGAATCACGGGTGTGGTAATAGGGTCATGATTGATGCAAAAGGAAGAGCTTACCGCAGTATTCTGAGACAGGTTTACACGGATTCCATACTGGTGGAAAACCTTGTATATCTTGCTCAAATGTTCTTCTACAATAAAAGCCAGGTCCCGGGTGGAAACTGTAATAAGTACCTGATTATCTTTCTTGATAAAACAAGGCACCAACGGATTAAGGTCCGAGCCTTCACGAATCAAAGTCCCCATTGCATCCGGATCTACAAAAGACTTTACCCGTAGCGGAATAGCCTTTTTCTGCAAAGGCTGAATGGTTTTAGGATGAATTACGGAAGCCCCGTAATACGCCAGCTCTATGGCCTCACGGTAACTGATCTCCTTTAGCAAAGTGGTTTCATCAAAAACCTTGGGGTCTCCGTTTAATACACCTTGTACGTCTTTCCAAATGACCACTTCTTCCGCACCTAATACATAGCCCAATACCGAAGCCGTATAATCCGAACCTTCCCTACCTAGTGTGGTGGGGTTCAAATCATCGTCAGAACCAATAAAGCCCTGCACTACATATCGGTTTCCTTTCAGTATAGTATCCTTTACCAGGCGTTCAGTAAAGCTCCAGTCCACCCGTGCAAAACGGTAATTCTGGTCGGTGCGGATAAGTCTGCGGGCATCCAGCCATTTATTCTGGTAGCCCGAGCTATTCAGGTAGCTGGATACAATTTTGGTGGAGATCAATTCACCATAACTCACAATCTGATCATACGCCTTATTAAAATGCTCATCGGGTTTGCCCTGGCAAATAATTTCAAGCTGGCTGAAGAGTATCTCCACGTCATTGTGAACCCGGTGCTCATCAGCCGGAAATAATTCACGGATAATGGCCAGGTGTTTTTCCTTAACTTCTTCCAGCAACTCCATAATACCTTCTTCCCCGTTAAAGAAAAGTTGCACCACCTTTTCAAGGGCGTTGGTGGTTTTACCCATAGCCGATACTACAATAAGTATCTCTTCGCCCGGAAAATGATTCAGCACATTTGCCACATTCCGTACACTATCCGCATCTTTTATGGATGCGCCACCAAATTTAAACACCTTCATATCCGCTCTGTTTAAGAGGGCGAATTTAATAAGCTTTACTTAAAAATACTCACATCTGCTTCTCCCGCCTATATATCCTCAAAGTGTGTACAGATATAATATATTTGTGAAAACCTCTGATTACTATTATGTCAAAAAAATACTTTCTGCTACTGCTCTTCATTACAGGCTCATGTTTTTCAGTAAATGCCCAGATCAATATCGGGTCTTTGGAAAAACCCAACATTCGTGATGGCGCGGGCTTAATCCGTAAATCGGAAGTACGCAGGATGCAACGCAGCCAAACCGTTTTCTTTTACGGAGATAAGGATGAAGCCCATTTGGAAAGCCTTAAAAAAGTTTTTAAAGATGCCTGGGGTCTGAACACCCTTGAATTTGATCACATTAAAAACTTCAAAAAATACGAGCGGGCACGTAATACCGCTTTCATAACACTGGAGGTAAGTCCGGTGGTTAAAGTAAATACCAACATTGGGAAGGAAACGGAGATTGATTGTGAAGTATACTACCACTTATGGGTGCCCAAGAGCCGGGATAAAATAACCTATGCCCGTATTGATCTTTATCCGGAACATGATTTTCTGAAAAAACTGATCAAGCTGCCCAGTCCCGATGCCAAGAAAGAACTGATCTATAAAGAAGGGAAATTTTACAATGACAGCCCGGGTTTAATGAGTCTTTACCTGCGCCATGTATCCAAAGAGCTCTCTATTGATGATAATATCACTGGTGAGTTACTATACGAAGATTGGGCCCGTGAAGATTCAGCCGGCCTTGGGTTATTACGCAATGAGATTCTCTACGTACCTCAGTATGTTTTGGCCGAAGAAGACTTCAAAGATGGCAAAGTAACTTACCGGGGGGCCATTGATCTTTTTGAAGACTATCCACATCGTTATGAGGTTCTGAAACGCAATGAAATGAGCGATCTGATCGTGGAAGACACCTCTGCCCTGCATTATATATTCATATATGTACAGTCCGGAGAGAGTAAGCACTTTTCAATATTCAATACCAAAGGTGATATTCTTTTTCATGAATTTGAGGGAAACAGCTTTAACCTCAAAAAAAATGACATCCGGGAAATGGCCCGATCGGTAGGAGATTAGCCTCTCTTTTCTCAAAACAGCTACTTTCCAACTGGGTTTAAGTTAGTGTTTTGCATGCACTTATTTTAAGGGATAAATTTTTAATTCCTACATTAGTGTCCAAATTACACACCCCTATGAAAGTGATCCGTATTGTTCCTGTTTTATTGACTGTCATGCTATTCATTTCTTCATGCTCACGCGATGATAAAAATGATACTCCATCCAACACACCCAATCAACCCACCGCTGCTACCGAAGCTACGCATACCCTTCTCGAATTAATTGATGAGTACGGTGGTAAAGAGATTAAAGATCCGGGCATAGCGGTTACAGGTACGGTTATTTCAAGTGATGAGGAAGGCAATGTTAAAAATCAATTGTTCCTGCGGGATGATACCGGGGCCTTATTCATATCCATAAACGGGACTAAATTATTTGAGACTTACCCTTTAGATGCAGAGGTGTTGGTACAGTGTACCGGCTTGAAGGTAGATGCGGATAACCGGAGTCTTACTACAGCTACTGGTGATCCGTTGGTATTTAACGGGACTGAAGGCATTATAACTAAAACCGGTAACACTAACTTCTATTCCACCACCAACCTTAATCCTGAAGATATCAGTATTGAAGATTTGAACCATAATTTTCACGCTTTTGGTTATCAGTTTGATGAAGATGTAGTTGGTGAATCTTATATACTGAATAACCAGACTACGATACGTACGGTGCGAAGCATTGAGGGAAAGGAAGTAAAACTTGTATTTGAACCTGGCTCTGCTTTTGAGGGAGAAACTATTCCTACCAAACAAGGACCTGTAAACGGACTGCTGGTAAAACAGGATGGAGGTTTTGTATTAAAGCCGGTTTCTTTAGATGATTTAGCCTATACTTTTGACCGTACTGCGCCTTTTGAAAAACAAACGTTTTCATTTAACGGGAACACTCTGCCGTACCAGATCATGTTTCCCCGTAATTATGACCCCAATGGCTCATACCCGCTGGTGGTATTTCTTCATGGTGCCGGTGAACGCGGAAGTAATAATACCAGCCAGATGGCCTACGGGCCTAAGACTTTTGGTAGCTATGATGCGCGTACCGATTATCCTGCCATCGTAATATTTCCGCAATGCCCTTCTGATATTATGTGGTCTCGCAGGGCAAAATACGATCAGAATGGACAGTTGATATTTGAATTTCCGGTAGAACAAAATCCTAATTCAGCTATGGAATTGGTTATTGAACTGGTGCGCACTACAATGGCTAATGAAGCCGTTGATGATAAACGTATTTATGTTTCCGGCCTTTCCATGGGTGGTATTGGCGTATTTGAATTTTGCTATTACGCACCAGATCTTCCGGCTGCAGCTATCTCATTAGCGGGAGGTCATGACTCCAGCTTTGTGAGCAGTTATGGAACTACTATTGACTTCCGTTTATATCACGGTGCAAACGATAACGTAGTGCCTCCGCGCTACTCTCAGGAAATGCACGCTGGTTTCCAGAAAAATGGTTTTCAATCTGAATACTTTGAAGCCCCCGGACGTGGCCATGAATGGAATTATGTGCTGCATGATCCGGATTATATTCAATGGATGTTCAGCAGGAGCCGCTAAACCGCTACGGCAATTACTTTTGATGTTTATAGGTAAAGAACTTTCGCACCGGTTTTACTTCTTCGTTTTTTTCTGGAGATGATTTAGCAGGCACATCTGAAAACTGGAAGTGCACTTTAGGTTTTACCTTGCCCTGATCTTCAATGTAAAGGCTGTCTACAGAACGGTAAGGCAAGTAATTCAGATGAGCCGGAATGGCCTCATCTGAAACAAAGAATTTACCATTCTTATTCCAGTCCGGATAAATAAACTGACGCTTCGCGGTATTCCGGATAAAGCTTAAACCTTCCGCCCCCTGTAAACCAAAAACCTCTTTTATATCAATGAGTATAGTATGATTAGCCAGGTACGAAGATGTGTTGAGCTTAGGATGAGATACACTGGTTAAAACAAGAACCTCATTTTCATAATGACCTTTTATGAGGATTTCCTTCTCCTCAAAGATCATAGATAAAGTAACTGAATCATCAGCAGTTTTAAACCAGGTTCCGGTCCTTACATCCCGGATGGGTACCGTACTTATAAAATCAGGATTATTAAAATAGTTTTTACTGGTGATCTCCAGCAGGGGCGTATTACTCATAAACAGTAAGAGGCCGGAAGTAACACTTTTTTCCGAAAACTGATTCAGGTATATATACACCTCATCGATTACCGTTTGTTCGGCTAATGGTTCCTGCTGTAAAACCTGAAAAGAACGAAAGGGAACCTCATTCAATACTGTATCGTCACCAACAGGGATCTTAACAACGGGCACTTCAACCGTACGCATTACAAAAAGATCCCTTTCCTTAAAAGGGTAAGCAGCGGACTTACCGGTATCCGGAGAACTTTCAGTGAAGCTATTGGACACGCTACGGGTAATGCTCAGGGCTAATTTTCTTCTCAGTTTACAAGAGCTGCTCCATACTATTAGCAGGATTAAAATCGCAATCTTTCTCATAAACTTATTTATTTAAGGGTAACCAGATCTGACGGTAGGCATGATCTCCGAAGGCACACCAATACCTTCCGGTAGGATTGGAGTGGAAAGGGATCCAATTATAGTGGATCAGGTCCTGAACATCTAACCTTTTGGGCTGATAGATACTCACACCAACATTGGTATGGCCGTAAAGGCCCAGCCGGTATTGATAGCGGCCTTTATTAAAAAACTGGTCCCCACTCTTTTTATGGGGTAAGTAGTTCAGACCAAATATGCTGCCCAACTCATATACAAAAGGTTCATCACCTGTAAAGCGGGTGTACTTCAATGAAAGACTGCTTATCGGGCTTTCATTAGCCCAATAAAAGCCCAGTCCTCCCACACCAGTCCAGTAGCGATCGTATGTATCTCCCAGGCCCACTTTTCCAAAGGGTGGCCCATCGTTCATATAGTAAATATCAAAGGCCATTACTCCCCCTTTAAAAAAACCGAGCTGTTGATGACGTTTGTGGGTAAGCCCCGTAATAAAGGAGGTTCCGATACTCAGGCTTAAATCCAAAGGATCATAAAGTGTGCTATACCCCTGGCCTATTTCCGGCATCAAAGGACGTCCGTATACACTTTTTACATTACTGAATTTTGTGCCCAGGCCCATTTGAAAGGAATTTCGCCACTCCAGGTTAAATTTATCACGCTCCGATTTTAAGAGGGTATTCCCCAGGCCACCACGGTATAATTCCAATTCGGTTTGCACCGCTCCTACACTTTTAACATCGCCTTTAAGGAAACTGCCGGCAAAAGAAGCGGCTGTAAAAAAACGAATACCACTGTGTCCGTTCCCCCCCAATTCCAGGTGCGCACCCAGCGTCACCCCCCATATCCAGTGTACATCCTGTAAAAGATAGGCATTGTAGGCACGGAGGTAATCTTGAAAATTATCCCGAAAATAAAGGCTGCTATTGAACTGATTATCGTCCAACTGTTGTTGCGCCATTAAAGAGAATGACAACAGGCTGCTATAGAGGAGTAATAGAAATTTAGTCATGTTTGGTTGATTTACTGATCCAAAAGTAGCTTTTTAAGACTAGCTATTTAACCGTAAATACCCTCTTTCGGAATAAGGAAAAATCCCTAAAAAGTCAGTTTACAATTCCACCATTCTTTTTCAATATGTGCTCCCAGACTTTCATAAAAGCGTACCGCACTTTCATTCCAATCCAATACCTGCCAGTCTAAACGTCCGGCCCCGGCTTTTTTAGCTTCCTCAACCGTGGCCAGCAAAAGTGCCTTTCCGGCTCCAACTCCCCTGGCCCCTGGCTGCACATACAGATCTTCCAGATAATAACAGCGTCCATTCCAGGTTGAGTAACGTGGATAGTACAATGAAATACCTACTACTTTGCCGTTCATCTCAGCTACCAGAAAATCAAAGGAATGATGTTCCTGCCAGTCTTTTTTCAGAACCTCTTCATCGGTGGCTACCATTTCCGGAGCTCTCTCAAATTCAGCCAGCTCTTTTATCAGGGCCATCAGATCAGGGATATCCCTTTCTTCTCCCTTGCGGATCTCATACTGTATCATAATTCCACTTCTACCTGGTTACGTAAAACATCATCCAAAGTCTGCCGCTGCGTGATCAGATGGGCTTTGCCCTTATGCACTAATACCTCTGCAGGCTTATACCGGCTGTTGTAATTATTACTCATGGTAAAGCAATAGGCCCCGGCATTGTGAAAGCACAAAATATCTCCCTCGGTAATTTCATTGATCTGACGATCGCTGGCAAAAGTGTCTGTTTCGCAGATATACCCAACCACGGTATACACCCGTTTGCGGCCGTTGGTATTGGAGATATTCTCAATATGGTGATAGGCATCATAGAACATTGGCCGGATCAGGTGATTCATCCCTGAATCCACCCCTGCAAAAACGGTGGCTGTAGTTTGCTTGATCACGTTCACCTTACAAAAAAAGTAGCCCGCCTCACTCACCAGGAATTTTCCCGGTTCAAATTCTATTTCCAGTTCACGACCGTATTCCTGGCAAAAGGTATTGAACATTTTAGTCATCTTATGGCCCAGCTCTTCCACATCGGTGGAAATATCATTAGGCTTGTAGGCTACTTTAAAGCCACTGCCAAAATCTATGTATTGCAAATCCGGAAAATCACGGGCTACATTCAGCAATAAGTCCGCACCTTGCAGAAAAACATCCACATCCAGGATATCGCTACCCGTATGCATATGTAAACCTTCTACTTTAATTCCCAGGCTTTTCACCAATCTTTCCAAATGACGGGTCTGATGAATGCTGATACCAAACTTGGAATCAATATGACCCACCGATATTTTCACATTTCCCCCGGCCATAATGTGGGGGTTCATGCGTATACATACCGGGTATGAGTCTCCATATAAACTTCCAAACTGCTCAAGTATGCTCAGGTTATCAATATTAATGCGCACACCCAATTGTACCGCTTTTTTGATCTCATCTACCGACACTCCATTAGGAGTATAGATTATATCCGAAGGATCAAAACCGGCCTTTAAACCCAATTGTACTTCCTGAATAGAAACGGTGTCCAGCCCGCTACCCAGCTGTTTAAAAAACCGGAGCACGTTAATATTGCTAAGGGCCTTGCAAGCGTAATTGATTTTATGTTTACTTCCCTTAAATGCCTTTTTCAACCGTTTATACTGGCTCTCCATTTTAGCGGTATCGTATACATAAAGGGGCGTGTCATATTCGCGGCACAACTGCAACGCGTTTACCCCTGCAATTTGAAAGGCTTGCGGTCCCTGTGACATTTTTAAAGTTTAAGAATTATTTTATAAAAAAAGAAGGCTAAAATACATAGTCCTAAGCTTTTATACATAAGCCCGCCCTTTAAAAGTTCAAAAAATTGAGTTTCAATGGATTTAACCCCCTCTTAACCCGTGCCGCATTGCGATTTTGTTAATTTTGTGCCTCTATTAGAATACCTTACAAATCATCTTTATGAAAAA
Organism: Owenweeksia sp.; assembly: GCA_965212245.1. Taxonomy (GTDB): domain Bacteria; phylum Bacteroidota; class Bacteroidia; order Flavobacteriales; family Schleiferiaceae; genus CAKZNE01. The sequence continues at coordinate 2,010,967 of OZ243107.1, read as the reverse complement.
ACATAATTTTTCTGCCGGGCCGTGCATCTTACCTCCAGAGGTTTTGCGTCAGGCCTCTCAGGCTGTATTGGATTTTGACGGGCTTGATCTTTCTCTTATTGAGATCAGCCACCGCAGCAAGAATTTTGTGGCGGTAATGGAAAAGGCTCAGGACCTCGTGCGTGAATTACTTGGTGTACCACAGGGGTATTCCATTCTTTTCCTGCAAGGCGGGGCCAGTCTTCAATTTGTAATGGTAGCCTACAACCTGATGAAGCAGGAAAACGGACATGCCGCCTATATGGATACCGGCACCTGGGCCAATAAAGCCATTAAAGAAGCTCAGCGTTTTGGCCAGGTGGATGTAGTAGCCAGCTCTAAGGATAAAAATTACAATTATATACCCAAGGGGTTTTCTATACCTGAGGAGGCTGACTATTTCCACTGTACTTCCAACAATACTATTTTCGGAACTCAGATGAAGGAGTTTCCGGATACACCCGGTTTAATGGTTTGCGATATGTCATCTGACATTTTCAGCCGCCCCGTAGATGTGTCCAAATTTGACCTGATCTATGCCGGGGCTCAAAAGAATATGGGGCCTGCCGGAGCTACTTTGGTGATTGTTAAAGATGAGATATTGGGTAAATCGGGACGCGATATCCCGGCCTACCTGGACTACAAGATCCATATTGATAAGGAGTCTATGTTTAACACCCCTCCGGTGTTTCCGGTATACGTTTCTATGCTTACCCTGCAGTGGCTAAAAGATAACGGTGGCGTAAACTGGATTACTGAAGTAAATAAACAGAAAGCTGAGGTTATGTACAACGAAATTGACCGGAACAGCCTGTTTACCGGTACTGCGGAAAAAGAAGACCGCTCCGGTATGAATGCTTGTTTCCTTCCGGTTAACGGAGTTAAAACCGAGGCATTTGACACCTTGTGGAAAGAAGCTGGTATAAGCGGCATCAACGGCCACCGAAGTGTAGGAGGTTACCGGGCCAGTATGTACAATGCACTTCCCTTGGAAAGTGTAAAAACACTGGTGGATGTAATGAAAGAATTTGAACGCACCTACGGATAAACAATCTTCCCGCTCGGGAACTTAATTTCACAAAGCAAAAATTACAATGAAGATATTGGCTAACGATGGCATTTCAGAATCTGGCAAGCAAAAACTTGAAGCGAACGGTTTTGAAGTGGATACCACCAAAGTTGCACAGGAACAACTCTCCAATTACATCAAAGAAAATAATGTGAACGCCATTTTGGTGCGCAGTGCCACTAAAGTGCGTCAGGACCTTATTGACTCCCTCAATGGTCAGCTCAAGCTGATTGGCCGAGGTGGGGTGGGTATGGACAACATTGATGTGGACTACGCAAAATCCAAAGGCATACATGTGATCAATACACCAGCTGCCAGCTCACGATCCGTGGCTGAGTTGGTTTTTGCACATCTCTTTGGTATGGTACGCTACCTGTTTGACAGCAATCAAAAAATGCCACTGGAGGGCGACTCTAAATTTAAAGAACTGAAAAAGAATTACGGTGCCGGCATTGAGTTAAAAGGTAAAACCCTTGGTATTATTGGTTTTGGTCGTATTGGACAGGAAGTAGCCCGCATGGCTTACGGCCTGGGAATGAAAATAGTGGCAGCTGATCACTCTACTTCTGCCGTTGATCTTAAAATACCCTTTGCTGACGGGCAAAGTATTACCACCAAAGTGGAAACCACGGATATCCCAAGTGTACTTAAACAAGCCGATTTTGTAACCGTGCACGTTTCCGGAGCCGGGCAGGCTCTTATTGGCAAAAAGGAAATTGAAAGCATGAAGGATGGCGCAGCCATTGTGAACACCGCCCGTGGTGGCGTGGTTAATGAAAAAGACCTTCTGGAAGCTTTAGACAGTGGTAAACTGCGTTATGCAGCCCTGGACGTTTTTGAGAATGAGCCCACTCCCGCTATCAATGTATTAATGAGCCCTTATACATCACTTACACCACATATCGGTGCAGCTACTATGGAAGCTCAGGACCGTATCGGGGAAGAGTTGGCTGATCAGATCATTAGCCTGTTGAAGAACTAAAAAGCAACTTTCAAATATTTCAAGGCCCGCCATAAAAATGGCGGGCTTTTTTTATGGACGAAATTTAACAGATACCACTCACCACCCCTGATCCACCGTTTACCGACCTTACCCCCGGCACCGGACGTCAAGCTATTTCAGAGTAGGGCACGTCCATGTACTTTTGAGCTGTCAATCATAAAAAACTAATGCTATGGAATCAGATCGTTTTACTAAAAGTCGTGGTCGCAAAGGAGTTGCCTCCGGAATTATAATCATCCTTTTAGGAGTATTCTGGTTACTGCGCAAAATGGGTCTCTATATTCCGGGATGGGTCTTTGACTGGGAAATGATACTCATCTATATAGGTTTGGCCATAGGGATAGGTTCTGGCTTTAAGAACAATACTGCCTGGATACTCATTGGTATAGGTGGCTTCTTTCTGATAGATGACCTATACTTTATTCCCTTTGAACTTCGTGAATATTTCTGGCCGGTAATGGTCATTATTATAGGATTGGTGATTTTACTGAAACCTAAAAAAAAAGAACGGAATCATTATTCTGAACCCTCATGGAGGGGTTATGAAGAATCGGAAATGAAAAACCCGGCCCATGCTCTGGATAGTGTATCTGTCTTTAATGGTTCCAAAAAAAATATACTATCCCGTCAGTTTAAAGGTGGTGAAACCGTAACCGTATTTGGAGGCACCGAAATCAATTTACTGCAGGCTGATTTTGAAGGCATCATAGAGCTTGAAAACGTGGTGATATTTGGAGGGCTCAAGCTCATAGTGCCTCCCAACTGGGAAGTACGCACCAATGTGGTAAGCATTTTGGCCGGGGTAGAAGATAAAAGAGCCTCCACCGTTCAAGTGGTGCCGGATGATAAAATTCTGATCATTACCGGAGTTGTGGTATTCGGAGGGATTGATATAGTAAGCTACTGATCCAAATGAAACTCTATACGGCCAGGCTCCTTTTCAGGATTCAAAAGGAAAACAGCCAGACACCTGATTTTGATGAGCAACTGATAGTGGTACGGGCTTCTACGGCAAAAGAAGCCCGAAACCATTTAAAGGTTTATGCATCCAAAGAGAGCGAAACCTTTGCTAATAAACAGGGGCATCTTATCCACTGGATATTTGAAGAAGTAACAGCCTTGCAGGAGCTGCATTTTCAAAATAGCATTGCCTTTGCAAACAGCAGAACCCTTGAAATTATTAAAAAGCCGGAGCCTCATGTATTGCCACAGCGGATAAACTTAAATTAGCAGATACCAAACTCCGGGAATTGATACTAAATCCATTGTTATACCGTCAAAACCTGCTGTACGTATTAGCGGGGATTACCGTTTTAGCCGGTGTACAAGTTTGGGTGGTTACTTATTTTTCCGATCTGCGGTTTACATGGGCTTTAACAGATGCTTCCGTGCATTGGCTGGCTTTAGGCCTGCTTAGCTATTTTATAGCTAATACCCTTTCGTATTACCACCCCTCCAGGGGAAAAGGCTTGTTAATACTGATAGCTCCCGGCCTGCTTACTCTTATCGGCTTAGCCCTGGCTGATAATCTGTGTAGGTGGACCATTGACCACGAAGCCTACCATGCGTTTACTGAAGAATGGCTCGTGTACCGCTACACTGTTTTTTTCCTTATTCTGCTGGGTGTAACCTTGCTAAGCCTGCTATGGTACCGGCTGGAAGAAAAAGAAGATGCCCAGAGAAGAAAAGAAGAGATGGAGCGCATAGCGCGGGAAGCAGAGCTTTTTAAATTACGCCAGCAATTGCAACCTCATTTCCTGTTTAACAGTCTGAACTCTATCAATGCTCTGATAGGCAGCCGCCCGGCTGAGGCACGCAATATGGTACAACAACTTTCTGATTTTTTACGCGGTACCTTAAAGCGTGAAGATCAAAGGCTGGTACCCCTGAAAGAAGAATTGGAATACCTGAAGCTATACCTGGACATTGAACAGCTGCGTTTCGGACACCGGCTACGGGTAAAAACGGAACAGGATCCTGCTGCCAGCCATTGGCAGATACCACCCCTTATCCTTCAACCTCTTTTGGAAAACGCCATTAAATTTGGGGTATACGGCACTACTGAGGCAATCGAAATATGGCTGCATGCCAGTGTGCAGGACAATCACCTGTTACTTACCGTAAAAAACCCTTATGATGAGGATATGGAGCCCCCTTCCGGCACCGGCTTTGGTCTTAAATCTGTAAAGCGCAGATTATTCCTCCTTTATGGTCGCAAGGATCTTTTAGAGTTAAAAAAAGAAGAGAAACAGTTTACAGCCCGCGTAAAAATTCCCAAAACGCTATGATCAAAACTTTATTAATTGATGATGAGCCCTTAGCCTGTGATCTGGTAGCAGAGTATTTACAAGCTTTCCCCCAACTGGAAATTGTGGGGCGCTGTCATGATGGTTTTCAAGGGATGAAAGCTATACAGGAACACCAACCCGATCTGGTTTTTCTGGACGTGCAGATGCCCAAGATCAGTGGTTTTGAATTACTGGAACTGCTGGAAGAACCACCGGCCATTATTTTCACTACGGCTTTTGACGAATATGCCTTGCAAGCCTTTGAAGCTAATGCTGTGGACTATCTTTTAAAACCTTTCTCGCAGCCACGTTTTGAAAAGGCTATTTCTAAATTCCTGGAACACCAGCCATCCGCTCAGGAGAATGTCCGGCATTTTGCAGCCCGGAGTCCCGGCAGCCAACCCAACCGCATAGTGCTGAAAGACGGTGGCAAGGTCCGTATTCTCCCGGTTAAGGATGTAATACGCCTGGAGGCAGATGGGGATTATGTTAAAATTTATACCCTTGATGGAAACTTCATGAAAAAGAAAACTCTTCAACATTTTGAAAACACTTTAAGCCGTGAGGTTTTCGCCAGGATTCACCGCACACACCTTCTCAATATTTCCTACCTGGAAAGGATAGATCCTTACCATAAAAATAGCCATCTTGCGCGCCTTAAAGATGGTACCCAGGTTCCGATAAGCAGGAATGGGTATCTCAGACTTAAAGAAGCATTGAATATTTAAAATCAACCCCATGGATCACACAAAAATGCACCCCGAAAGCCTTATGATGTCGCACGGCTACAAGCCTGAACTGTCCGAAGGTTCCATCAAATGTCCTATTTTTCAAACCTCAACTTTTGTTTTTAAAACGGCTGAAGAAGGGAAAGCATTTTTTGAAGTGGCCTATGGCCTGCGTGAAAAAGATGAACATGAAGAATTAGGTCTGATCTACAGCCGCCTGAACAACCCTGACCTTGAGATTCTTGAAAACCGTCTGTGTCTTTGGGATGGAGCGGATGATTGTGCTGTTTTTGAAAGTGGAATGTCTGCTATTTCCACGGTACTTATGGAATTTCTAAAGCCTGGTGATCTTCTTTTGTATAGCAACCCGGTATATGGGGGAACTGATCACTTTATCAAGCAGGTACTCACTAAATTTGGTATTCATGTAATAGGTTTTAAAACCGGACAAAGCGAAGAAGAGATACAACAGATTATAGACAAAACCGGGCATGGAGACCGCCTGGCCATGATCTATGTAGAAACCCCGGCCAACCCTACCAATGACCTTATTGACCTGCGTTCATGCAGCAATCTGGCTAAAAAATACAGCACCGCAGAAAAAGAAGTTCTGGTTACTGTTGACAATACCTATATGGGGCCACTTTGGCAACACCCCTTACAGCATGGTGCAGACCTGGTGATCTATTCTGCTACCAAATATATTGGTGGTCATAGTGATGTAATTGCCGGGGCTTGCCTGGGCAATGCTGAACTGATGCAAAGGGTTAAAGCCCTGCGTACTTTTCTGGGAAACATGGCCGGGCCATGGACGGGATGGTTGCTGATGCGCAGCCTTGAAACGTTAAAAGTCCGGATGGAAAAGCAGGCACAAAACGCTGCCAAAATTGCCACCTTCCTTCAGCAACACCCCAATGTAGAACGCATCTATTACTTAGGTTCGTTGGCCGAAGATGATGAGCGCAACCAGGAAATATTTAAACGCCAGTGCCTCTCACCGGGAGCCATGCTCTCTTTTGATATTAAGGGTGGTGAAAAAGATGCTTTTCGATTTCTGAATAAACTCAACCTGATACGCCTGGCGGTAAGTTTGGGAAGTACTGAATCACTGGCTCAGCACCCAGCCTCCATGACCCATGCCGGAGTAGACCCTGAGCTTCGCCAGGAGCTTGGCATTACCGAAAAGCTAGTACGTCTGTCAGTAGGTGTAGAACATAGCGATGACCTGATCAGCGACCTGGAACAAGCATTGGAATCTGTTAGTTAAGAAAGCTCATTCCCCCACCACCCAGCTCTTAAAGCGTGGTGATTTATCCACACTTACTATCGCATCTTCAGGTGTGGGCGGGTTCATGATCAGCTTGAGCCGCCCTTTGGAATAAGGAATCATTTCATTGATATGGTTGATGTGGATGATGAACTGCCGGTTGATCTGGAAAAATATACGGGGATCAAGCTGTTCTGCCAATGAAGTAAGGGTTTGATCTATCAGGTACTGGTTGGCAGACACATCCGTAATAAATGCATGTTTTCCCTGCGCAAAAAAGTAAGCAATATCATCTTGTTGCAGGCTGCGTATGCGTTCACCGGTACTCACCAAAAAACGATCTTTATAGTGAGGCCGCATTTCGGCTTCCAGTTTCTTCCAGTCTTTTTGGGGAGCTCCCCTTCGGTTCTGTAGTTTTTGCAAAGCGCGGTCCAGATCACTATCTACAATAGGTTTTAATAAATAGTCAATACTATTCACTTTAAAAGCACGCAAAGCATACTGATCATAGGCAGTAGTAAAAATAACTGGGCATCGCACTTCCACCTGATCAAAAATCTGAAATGAAATACCGTCTGACAGATGTATATCCAGAAATAAAAAATCAGGTTGTGTATGTAAGAGTGCCTGAACAGCTTCACGCACCGTACCCGTTGTGTTCAGATGCTCCCAATCCGGATATCTTCGCTGTACATTACGCACCAGCTTTTCTGCCGCCAGGGGTTCATCTTCTATGACCAGATATTTCATTGCTCCGATTCTATAAGGGGAATTTCAGCCCGGTACCGATGGTCTAAAATACGGAAAGACACTTTTTGAGAGGTCAGTAAACGGTAGCGTTCCCGGAGGTTTTTGAGACCCGTAGCTGTAGAAACGGCCTTCTCTCCACGTAACTGTAAATTGTTTTCCACCACAAGACTGTTGTCACTACTACGCACTTCAATAATCAGTGGCTTACTAATAGAAGCCTCATTGTGTTTAAGTGCATTACTTACCAGCTCTTGTATACTAAGGGGTGGAACATACTGATCCAGGTGGTGAGCTGCAATATTTTTTTTCACGGATATACCTTCTCCGAAACGGATCTTCTGCAGGTTAAGGTAGCTATCCAACACTTGCAACTCACGATGCAAAGGCACTACCATCTCATCCTTCACTTCTAACACATAGCGGTATACACGGGCAAAATCATCTATAAAATGCTGCGCCTTACGGGGATCTTTATCTATTAATGACGATAGCACATTCAGGCTATTGAACATAAAGTGCGGGTCAAGCTGTCCTCTAAGTGAATCAAACTGGCTTTTCAGGCTTTGGCTTTTGAGTTTCTCCGCGTGTACAAGGCTCTCCTTCCAGGCTCTGAAAAGATAAACCCCTTCAATAATAGCCATTACGATAAGTGTAATGGTATTACCGAAAAATATATTCTCAAAGTACAATGAGGCCGTGAGCGGGTGACCTTCAAAAACTTCGGTTTGTCCAAAGGCGGTGAGTAGAATAAACTGAACAAGGGTAGTGTAGCTGAAAATCACCAATAACTCTGGAAACAACCGCCTTAATCCTACCTCATCCCAGGGCATTTTACGGTTAAAAATCATGAAGATATACCGGCAACCATAGTAGAGACTCGCAGTAACTAAAAAAGAATAGGCAAAGGAAACGGAGCAGTAAGCTACATCCAGATTATCTACCTGCTCCAGAGATCCCAGGTAATAGCGTACTATAGAGAGTAAAGGCGGCACCATAGCGATACCCAGCACAATTAAAAACTCCCCCAGGGATGCATTCAAGCGCTTAGCCATACAGCAAGATCGTCTTTTTGGAGTTTATCTTCAAGGCGCTTCACCATCTTCTCTATTTGGTATTTGCCGGCTTTCCCAACCTACCGTATAGCCCTTACCCATGCGGTTACTCAACTTCATAGCCTGCAAATGTGCTCCATTATTCCTGAACTTGAGCATATCTTCCTTCTGCATCCATACCGTAAGGGTCTGGTAGTTCCACATATCAGCGGCCCGGGTTTTCATGTGTACCAAACCTTTAGCCCGGTAAGCCTGACTACCGGAGCGGAAAGCGTGCCATTGAAATAAGGGCACGGCCCACCACGCTTTAACCCGAAAATGGGTGAAACTGCAATACATCAATTGTGGCTTCTTAAAAAGTGATTCGATACAATACCATTGGGAACAAACCCAATTGGTAGGTGGTAACCGGTTGCTGAGCTTCCGCATCATAATCCTGTCCAAAAGGATTTTTATGATTGGTTAGGTTTTGAATATCAAGAGCCCACTCCTGGGTTACCTTTTTACCAGATAGTTTATAACCTACCCGGATATCTGCCCGGAAATACGGATCATACTGCTCACCGAAGGTGCGACTTTCATCGTATACTTCCTCATCTTTTGCAATAGAAGCAGGAAGGTCAAGGGGCGTGTAGCGTTGCCCTCCGGCATAGGTCACCTTCCCATCTAATGTAAGGGTATGCCGGTTCTTACGCTCGGTCTTACCCTGGCCTAACACAAATTCTTTACCCCCCAGCAGGTTCCACACATAGTTACCATTAAAGGCGGTATTGCGCCATACATTATCACTGCCCTTATACTTTGATTCATACAGCGATAAGGTGGTAAGGAAATAAAAACCTTTATCCATAAACTTTTCCAGGGTAAGGTCCAGGCCATAATTATAACCCAGCCCACCATTTTGCACCGAATCCGGAGCTCCAAAACTAAAACTTCCCGCATTTAAGCTGGAGAAGGAACCGGGCCATTGTTCCACCACCGCATTGTATACATGCTGATAATAGGTTTCAGCCTTAAAGTGGATGCGATTGGCAAACATTTTATCATAACCCAGCACAAAATGATGACTCTTGGTAAAGTCAAGGTCTTTATTGGGAGACACATAACTACCATCCGGTCTTTGTAACTGCTCGTACAGGATCACCACCGGTGGGATCTGACTATGTAATCCGTATCCAAAATTCAGACTTTGGGTTTCATCCATCTGATAACTCAATCCAAAACGGGGTTCTATATTGTAATTCCGGTTAGATTGGAGAAACATTATATGCACTCCTAAATTGGCCTCCCACCGTTCATTGAAACGGTGTTGCCAGTTGGCATAAGGCTGATAAAGCATATCATTTTCACGATGATCGCGAATATTCCGGAAGGTGTTAATATCCAGGTCAAGCACACTATCCAGCAAATTGTAATTTTTAAACGTTATGAAGGACCCTATGCGCAATACATTGCGGGCATCAAACTTTTTATTTACAAAACCGCTGAACTGGATATTGTTCTCCATAAACTCCTGGCGGTAGGTGGGTGTAATCAATGCCCCATTCCTGCTAATCGTGTCTATAGAAGTGAAATTGCCAATAGAGCTGGCAGCCACAGTTACTTTAGAATAAAGATCTTTAGTATAGAAATACTGGTGCGACACACCTAATATACCCGTATTCACACGGTTACGTAAATCCTGATCATCACTGTAAAATCCTCCGTCACTTTCTTCTGATTCACTATCCAGGAACTCAATAGAACTGATACCGCCCAGCGCAAACACATCTATAGTCCCCTTCTTACTGCTGGGAAAATGAAGTTTCATGGTAAGATCCTGGTAATACGGAATGGCTGTTCCGGTACCAAAATCAATACCCATGGCCGCCATAATACCCAGTGTAGAATAACGGTAATTTATCAGGTATGAGGATTTATTCTCACGGTTGATCGGTCCTTCGGCCCCAAACTCAAGTCCGTTAAACCCGATCTGACCCAGGAATTCGTGCCGGTCATAATTACCATTTCGCAATTGCAAATCAAAGACCCCTGAAACACCATCCCCGTACTCAGAGGGGAAAGCCCCGGTTAAAAAATCGGAATTGGCCAACACATTATTATTGAGCATACTCACCGGACCACCAGTAGCACCCAGCCCTCCAAAGTGATTGGGATTGGGAATGTCTATCCCTTCCATCCGCCAAATGAGACCAATAGGCGAATTACCCCGTATTACAATATCGTTTTGCGAATCATTGCTGCGCTGCACCCCGGCAAAATTGGAAGCCATGCGCGATACATCCTGAAGGGCACCGGCAAAACGCTGACTTTCTTCAATGGAAAAAGTACGTCCGGAAACGGTAACCCGCTCATTCTTTACCCGCTCTTTTTGCTGATCGGCTTCAATAAGCACTTCATCCAGTTGCTGCGTGCTTTCACGCATCTTCACATTCAGGATCAACTCTTTAGAGCTCAAAAGCTCTACATTTTGAATAGTTATTGACTCATACCCCATAAAGCTAAACCCTACGGAAATACGTCCCACCGGCACATCGGGGATCAGGTAATAACCCTCTGCGTCAGAAATAGCTCCTTTGGTGGCTTCGCCTCCAATCAGAAAAATATTGACACCGGGTAAGGGCGTTTCACTTTGTTGATCAATGATTCTCCCCCTGATATTCTGAGTATAGTTCTCGTTTTTTGAATAGCCTGTCAGCGCGATGAGCAGGAGGATAAAAAGCAGTCTTGATTTCATGGTTGGCAATTTTATTCCGTTCTCAATTTTACAGGAACAAAACAAAGGCGAATTTAAAATTCCTGAAATTAAAATGGAGTGAACCGGTCACAAAATGGAGTGAACGGGTTTTTATGCCTAAATGACCTCTTGCCGACACCCTGAAAGATGGCATCCTACTATTTTGCCCGTGATATTTCCGTGATACTATACACTTAATTTCGAACTAAATAATTGCTTATGAGCCAGGTACTGGTAGTGGGAGACTATCCCCAATAGAGAACTCATCAACTTATGCATTTACAAACCAAGCCTGGGGGTGAATCAGGCGCAGAATGGAAACCTATGTCATTAATAAGATACATGTGAAATACCGGCTCATATCAATCTATTTTTAAACCAACCAATCCGCATCCTCATTTAACCCGTACATAAAGCAGAATAGGTTCTAAAAAAAGTTAAGATTATAGTTTTGTAGGTTAAGGTTGGGAGCCTCCCCTCTACAGGGGAGGTTTTTTTATGGAACCTTTTGAGGTCAGCCCAGGTTTCTTAAAGAAAACAAATGGGATTATTTTCAAGAAAAACGCCAAAGCAAAAGCTGGAAAAAGAGTACCGTAAGCTATTGGCCGAATCACATCGCTTAAGTACGGTAAACCGGACCGAAAGTGATAAAATGGCGGCTAAGGCAGATGAAGTATTGCGTAAGATGGATAGCATGGAAGGTTGATCTACTTGCGCCTGCTCCCGGAAACTTCTCCGTTCTTAAGCTTTTCCACCAATTGAAAAGAGCGGTTTATCCGCGTGTCTACCGTTTTGGCTGAATTAATAAAATAAAGAAAACTACGCTTCATGCCGGGCTTCAGTTTTTCAAAAAGCTGTCGTCCTTCTTCGTCCTGGTTCAGTACTTCTTCAAATTCTTCGGGCATAGGCATACCGTATTTACTGGTGTCTTTTTCAATAGATACCTTCACCTCATCACCGGGGGCTTTACCGGCTTCTTTTAAAACGGATTTACCGAGTAAAATAAAGGTTTCACCATTTTTACTGCGCTGTAAAGCACGGTGTACCTTTTTGCCATTGCTGAAATGCAATACAATGCGCTCTTTCTGTTTTTTACCCAATAGGCCTTCAGCTATTTCCGGTGGCACATCCAACACAGGGTAATAGGCTATTCCCTGCCCTGCAGGCGGCCGGATAAAAGTTTTGAAAGAGTTTTGTTGAGCAGGCATACTTTTAACTCCGGATCATCATTATTCAATAACTACTTCTTTTTCCAATAAGGGCTGCAATAACTTAATGGCCTCATCCACCGTTTTTACCCCACTAAACGAAAGGTATAATTTCTTATTCCGTTCTTTCATCTGTGCCTTGGGCTGATCCTTCAGGAAGTGTAACACCCGCTGGAATCTTTCACTTTGATAGAAGGGCGAACCGGGATCAGAGACAAAGTAGCCAATAAGCCGCTCCTGCTTCAATACGATCTTCTCAAATCCAATTTCCTTACCCATCCAGCGCAGGCGCAGGGAGTTCAGCAATTCATATACTTCTTCCGGTGCCGGCCCAAAGCGATCAATCAGCGCCTGTTCAAATTCATGCAGTTCCTTCGGTTTTTCCAGGCTATCGAGGGTTTGGTACAAACGTAAGCGCTCTTCCACCTTATTTACATAGGTGTCAGGGATCAGGATCTCAAGATCTGTATCCAGCAGCGTTTCTGCTACAAAATCCTTTTTTTGCTGATCCTCAGCATACAGATCTTTAAATTCTCCGGCCTTCAGTTCTTCAATGGCTTCTGCCAGTATCTTTTGATAGGTATCAAAACCAATATCAGCCATAAAGCCGCTTTGATCAGCCCCCAGCAGATCACCCGCTCCGCGTATTTCCAAATCACGCATGGCAATCTGGAAACCACTACCCAAGTCACTGAACTGCTCTATGGCGGTTAAGCGCTTGCGGGCTTCCTCAGTGAGCGTACTTATAGGCGGAGCAATAAGCTTACAAAAGGCCTTTTTATTGCTGCGCCCTACCCTTCCGCGCATTTGGTGCAGATCGCTTAATCCAATGTGATGGGCATTGTTGATGATAATAGTATTGGCATTAGGTACATCCAGCCCGTTCTCAATAATAGAGGTAGCTACCAGCACATCAAAATGACCATTGATAAAATTAAGCATCAGTTCTTCCAGCTTCTTACCTTCCATCTGCCCGTGCCCGATCCCGATCTTGGCGTCCGGCACCACGCGATTGATCATACCAGCTACTTCCTTGATATTTTCTACCCGGTTATGAATGAAGAACACCTGACCGCCCCGGCTCATTTCATACATGATCGCATCGCGTATCATTTCCTCACCAAAGGGCACCACCTGTGTTTCAATAGGGTGACGGTTAGGAGGAGGCGTGGTCATTACACTGAGATCACGCGCCTGCATAAGGCTGAATTGTAATGTTCTGGGAATGGGTGTGGCGGTAAGGGTGAGCGTATCTACATTCACCTTGATATTTTTGAGTTTATCCTTTACGCCTACACCAAACTTTTGCTCCTCATCAATAATGAGCAAGCCCAGGTTGTTAAACTTCACATCCTTACCCACCAGGCGGTGTGTACCGATCACGATATCCAGTTCCCCCTCTTCCAGCCTCTTCAATATTTCAGTTTGCTGTTTGCGGGTTCGGAAACGATTGATATAATCTATGTTGCAGGGCAGGTCTTTCAAACGCTCACTAAACGTTTTGAAATGCTGAAAGGCAAGAATGGTAGTTGGTACTAAAACCGCCACCTGTTTACTATCGGCCACAGCTTTAAATGCCGCCCGTATGGCGATCTCTGTTTTCCCAAAACCCACATCCCCACAAATCAGCCGGTCCATTGGCACCGGGGCTTCCATATCTGCCTTTACCTCTGCTGTAGCACTGATCTGGTCCGGGGTATCCTCATAAATAAAGGAAGCTTCCAGCTCGTGCTGCAGATAGGTATCCGGTGAATACTGAAAGCCCTGATTTGTCTTGCGCTGTGCGTAGAGCTTTATAAGATCAAAGGCTACCTCCTTAACTCTCTTTTTTGCTTTTGCCTTGGTTTTTTGCCAGGCCCCGGATCCGAGTTTATGAGTGGTAGGCACCGTGCCTTCCTTCCCGTTGTAGCGGGCAATCTTATGCAGGGAATGAATGCTGATATACAGCACATCACCACCGTTATACATGAGTTTGATGGCTTCCTGGCTACGCCCCTGTACATCAATTTTCTGCAAGCCTCCGAACTCACCTATACCATGATCAATATGCGTTACATAATCACCTATTTGCAGACTGGTGAGTTCCTTAAGGGTGATAGCCTGCTTTTTTTCATAGCCGGTTTTAAGCTTAAAGCGTTGATAACGCTCAAATATCTGGTGATCTGTATACACCGCCTTTTGTCCGGTAGTGTCTGTAAAACCTTCATGAAGCGTATATACAATCGGCTGAAACTCTACCTCATGACCAATGTCTTCAAAAATGGCATAAAAGCGTTCTACCTGCCTGGTATTGGCGCACAGCAGGTAATTTTTCCAGCCCTTTGCGGTATTGGTTTTAAAATCGTCTACCAGCAGGTCAAACTTTTTATTGAAAGATGGCTGTGGCTTTGCCGCAAACTCAAAGGTATGATCCGGCTTATACAACACATCCGTACCCCATTCCAGGGTGGCAAAATTCTCCAGGGTGTCTTTGAGCATAGAGCCGTTGATGAACAACTCCTCCGGGCGACTCTGCCGGGTTTCACCTTGCAGGGCTGCAAATGAAACCTCAGCCTTCGCAAAAAGATCATCCAGCTTCTTTGCGGCCAGTGGAATACTTTTGGCCCAAACTACCATTTTATCCGAGATGTAGTCAAAGATACTCTCGCGCTTTTCCAGCATTATTTTATCCTCCACATTGGGGATCAGGCTCAGTTTTTTGACTTTATCAATACTGAGCTGATTCTCAATATCAAAGGTGCGGATGCTCTCCACCTCATCACCAAAAAACTCAATGCGGTACGGTTGATCAAAGGCAAATGAAAACACGTCTACTATACCTCCCCTGACCGAAAACTGTCCGGGCTCAGCTACAAAATCCACCCGTTCAAAGTGGTACTCAAAAAGGGTTTCGTTCAAAAAATCTATACTCAGATCATCACCTTCTTTTACGGCAAAGGTGTTGGAGTTTAATTGTTTACGGGTTATAACCTGTTCAAAGAGCGCATCAGGATAACTGACGATCATTGCCGGTTTTTTACGGCTGTTGATGCGGTTCAGCACTTCGGCACGCAGCAGTACATTGGCATTGTCGGTTTCCTCCACCTGGTAGGGTCTGCGGTAAGACCCCGGGTAAAAAAGCACATCCTTTTCACCCACAATATTTTCCAGGTCGTTTAAAAAATAGGCCGCTTCTTCCTTATCGGAAAGAATAAAAAGGTGCGGACGTTCTGCATGCTGAAAAGAAGCACAGGCGGCCAGTGATGTAAAAGAGCCTGTCAATCCTTTGGCATGTACCTTAGCCTGTGCTTTTTCCCGGAAAAGAGTACCAATTGCCATCAGCCTTTCATCAGCCAGGTATGATTCTATAAAATTGTTTGCTGTAGTTGCCATGGGTATAAAATGCCTAACCACCCGATCCTTTTGGAGGGGTGGTTTAATTGGAATGCAAAAATAGAAAAGATGGTTTCCCAAGTGGAACAGATATCTTTTAATTTTTTTCCATTACATGGAAAACCCTCGATGTTCCGTAAAAATCTATCTTTATATCTTTTCAAAATTGGTTTTCCAATGAAGTGCTTTTATTCCCCTATCCTACTCTTATTTGTCACTCTCCAGCTTACTGGTCAAAAGGAAACTCAACTGCTAAAAATCCCCTATCAAATTGAGGAAGGCTACGGTCCTTTTAACCCAGCCTTCAGGGTAGACTTCTTTATGAGTCCAGAACCCACTGAAGGACCTTGGGGCAAGACCCGTCCAAGTTTAAAAGTACCAGAGGAGTTTGTAGGATATGATAAGACTGAAATATGGTTTAATGCTGGGCAACACGTTTTCCAGCATTACCACAAAGGCAATATTGACTCCGCCAGAATAGCGCATCTAATAGACAGCTGGAACCTGGATACTACTACCTACTCTCGTCACCCTATCCGGTGTGTAACCTATGTGGTACGGGGCTGGAATGCTTCTGGGGATACGCTTTTTTTGATGGACACGGATATTGATCTGGATTTATCTGACGAAACCCCTTTCACACCTCAGGAACTGGATTACGAGCTTCTGGACAGTCAATATAAAAATGCTGTAATGGTTAATACTGAAGAATATCATCATGGCAAACCGCATGAGGTGCGGGTACCGGTTCTCTTTGTTCACAATCGACCTTACTATCAGGATAATATACCTTTTTACGCAAAATCCATCCTAAAGGAAGGCAATTCTGAATTAGAGATTACTTTTAACTCCTCTGGATTCCTTTCTTCTGATTTTACAAGCAGTGAACTGATACCGATATTTCATGACTCCATTCGTAACCGGAAGGCTTCCCGGGATCAGATTATAGAAATTGGAGGCTACTTCCAAACGGCTTCATTCAATTACCGTTTTGTAAGTGTAGATACTGACAACAAGCTCCTACTCCTTGAAAGAGAACCTCTTAATTCTGAATTACATGTGCCTCAGAAAGGTTTTTATGCACCACTTTTCACGGCTGTTGATCTTCTGACCGGTAACCAATATAACCTTGATGAGCTAAAGGGTAAATATGTATACCTGGACTTTTGGGCCACCTACTGTGTGCCTTGTATAAAAGAATTTCCGGAAATGGTTAAAATTCATGAAAAATACAAAGGGAAAAACTTTCTTATACTAGGTATAGTGCTGGAAGATAAAAAAGGAGGTATTCTCAAACTACTCTCGAAAAAAGGAGCAAACTGGCCCCAGTTCATTTCCGGTAATAAAAAGGGTTCGCTTATGGATCTCTATCACATAAATGGCTATCCTACTACTTTTCTGCTGAACCCTGAAGGAAAGATCATAGCTAAGAACCTGCGGTCTGAGGGACTCAAAAAAAAGTTAGAAGAACTTCAGCTTCACTAAAAAAGAGTGCTACCTTTACAGGTAGCACTCTACATCTAACATAACAACACCTACTCATTTTATCTAGAACCCGCTTAGCGCAGCATTTTTCACAATGCCTCCCAGCATTTCCAGTATATCTTTGGATTGAGTATCCTCATCATCTTCTCTGCTGGCCGAAGTCTCCTCTTTTTTATACTCCAGCGGAATATCAAAAACTGCGGCTTTAGACGGTTGAAGTACCAGCTTGCTGACCACTATTTTTTCATAATCGCGACTGAGAACTTCCATACGGTACGTACCCGCTTCTATTGAATCCGTTTGGTAGAGCCCGCTGTAATTAGTGGTTATACTGGTAATTATATCCCCATTATCATTACGGATCAGAATGTTTACATGGGATACATCGGCAAAGGTTACAGCATCGTAAATCCGACCTTTTAGCAATGAATTTTGCGCATTTAACAACTGGGAAAAGCATATACATATACTTAGCACCCATCCGGCCAGGCCGGTTCTTCCTACATTTTTCATAGCGGCTTCGTTTTAAAGTGAATACTCCTTGTGTTATTCCGGTGCCAAGAAGCCCGGAATAAAATCCCTAATTCTATATCGCGATGTGTGAAGAAGGTTAAGAGGTTAAACCTGGTTGTATACAGTTCCTTTAGGTTTGTGGCTCTTACTTATATAGAGCGCATGAAGCCGGAAAGGTTGCCTTTATTTTTTTTCGGTTTCTTCCTGTGGCTGCGGGCGAAGCCAGTTCAGCACAGTGATCCGGCCATCCGGTTCCCGCTTAAACATATCCATCCACTCCAATAGTGGCAAACCTATAAGGTTACCGGATTCAAAAGCCTGCCGCAAATCATTGGCCTGGCCTTTATACCCACCCTCGTGAAAAAGAATTTCTACGGGAACGCGACATACTTTAGAGGCAATAAAGGACCAGCACATCACCGCCATTTCCTCATCCTTTTTATGAGGAAAGTTAGTGGCCATATCTCCATGTAACTGATCACGTTCTTCAGGAGTGGATAAAGCAAAGTGGCCGGCCTCATGCAAGAGGTCTCCCGGATATTTTAATTTTTCAGGATCATAAAGCAAAACCCCTTTACCCAGGCCTACACCCGGTAAAAAAGTTTCGGGTAATTCTGCCTGCTGGTAGGCTATTCCAATCTGATCAAAAAAATCGAATATCTGTTTCTGCGCTTCGGATGAATTCATGTAAGGTTTAGTTTTTATGTACAGTGGTTGCTGTGGCTTGTGCAGTGGGTAAAATTAAAACATCCGCCAGATTTACGTGTGATGGTCGTGTTGCAATGAATACTATGAGGTCTGCCACATCTTTTGCCTGCAAAGCCTGATAACCCTCGTATACTTTTTCACTACGTCCTTCGTCTCCTTTAAACCGAACCAAGGAGAATTCTGTTTCCACCAGGCCAGGTGCAATTTGCGATACCCGGATGTTATGTTGATTAAGATCTATACGCATGCCGCTGTTAATGGCATCCACAGCATATTTAGAGGCACAGTACACATTACCATTAGGATACACCTCACGGCCAGCAATAGACCCTATGTTTATAATGTGCCCGCTGTTGCGGTCTATCATTCCAGGGATAACAGCCTTTGAAACGTATAAAAGTCCTTTCACATTGATATCGATCATGGCATCCCAGTCTTCAAGGCTACCGTTTTGGATACCGGAAAGGCCGTGAGCATTGCCGGCATTGTTGACCAGCAGATCAATATTTTTCCACTCCTCAGGTAGGGAATGTATAGCTTTTGTAACGGCATTCTTATCTCTTATGTCAAAGCTGAGTGGCGTGAGCGGGGCTATTCCGGATAGTTCTTCTTTCAGTTCATTCAGCCGGTCTACCCTGCGACCACAGGCAATAATACGGTACTCTTTCTCTGCCAGCAGACGAGCAGTAGCTCTTCCTATTCCTGAGGTTGCTCCGGTTATAAAAGCAGTTTTCTGAGACATAGTGATAGAATTTGCCCCGAAGGTAAGATTACTGCTTAAATCACACATTCATTAGCAGCATTCACGCATCCGTTTTAGATAATGAATTATTCTATTTTAGCGAAGAACACTTAATTAATACACCTGATGCCTTGTAAACCACTCCTCCTTACCTTCTTAAGTATAGTGGTTAGTTCCTCCATTCATGCTCAATTAATTATCGGCACTCCTACTAAATTTGGCACCAATGCTAAAGAAGTGGATACCGAAAACCTGCGCAACTTCAAAAACACTACCACCGTGTTTTTCTACAATGAGGAAAATTCAGAATACTTTGAGGAGCATGGTGATAAAATAAAACAAGACTGGCATATTACTCCCCTGATTTTTGCACCGGTCTCAGAATCGGAGAAATATGCTCAGGCAAGGTATGGAACATACAGCTTCTTCAGTTATTACATGATAGGCTCTGTTCTTGGCTCATCCTATGTAGAAGACTCTTGGACTTTTCTAGATTTAAAGGTGCCTTCAGACGGAGATTTCGAGACCATTTCCCGACTGGCTTTGGGACCAGAGACCAAGGATGCTATTTATTTGAGTCGCTTCTTTTTAAATGACAAACCGAAAACAGGGCTCTTTGAGCAATTACTTGAAAACCCTATGAAAAATGAAGAAAGCATTTATATTAACCGGGCCATGAAGTATCTACAAACCAAAGCCTCGTTCACCAATCTTTACCCCGGTATTTTTCGCCATTACCTGAAATATATTGACAAAGGCCTGAGTTCCGGTGAAACCAGAGGAATCATGGATCCACCGCCTCATGGCAAAAAGTTGGCCGACCTGGCCAAAGACACCCTGATTGTGCCTGAGGACATCCTGTTGCACTGGGATAAAAAAGGTGAAAAATTTGAAGTGCTGGACCCCAAAGAATTATTCAGCAAGTATGATTACCAGTACAAAATACTCTCTTTGCACGAAATAAATGAGCTCTTTCTGGGAAGAGGTAAAACGGAAGGTCTTTTTATTATGGTTCCCGCTTTATCCAGCCAAAATCAGTTTATTAATATTTACACACCTGACGGAGAATGGATTTACAGTGACTGGGACGCGAGTGGTAATGGTTTTAAAGCACGGGATATGAAGAAAATTTCAAAAAAAATATCAAAAGCGGCTAAAGATTAGTGTAATACAATCAGGCCGGTTGGTATGGATATTTTCTTCATATAAAAGTAGTATTCAGGATGTAAAAAGAGGCCGAGAAGCCAAGTTTGCTTTAAAAAGATAAGGAATACCGGTATTCTTTTTCCTATCGGAAAATAAGCTTAGCCACGGCAAGTGTTTTCCCTTCATCAGTCTTGATCGCTGCCGTGAAAAATCCAGAATTTAAATCCCCCCGGTTTATACGTATTTCATTGCCAAAAAGTTGAGTATCTGTTCTTAATAGCTGGCCCTGAATATTGTAAATTTCCATGTGTGCTCCGGAAAGGTAGATGTCACCTAAGTCTATAAAACCTGTTTCTGCAATTGGGTTAGGAATAGCAGAAAGCTGAGGGATTTTAGCATTCTCCGGAAGAGAGCTACAAAACCCTGAATTGTCAATTACTATATCATCAATCATCCACCCATCGGTTGACGAGGCACTCTGTTGTGAATCGGAAATAAAAGTAAACCTCAACAAAAGTTCAAACGGCTTTTTAATGGCAAAACATGGAAACTCTATAGAGGCTCGGTTCCAAATACCGTTGGACGAACCACTAAAACCAGGAGTACCATTATAAAGGGTATCACTTACGTTATAAAACCCCGTAGTAAAAAGACCAAATGAGTCATAAAAAAAGAAAGTACCTGACCACTGGTATCGGTAAGTAATTGCCATGTTACACCTGAATCTTTGGAAATTTCAACATAACCTCCGTCTACGCCAGGTTGAGTTTCGATCTGATAATTAAAACTCACCGATGGAAACCCACCGTATATCTCAAAGCCTACCGTAAAAGCAGAATTGGTGTTAAACGGATAAGGGTTTAAGGTATCCGTAACTATTACATGAACTGGTGAATAAGCTGAATCAAATAGGTTTTTTGTCGGTTTACCTATCTGCCAAATATTGCTACCATTGGTGCTATCTACTTCTATTCTGGGATTAGCTGTTTCAAAATCAATGATTTCCACTTGTGCACGAACAGAAAACGCGAACAGGAAAAGCGCCAGGCAACATAAGTTTAGTTTCATCATTAATTGGTTTCGGAAGTGAAATTTACAACTTCTTTTAATCACAAAATGCCATTATCACTTTTGAGACCACACTAATTCCTATGAAGTTCTACTCCGCGAAATCCCGCATAAACTCTTCAGCTCTTTCTACCATTTTTATACTACCGCAGAAAAAAGGCACACGCTGGTGAAGTTCTTCCGGGTCAAGATCCAGAATACGGGTATAGCCATCGGTAGCCTTACCCCCCGCCTGTTCTATGAGAAATGCCATCGGATTACACTCGTACAATAACCTTAATTTACCTTTCGGGGCTTTAGTACCAGTCGGATAAATATAGATACCGCCTTTCATGAGGTTACGATGAAAATCAGCTACTAAAGAGCCAATGTAACGGGACGTCAGCGGACGGCCATCGGACTCATCCAGCTCCTGGCACCACTTGATGTATTTTTTCACGCCTTCCGGGAAGTGCACATAATTCCCTTCGTTAATGGAATAGATCTTTCCGGTTTCAGGCGCCTTCATTTTTGGGTGAGACAAAAAGAAAGATCCAATACCAGGGTCAAAAGTAAACCCGTTCACACCATTACCAGTACTAAATACCAGAATAGTAGAGGTACCATAAATAAGGTACCCTGCCGCCACTTGCTTATTGCCGGGTTGCAGAAAATCCTCAAGGGTAACCGGAGTTCCGGGTTCTGAAATACGCCTGTAAATACTGAAAATTGTTCCTACGGAAACGTTTACATCAATATTGGAAGATCCATCCAGAGGATCTATCAATACTACGTATTTAGCTTCCTTGTGAATAGTATCGTTAAAGGTTACAAAGTCCTCCATTTCCTCAGAGGCCAAACCACATATTTCCCCACGATTGCGAAGGGTACTTATAAAGAGGTCATTAGCCATTATATCGAGCTTCATTTGCTCTTCGCCCTGAATGTTATCGTTACCGGCTTTACCAAGTATCTCAGCCAAACCGGCTTTATTGATCTCCTGGTTTACCATTTTACCGGCCAGGCGTATAGAACTTAACAGGGCGCTGAGCTCTCCCTTGGCATAGGGAAAGTCTTTTTGATTCTCGATGATGAACTCACCGAGGGTGGTATGTCTTTGCATTCTTGAGAGGTTTGAAGGCAAAAATAGAATTTTAACCTACAGTATGTCCAGGAGTTTGCCGGAAGGTTCTTTTAAATAGATAAACCGCATTGCCCTTTAGTTTTTACGCTTATTGATGAATTTAGGATCTGATGGTGGAAGGTTAGTGGGCTTTGATGGAGGAATGATGGGTACATTCTGACCACTATTGAACCTTACCTCCTGTTTCAGGTGCCACCAGTCATCGTCCCACTCCAATCCGTCATAACTCATATCCGGACCATACACCTGGTATACGCCTTTTAATTTAGGATCCGGTGGAACCAGGTGGTCCATAATAATCATTTCTTCACGAACGTTCCAACGTACCGATGCCGAATAATCTCCGGAATAACTCAGAATAAGACGCATGGGTGCTTTTCGAAAGGTTTGATCCATGAACTGCTCAATGCGGAAAATACGGGCTCCAAATTTGGGCCTCCCCCTGCGATCAATGGAAACTACATCAACAACTTTACGGTTGAGCTTTTCGCCTGGTACATATCCCAATAAAGTATAATAGGTCGTCCGGCCTTTTTTTACAGGAATCATCTCGTAGTAGATAGCTCCGTACCAATCATTGGCTTTCAGCACCCGGAACTCTGGTTCCTGTATGAGCTCTTTTTGATCTTTTAACTCCGTCACTTCAATACCTCTGCGCGTATCAGCGGCAACTATTCCAAACTGGCGGTAGGTAAAGGTTGAATCCGGCATTTGCCATGTGTAAATATTAAACTCGCCTTCCTCTTCTCTAAGGCGCAACATATTATTTACACTCTTCAAAGGGTCTGCATAACCCTTTTCAGTAATCACATAATTTTTAAGTACCTGGGTAAAATGGCGGTTGGCTGAATCTCTTTTTTTATACTCCGGATGCTCTAATATCATTCTTCCGGCTTTCTGCAGCTCATGTACCACTTCAGCCGGTGGCCTGATTTCCTGACCCATTAGTTGAGTAATCAGGCTAAACTGGAAGATCAGAAGAAAAAACCTCATACTGCCCAAAACGGAATAAAGAGACTCAAAGTATAGATATGCAGACTCAGACGTGCAGGAACTCTTTCTTAGAAAGCAGTTCTTCTTCAGATTCCACATGGTCCTCATCCGGAACACAACAATCTACCGGACATACCTCCGCACATTGGGGCTCTTCATGAAAACCTACACACTCCGTACATTTATCGGTAACGATGTAATAAATATCATAATCAACGGGCTCCTGTGGTTCATTAGCCTCATAGGTGCCGCCACTTTTAGGACTTACTCTGCCGGAGAGACCCGTACCTTCACTGAACCGCCACTCCACGGCTCCCTCATAAATTGCGTTGTTAGGACACTCGGGTTCACAAGCTCCGCAATTAATACATTCTTCGGTTATCTTGATAGCCATATTGATTGTTACTTTTGCGCAAATTTAACAATACCGCTTGTCTTATGTTTGATTTGGCTGACCGTATTTCTGCTTTTGGGCTTTTAGGTCAATTTTTAGGTCAATATGAAAAGGAAAATAATGCTGATGAACTGAAAAAACTGAATCAGTTTTTTTTGGCTGGTCTTCGCGAAAATATTCAGCAGGCCGGGATTTACAACAACTGGTTTACCCGGGATAATACAGAGTTTGCCCTGCAGCAATGGAGCGAAGCTCTTTCTGCTCAAAATCTGGAAGCGTGGACTCAACGTTACCCAGCTGATCATTTTAACCAGGACCCTCGTACCATAGCCATAATTATGGCCGGCAATATTCCCATGGTGGGTTTTCACGATTTACTATCTGTTTTATTGAGTGGTCACAAAGCACTGATCAAACCTTCCGGAGATGATAAAATTCTCATTCCTTTCATTTGCCAGGTATTGGTAGCTATTGACCGAAGATTTGCAAGTCGTATTACGCTGGCCGATGGACGCCTTACGGGTTTTGATGCGATAATTGCTACAGGGAGTAACAACTCATCCCGCTACTTTGATCACTACTTCAGTAAATATCCACACGTCATACGTAAAAACCGGACGTCAGTGGCTATGCTTAATGGTAACGAAACTGAAGAGCAGCTCAAAAACCTTAGTGAGGACATTTTCCGTTATTTTGGTTTAGGGTGCCGGAATGTCTCTAAGCTTTACCTTCCTGAAGGCTTTGATCTGGATCGCCTCTTCAAGGCTTTTTTCCAATACAAAGAGGTGATTGACAATAAGAAGTATGGCAACAATTATGATTACAACCGTGCTATTTATATGATGGAAAGGCAAGCTTTTCTTGAGAACGGTTTTATGATCCTGAAGGAGAGCACCAAGCTGCACGCTCCTGCCTCTGTGGTATATTATGAATTTTATACAGATGAAAAAGAACTGGTTGAGAAGAGAGAAACCCTAAGTTCCCAGCTACAATGCGTAGTGGGCAACCCGGAACTTGACCTTTGTGAAGCAGGCTTTGGCCAGGCCCAAAAACCAAAGCTTTGGGATTATGCAGACAAAGTGGACATTCTGAAGTTTTTACGAACCGTTTAAATTATCACGGCTGATATTAAGCCCCTATATTTGGCGTTTGTTACCGGTATACAATGAAACTGATCCGCTTTTTAAAAAGTAAAACATTATGGGCCAACCTTTTGGTTGCTATAATAGGTATGGCCTTATTATTTTGGGGCATAACCACTATGCTTTCCAGCTACACCCGTCATGGAGAAAACATACAGGTTCCGGACCTTAGCCGCCTGTCTTACGAGGAAGCAGTGCGAAGGTTACAGTCCGAAGAGCTGGAATTTGAGATTCTGGATTCTGCGGAGTTTAATCCTGATTTTCCCCGGGGTAGTATTTTGGCACAATACCCTTATGCTGGTTCATTGGTTAAAGAAGGTCGCATTATCAAGCTTACCCTCAATCCTTTAAAACCCCGAAAAATTGAGCTGCCTGAGCTCATAGAAAAAACCAAACGCAGAGCTATTTATGATCTGCAATCCAAAGGGTTTGAACTGGGAGAGCTGGAGTATATCCCGTACATCGGTAAAGATGTGGTGGTGGATGTGAAAGTGAATGGCTCTTCGGTAAAATCTCAGGATAAATTTGAAAAAGGCACCGTAGTTACCCTGGTGTTAGGACAAGGCCTGGGTGGCTCATTGGTAAGAGTACCTTATCTTAAGCGGCTGACTTTGGCTGAGGCTGAAGAAAAACTCCTGGGAGCTTCTCTTAATAAAGGTTCCATTCGCTTTGATGATGAAATTACCGACAGTGCAGCAGCCCTGGTATATCAGCAATACCCCAACCCCACCCAAAAGCCGTCTATAAACCTTGGACAACAGGTGGATATTTGGCTTACAAATGATTATACCAAACTTCCGCTTGACTCGTTAGAGTATCTTCAATATGATTTACCTGACTCACTGAACCATGCCGCAACAGATACTACACAAACCCTTTAATATTGTCATTCTTCTTATGTGGCTGGGACTAAGTCTGAGGGCTCAGCAACCCAGGGAAGAATTGACGGGAATTACCGCCCGTCCTGTTCAGCAGGCAGAAAACCAGAAGGTCAAAAAAAAGGTGATGGCAGTAGACATCCCGGTATCGGATGACTTTAGCTATGCACAGGAACAATCAAACCCCAGAAGTGGACTCTGGCTGGATCAGGATGTGTATGTGAATATAACCTACGGCATTGATCCCATTACGCTGGGCGTAGCTACTTTTGACGGGCTTGATAAATTCGGCCTGCCTTACGATCAGGGCAATACCGCTACGGATACTACGGATATGCTCACCTCTCAACCGGTGAACTTAGGAAATACCAACGGCAATGTGGTTCTTTCGTTTTATTATCAAAGTGAAGGCTTGGGTGAATCTCCTTCTTTTAGCGACTCCCTTACACTGAATTTTTACAGCCCCACAACTCAGGAGTGGAAATCAGTTTGGCGTGCACGTGGCGAGGATACCGAGCCTTTTGAATTGGTGCAGATACCCATTACTCTTACGCGTTACTTGCAGGATGGTTTCCAGTTTCGCTTTATAGCTTATGGCAGCGGAGGCGGAGCCTTTGATATGTGGCATATTGATCGTGTGGTACTGGATGATGAAAGGGATACCAGTGATACGGATTTCTTTGATCTTTCCTTTACCAGCCAGCCTCCGTCTCTCCTTAAAGAGTTTGAAGCCATACCCTGGTTTCACTACAATAGCGTAGTGGCTAATCAACTTAACCGTACCGAATGGGAAGTGGCATACCGAAGAAATGTTGTGCCCGGTGCCTCCTTTGGTTTAGGCCTTAAGCTATATAAAATACTTTACAATGGTACTGTGCTGGCCGAGCGTACACCCGCAAACGCAGATTTTAATGAAGACAATACACATATCGCCAATGCGGTTAACCCCTTCCTGGTTCAGGTTGATAATTTCCCCTTACCCTCTGCTCCCACTGGCGAATTTGAAATAACCGCTATCAATAACTACAGCGGAGTACCGGTTGGCCGCAATGATTCTCTGATACGCACCCAGGTTTTTAAAAATTATTATGCCTACGATGATGGCAGCGCAGAACGCATTTACCGTGTACGTGATAATGCCGGAGGGTGTATTATCGCCAAGTATGACCTTAGAGTAGCAGATAGCCTGAAAGGTCTTTTCCTGTACTTTTTACCCGGTTTACAAAACTCTCCGGACAATACCTTTTCCATTGTGATTTTTGAGAACAACAGCGGAGTACCCGGTAACCTCATCTATGAGTCCGACACTTTATTTACGCCTCAATACTCATTTAGCAACAATTTTTTACCGTATGCTTTACCTACAGACACCAGTGGAGTTTACCTGGAGGGCAAGCCTTATTTTATTGGTATTCGCCAAACCAATATCATTGAGTTAACCATTGGTTTTGATAAGAACAATACCGGTCGTTCAGAAATCTTCTATGGCCCGGATAATGACCTTTTCCCTTCTTTTGTTGAAGGGTCTCTAATGATGCGTCCCTTCTTCAAATATGTGCCGGATGACATAGGCCTGCAGGAGCAACCGCACCTATCCCTCAACTTTCAGGTATACCCAAATCCATCCTCAGATGGGGTCCTGTCCGTTGAAACTCCACAGGCCAGTGAAAATGAAATATTCACCTACCGGATTTTTTCAATTTCCGGACAACTCATCATGGAAGGAAAACTTTCAGGAAACCAGATCCAGGCGAACCATCTTGATTCAGGTATATATTTAATAGAGCTGGAATCCTCAGAAGCGAGTATTCAGGCTGGTTTTCAAAAAGTGGTAATTTCCCGTTGATGAAAGAAGATCAGGAAGCTTATTCCGAAGAATCAGAGAACGAGGAACTGTACGAACATCACCGGTTGGAAGCAGATAGTGGGCAAAAGCCTCTGCGCGTTGATAAATTCCTGGGTAATCTGCTGCCTAACACATCGCGTAATAAAATCCAGCAGGCTGCAGCTGCGGGTAATATTCATGTAAACCAAAAAGCCGTAAAAAGCAATTACCGGGTAAAACCGGGAGATGTGGTGCAGGTTGTACTCTCCTACCCACCGCGGGAAATCGAACTTATCCCGGAAGATATTCCACTTCATATCATTTATGAAGACAACCACGTAATTGTACTCAATAAAACGGCTGGTATTGTGGTTCATCCCGGCTACGGAAATTATACCGGCACCCTGGTAAACGGACTGGTCCATCACTTTAATAATCTGCCAGGCAAAGATGAAACACGGCCAGGCCTGGTTCACCGTTTAGATAAAGATACCAGTGGAATTATGGTTATTGCAGCCGAAGAGATTGCCATGGCCCATTTAGCTAAGCAGTTTTTTGATCGCACTACAGCACGCACCTACCGCGCTTTAGTATGGGGCAATGTAGCTGAAGAAGAAGGAACCATTACCGGGCACATTGGTCGTAGTAAAAAAGACCGAAAGGTCTTTACCGTATACCCTGAAGGAGATGAAGGAAAACACGCGGTAACTCATTATAAAGTTTTAGAACGCTTTGGATACACTACGCTGGTGGAGTGTCGGTTGGAAACGGGACGTACACACCAGATACGGGTACACATGAAGCACTTGGGCCACCCGTTGTTTAATGACAAAGATTATGGGGGTGATAAGATCCTGAAGGGAACAACCTTCACCAAATACAAACAGTTTATTACCAATTGTTTTGAAATATGTCCGCGGCAGGCATTACACGCCAAAACCCTGGGTTTTGAACATCCGCACACGCATGAACACCTTTCTTTTGATTCCGAATTACCACCTGACATGGCTGGTCTTATCGATAAATGGAGGCATTACGCCCAACACAAATTGAGCTAGGCATTAGGTTCATTAACAGCTTATATTGAGGCAGGATTTTTGTAAACTTGTAATACACCATGATGAATAAGAGACTTTTATCCCTATTGGCTATTACCATTGTAATCCTGGCCTTGAGCAGATGCCGGAAAGACCAGTCCAGAACCCTGGCTGAAGACCAGGGACCGCAATGGCCCGGAGCTACACCCTACACACTTGACATGCCGCAAGGTTTTCCCGCTCCCAATATCCCTGCAACCAACCCCATGACCGTTGAAGGTGTAGAACTGGGAAGACACTTGTTTTATGATAAAAGATTATCCAAAGACCTTAGTATGTCCTGCGCCAGCTGCCACATGCAGATTAACGCTTTTTCTGATAAGGAAGTACGGTCTATAGGCATTCACGGGCAACAAACCCGCAGGCATTCCATGCCGCTTTTTAACCTGGCCTGGCAAGAGAATTTCTTTTGGGATGGCCGCGTTGTATCTCTGGAAGAGCAGGCCCTGCAACCCGTAACCGATAAAATAGAATTGGATAATGACTGGGTAACAGTGGTTGCCCGTTTTGAAGCCGATTCAGCGTATCCGGATATGTTTGAAAAAGCCTTTGGCCCTGGCCCGATTACTAAGGAAAATGCGGCTAAAGCCATTGCCCAGTTTGAAAGAAGCATTGTATCGGCCAATAGTGAATTTGATAAAGTAATTCGCCTCAAAACCAAAGCTCGTTTTGATGATCCAGCGGCTTCCCGTGCCTGGAGTTTCTTTAATTCTGACGAAGGTGGCGATTGTTTTCACTGCCACGGAGCTGCTGAAACCGCATTTCTGATGGGTGCTTTTGGCCGGGACCTTCAGTTCTTAAACAACGGTTTGGATAAGGCTGAAGATCAATTGGACGATAAAGGCCATGAAGAAGTAAGCGGAGATATAAATGACCGGGCAAAATTTAAGACAGCCTCCATCCGCAATGTCTTTTTCTCAAGGCCCTTTATGCACGATGGCAGTATACCTGACCTTGACAGCCTGGTGGAATTTTACAACTTTGGCGGCCACATTTCACCAACCATTGACCCTAATATGAAGGCTGCCGGAAACGGACGAAACTGGACCCTACAGGAAAAGGAGGATTTGATTGTATTATTGGAAGCTTTCACGGATTATGAATATCTTGAAAATCCGGCTTATGCTGATCCTTTTAAATAACTTATTATCTATTCAAAAAGAAGCCGCAAGAATATTGTAATGTATAATCCCCGGCTAATTCTATTTATTTTTTCTCTAATCTTCATAATAGGGCTGAGTCAGTGTAAAAAAGATGGGTCCGGCAACCAACAAAACCCGTCTGGTTTATGGTCTGGGGCTACACCATACAACTTCACTGTTCCTGAAGGTTTTCCTCAACCCTTTATCCCCGCTGATAATCCTATGTCGGTTGAAGGAGTCAAACTGGGGCGTTTCCTTTTTTACGATAAGCGTTTGTCTAAAGACATGAGTATGTCATGCGGTACATGCCATGAACCTCAGAATGCTTTCTCTAACCGCACAGCCAAATCTGTAGGCATTCACGGCCAACAAACCAGGCGTAATTCCATGCCTATTTTCAACTTAGCCTGGCAGCAAAACTTCTTTTGGGATGGCAGAGCCGTGTCTTTAGAAGAACAGGCCTTACTTCCGGTTACCGATCAATTGGAACTGGATAATGACTGGGCCACTGTAGTAGCCCGCCTGGAAACTGATTCTGTATACCCTGCTATGTTTCAGGACGCTTTTGGTCCTACTTCTTCCATTACCAAAGAAAATGCGGTTAAAGCCATTGCCCAGTTTGAACGGAGCATTGTATCTGCCAACAGTGAATTTGATCAGGTAGTCCGCCTTAAAACTAAAGCTTCTTTTGACGACCCACGAGCTGCTGAGGGAATGGTTTTTTTCGATAGATTTTTTCCGGACGGTGCTGATTGCTCCCATTGTCATGGCCGGGAAGAAACCTCTTATATAATGGGTTCATATGGCCTCCTTCAATTTTCAAACAATGGTCTTAAAGATTCACTGGGTGAAATGACAGACAGGGGCCTGGAAGAGGTAACCGGCAATCCGGATCATCGCGCCAAATTCCGTATACCCTCCTTGCGGAACCTTCTGTTTAGCACTCCATTTATGCACGATGGAAGCATTCCGGATATAGATAGCGTGGTCACCTTTTACAACTCGCAATCACACAAGAACAGGACTACAGATCAGGTAATGGAAACAGCCGGCAGGGATAATCGCTGGACTATTGAAGAGCAAGAGAACCTGAAGGCCTTTCTCCGTTCATTAAGCGATGATGATTTCCGGGAAAATCAGGATTACACCAATCCATTTCAAAACTAGTTCACCCTAAAACTCTGTGGGTTGAGCTAAACATAAATGAACAATTAGCAGCTTTGGTGTGTCTCTAAGATCATGTATTTAACACAAAAAATCATGGTCTTATGAAAAATGTCCTACACAAATGTATTGCCCTCCTAACCCTTACCCTTGTAATTACTTCATGCTCTCAAACGCAGGATCTTGCTAAGAATGACGGTCCCCAATATCGTTACAGAAAGGTTTATGAAGGGAATAAGATTATATACCGCGACATGGATGATGCCCAGCCCATCGCTAAAAAAACTTCAACAACGGATAGGCATGCACGCCTTGAGCCTTCAGATCCCATATCCCAGAACGAAGAATTACCGGTATCTGCTTCAGTGGAAACCCGCTCAACATCTGAAGAAAATTTCTCAACTGAGGTGGCCAATACATTTAAGAACAACCTGGATGAGGTACGTACTGGTATTTCTACCGGAGACTTCCTTTTTCGGCACCGCCTGCAAAAGGACCGTACAGATTTAGGGGTCAGTTATGCTTCTGAAGAAGATGATGATAATACCATGATCGGCACGTATGAAATATTCGCAATTCTTGGATTTGCCTTTGGCGTAGCCAGCCTTTTTGGTGGATTGGTTCTGGCAATTTTAGGGGTTATTTTCAGTATTCTAGGCCTTAACTCCGGTTACAGGATTTTTGCCGTAATTGGTTTGATTTGCGGAATCGTAGGTTTTATATTGATCTTGATCTAACCTCTGAAAGGTATGTAAAGCACCTTTTTGGTGTCAAAAAATTCTTCATTAAAGAATTCAGACAGATCAAAAACCCGGAAAAAGGGTAGTGCATTTACTTCTTCCGAAAGGTCTCCGCCCTTTAAATACAATATTCCATTGGAAAGCCCCTGTACTTTGTTGCGGGGG
This sequence comes from Owenweeksia sp., assembly GCA_965212245.1. GTDB lineage: Bacteria > Bacteroidota > Bacteroidia > Flavobacteriales > Schleiferiaceae > CAKZNE01. The sequence goes on along the minus strand of OZ243107.1, from coordinate 1,979,150 downwards.
CTTCTTATTTTCCCTATGGTCCACGGCATAAAGCGAGGGATTTGGGTAACAGCTCTGGACACAATAAAATCAAACGTTCCCTTTACCTCTTCAGCCCGGCCATGTTGCGCAGTTACATTTTTGAGACCTAGTGCTGATATGACCTCGTTAACTACTTTTATTTTTTTACCAATGGAATCTACCAGATGAAAATGGGTTTCCGGAAATAAAATAGCCAGTGGAATACCCGGAAAGCCTCCACCTGTACCGATATCTAAAACCCGATCTCCGGCCTGAAAAGTTTTTACACAGGCTATACCCAGTGAGTGTAAAACATGGTGGATATAAAATTGATCCATATCCTTCCGGCTGATCACATTGATCATGGCATTCCACTCTTCATAGAGTTCTTTGAGCTGCTCCAGTTGTTTTAGTTGCTGATCATTGAGATCATCAAAATATTGCAGTATTACTTCCATGTTTTAGGATTTCCGATCCATTGATTTTGCAGATGGATCAAGACGAGAAAAAAAGTAACCAGTAATTCCCATACCGGAAACAACCACAGAATTTCTTTACACCTGAACCTTATGGCCAAAGGTATAAAGACGAACGACTGAATTATAAATTTACTGATTATGGTCAGCCAAAAAAGAGTGCTTTCGGTTCCAAGAAAAATCCCGCTTAACAACACCATGTAAAATAGGAGACTCATAAATGAATATAATCCCAGTATCAACTTTGTTTGCTTCTTATAAAACGGGCCCGTAGATAAGTGTCTGCGTTTTTGACGCCACCAACTCACCAGGTCACCCGGTCCCTCAGACCACGTAAAAGAATCTGCCGCGGCCATTATTCCGGTATTATCCGCATTGGAAACGTTAGAGATAAAGAGGTCATCATCTCCTGAAGCAATATGCTGATGGTCTTGAAAACCATTGGTTGATGTAAACAATTGGCGTTTATACGCCAGGTTACGCCCCACCCCCATATATGGGCTTCCGGCCAAAGCCAGGCTCATATATTGCATGGCGGTCTGCAGCGTTTCCCACCTTAACAGTTTATTAGTTAAGCCAGCTTGTGGTTTATAAGCACCAAAACCCAATACCAATTCTTTCTCTGTTAGGGAACCACTCATCAATTGAAGCCAATGGGGTGAAGCCGGTTGACAATCGGCATCAGTTAATAAGATATAATCGTATTTAGCTTGCGAAATACCAAAAGCAAGAGCCTCCTTTTTGCCTTTGAATTTTTTTTTATCTCTAAAAGGTATTACTCTCAACTTATCATATTCGGTGCTCAGCTGCTTAAGCCATGATAAGCTATGATCAGAACTGTGATCATCAATGACCAGTACTTCAAATTTACCATGATAATCCTGTTTAATGATCTTAACCAGGTTTGTCCGCAGGTTAGCTTCCTCATTACGTGCACAAATGATAATACTCACCGGGAAATCAGAATTGGTGGAATGGGGAGAAGCTTTGTAGAAAAGCAATCTTCCAAAGATCATCAGGTAATAAACCACCAGGAACACCGAAGAAATTAGTGTTATGTAAAGCATCCACATCACAGTGCGCCAAAGGTAATCGGTAAAAGATAGCTTTTAAGCTTATTTTTGCCGCGATGAGATATAAGCTGGAAGCAAAAGACCCAGGCAGTAAAGCAAGAGCCGGTACATTTAGAACGGATCATGGTAGTATAGAGACGCCTATTTTTATGCCCGTAGGTACAGTGGCATCCGTAAAAACGGTACACCAAAGAGAATTGAAAAATGATGTACAGGCACAAATCATTCTGGGTAATACATACCACCTTTATCTGAGGCCCGGCACTTCTATAATGAATCAGGCGGGCGGACTCCACAAGTTTATAGGGTGGGATATGCCTATTCTCACCGATAGTGGTGGGTATCAGGTTTACAGCCTGGCCAACAACCGTAAAATAACGGAAGAGGGTGTGGCTTTTAAATCACATATTGACGGCTCCAGGCACTTCTTCAGCCCTGAAAAATCCATGGAAATACAGCGCCACATCGGAGCAGATATAATCATGGCCTTTGATGAATGTCCACCCTACCCCAGCACTTATGAGTATGCACGTACTTCCATGGAGATGACCCATAGATGGTTGAAGCGCTGTATAGATTGGTTAGCTGAAAACCCGGAGTTATACAATTACGGCCAGAGTCTTTTCCCCATAGTGCAAGGCTCCACCTTTAACGATTTACGTAAGCGGTCTTCAGAAACCATTGCTTCTTTTGATTGTGAAGGGTATGCCATAGGAGGACTTTCGGTGGGTGAGCCTCATGAAGAGATGTACGCTATGAGTGAATTGGTTTGTGATGTATTGCCGGAAGACCGTCCCCGTTACCTCATGGGTGTAGGCACTCCGGCCAATATATTGGAGAATATAGCATTAGGCGTGGATATGTTTGATTGTGTAATGCCCACCCGTAACGGGCGAAATGGTATGATATTTACCAGTGAGGGTATCCTGAATATCAAAAACAAAAAGTGGGCAGATGATTTCTCTCCCCTTGACCCGATGGGCATTTCATTTGTGGATCAGGATTATTCACGGGCTTATTTAAGACATCTTTTTGCGGCTAATGAATACCTTGGCAGGCAAATTGCTTCGCTGCACAACCTTGCCTTTTACCTTTGGTTAGTTAAAGAGGCACGTAAAAAAATTATGGAGGGAAGCTTCAGCAACTGGAAAAATGAAATGGTAGTTAAACTTCAAAGGCGCTTATAAATGCTCCGTATCATTGACCGCTATATTATCCGAAAGTTCCTGGGTACGTTCTTCCTTACCATTACCCTTATACTGGCCATTGCCATTGTATTTGATATCTCAGAAAAAATTGAGGACTTTATAACCAAAGGGGCCTCCGCAAAAGAGATTATTTTTGACTATTACGTCAACTTCCTGGTTTTTTACGGCAATCTTTTCAGTTCTATGATCGTGTTTATTGCCACCATTTTCTTTACTTCAAGAATGACGGCCAACACTGAAATTGTGGCCATTTTAACCGGGGGTGTGAGTTTTAAGAGAATGATGTGGCCTTACTTTGTAGCGGCTTCCATCATTGCGGCCATAAGCTTCGGGTTAAGCCATTATATAATTCCTAAAACCAATGTAAAACGTCTGGATTTTCAGCATACCTACATTGAGCGTAAACAGGATGATCGCTTTAAGAATATCCATCGCCAAATTAAGCCCGGGCACATCATTTACTTTGAAAATTATAATGGTGAAAGGCAAACCGGTTACCATTTTACCTATGAAGTGTTTGAAGGTCCCCGAATGAAATTCAAACTTAAAGCAGATTTTATCCGCTATGATACCACGGATCAAAAGTGGGTGCTTGATAACTATGTACAACGTATTATTGACCCCAATGGAATTGAAACCCTGGAGTCAGGTAAGCGTAAGGATACCGTTTTCGATTTCAGAACGGATGAGATAGTACCTAAGCTTTTTACGGTTGAAATGATGGATACCCCTGAATTGGACCGTTTTATTGCTGAAGAGAGGCTACGGGGTTCTGAAAACATAAACTTTTATCTCATCGAAAAATACAAGCGTACCTCATGGCCAGTGGCGACATATATACTCGTACTAATAGGTGTAAGCATTTCTTCCAAAAAAACCAGGGGCGGCCTGGGACTCAATATTGCTATCGGGCTCGGAATTTGCGTTTCCTACATTTTCTTTATGCAGATCTCCACCACTTTTGCTACCCTGGGTAACTTCCCTCCTCTGCTTGCTGTGTGGTTTCCCAATATCGTGTTTACGTTTGTAGCGGCTTATTTATACTTCATTGCGCCCAAATAATAACAATCCTTATTTAAGGCTACACTTCATAGTCTTTATTTATGGTTTTACCGGAATTCTGGGGAAACTTATCAGTGTGGATGCCATTCAGCTGGTATGGCACCGTATGTGGATGGCGGCAGCCTGTATACTACTATACCTTGCTTTTACCCGTAAACTACGTTTTGAGATAAATCGGAACACCGGCACTATTATTTTAGCAGGAGTATTAATTGCCGCACACTGGGTAACTTTTTTTCATGCCATAAAAATATCAACGGTTCCTGTCGCGCTCTCCTGTGTGGCCACCGGAGCCTTCTTTGGGTCGTTGATAGAACCTTTGATGTACAAAAGAAAGATCCGAGGCACCGAAATGGTTATGGGTTTAATGGTGGTCGTGGGTCTCTACCTTATTTTCCGGTTTGAAGGAGAGTATACAGCCGGTATTATTACCGCCTTGATCAGCGCCTTTTTGAGCGCCTGCTTTTCTGTAGTAAACAGCAAACTGGTACAAAACCACTCCCCTAACCGAATTACCTTTCTTGAAATGCTAGGCGGGTGGTTAGCTATCAGCTTCTACCTGTTGGTTACCGACCCTGGTAGCATTACAGAGTGGAGTTTAAAGCCTATGGATTGGTTTTACTTATTGATACTTGCCAGTGTATGTACCGCCTATGCCTTTATTGAAAACGTAGCGCTTATGCGCCATATCTCCGCTTATTCTTTTCTACTGGCTATAAACCTGGAGCCGGTGTATGGTATTCTGCTGGCCCTGATCTTCTTTGAAGAAGGCCGGCACCTCGACCCCTACTTCTTCGCTGGAACCGCTATTATCTTGTCTACTCTCTTTATAGATGTCTGTTTAAGAAAGCGAACATCAAAAAACAAAGTGATCCGTTAATTCTCCCACTAATAACCAAGCCCGTTTGATATCCCCCAATACTTGAAAGACATTATTGTCCAATAAAAGAAGCCTCGTTTCACAAAATTTGTAATTTGCGCCCCTATTTTTAGATAGGAACTATATGGATTATCTGGATTTTGAAAAGCCCATTCAGGAGCTGGAAGAACAACTCAAAAAAACCAAGGATCTGGAAGTGGAAACGAAGGTTGACATGAGTAAAACCATCCGTGAGCTTGAGAAGAAGATCGTAACTACAAGAAAGGATATCCAGCAAACCCTCACGCCCTGGCAGAGGGTTCAACTTTCCCGTCATCCTCAAAGGCCTTATACTTTGGCGTACATTGAAGCCATTACGGAAGGTGATTTTCTGGAACTTCACGGAGATCGTACGGTAAAAGATGATAAGGCCATGGTGGGTGGCTGGGGTATGGTTGACAATAGGCCCGTTATGTTTGTAGGTCAGCAAAAAGGTATCAATACCAAAATGCGCCAGTATCGAAATTTTGGAATGCCTAACCCGGAAGGTTATCGCAAAGCGATGCGCCTTATGAAAATGGCTGAAAAATTTAACCGCCCTATTGTTACCCTTATTGATACTCCGGGAGCTTTTCCCGGCCTTGAAGCAGAGGAAAGGGGTCAGGGCGAGGCCATTGCCCGCAATCTTTATGAGATGTCTATGCTTAAAGTTCCGGTAATATGTATCATTATCGGTGAAGGAGCCTCCGGAGGAGCCCTTGGCATTGGTATTGGTGATAAAGTGCTGATGCTGGAAAACTCGTGGTATTCCGTTATTTCACCTGAAAATTGTTCTACTATCCTTTGGCGCACCTGGGATTATAAAGAGCAAGCTGCTTCCGCTTTAAAGCTAACAGCAGAGGATATGTACAAGAATAAACTGATTGACGGTATTATTAAGGAGCCTTTGGGAGGCGCTCATACTAATCCTGCCGAAATATTTTCTACAGTTAAAGTTGAGATACTAAAACATATTACGGCCCTGGAGAAAATGGACTCTGATAAACTAATTGAAAAGCGCATCGCTAAATTCAGTAAGATGGGCTATGTTAAGGAATAAAAATTTTAAATAGGTTTCCAAAATAAAAAACCGGTGCTCTTACAAGAAGCCCGGTTTTTTATTTTCAGTCCTAACTATATTCTTTTCTTATTCTTTAAGCAATTTTCGAATCATGATCTTTCCACTTTCAGTAGTAACCCTTACAAAGTAAAGTCCCACAGGCAGAGAAGCTATATCAACCTGACCGTTTTGTACAACAACTTTTCTCATGAGTCCTGAAATATCAAGGATATCTACGAAGCTGATTTGCTCTTCCGCCACATCCAGAAATACGGTTTCTTGAGCTGGGTTAGGATAAAGATTAAAATGCTGAGTAGTTACCACCGATTCCTCTACACCAATTTTAGCTGTGCTATTGATCGGTACCATTTTAGACGGTTGTCCGGGGATATCCGTATCAAAACCCAGGGTAGCCAAATAAGTATTGGAAGACTCATAAGATATACGAACTGTAGCAGCATCCCCGGGAGGAATAGTCAAGGTAAGAACCGGACCAGGCTCAAAATGCAGACTGGTATCAGACAGTGTAAAATTGGAAAGATTAACCGTTTGATTGCCATTATTGTAAAAAATAAACTCATACTCAAAGCGCCCGGCTGAAGGTCTTAAACGAATGGTATCATCCGAATAATACAAACTATTAACCGTTGGCGCTACGGAATTGGAAACAAAGGACGTAATACGTTCTTCAAACTGAGGGTAATCCACAAAGGGATTACGACTGGTTTGCAGAGCGGCAATCTGATTATTACGGCTTTGCTCAGCAGCAGAAGGCTTATAGGTATTATGCCAGGCCCGTAAAATGCTTTCCTGTCCTGAAAAGTGATTGGAGTAATCCTGATAACGGATCACAAAGTACATCATAGCACGGGCACAGGCTCCTTTATGTACATCACGTGGCTCAAATGTATTTCCGCCTGACTTGCTGCCTCCCACCTGCCAGCTCGCATTAGTTACTACACCGAAGGGATCGTTGCCACGTTTACTGTTGGAAGTTACATCCGTGGGAAATAAATGGTGGATATCACTTCGCATTGGTTCATTCTGATTAAAAAAACCCTGCGGAAAAGTATGTTCACAGTTAAAACTATTACTGTTAGCGCCTGCACGGGTGGTAAAGTTTGCCGTTCTTCCAGTATACACACACTCTACAGTTCCTCCACTATTATCAATAGCACTATACATATTATCCCGGGCGCTGGTATAACCTAACGAATTATAGCCCTGAGCCAGTTTAGTTTTCAAGGCTCCTTTTAAAGCCTCTTCTTCCATATTTTCTGTAGCGCTGTAGTAAGTGTTCGAATATTTTCCTTGCCCGCTTAACTGTACCGGCACATGACCAAAACCAGAATTGGTTTTTAAAATTAAGGCCGTGGAGTGCATAATATTATGCTCCGGTAAAAAGCTTACCGTAAAAGACTGAGTATCTTGTGGCATAAGTATGAATGCCGTATCACTAACGGTAAAAGGAATATCTCCGTAAATCTCAAATAAGTCGACATCGGTAATTTCTACCGGAAATATGCCCGGATTATAAACCGTTACCTGAGTTGTTGAAGCATTATTTTCAAATGCGTTTCCCAGGTTCATACTGCGGGATACCACCTCAATATTCTGGGCTGACAATCCTAAGACGGAAAAAAACATCAGATTTAATATTAATCCTTTCATTCTCTTATTTTTTGCAAATATCCTTACTCTTCTTAACCTTTCGCTTGTGTAAGTATTAATAATTATGAGGTTAAACCACAATAAGGCTACTTATTATACATTATCGCTATATCGTGAATTTTCTCAGTAGTTCCGGTAACATACACATTACCCCCTGCACTTATGCCAGTTTTGTACACGGTATTACCGGAAGCCATATACACTTCGGCATTTACCTGATCATACGCCAGGCTGCTTACTCCAAAAGTAAAACGTTCTGTTACCATACCTGGTAGGGCGGGATCAAAAGTATACACCTTTTGTTCAGTGGCCAGGAAACCGACTCCGTTTCTAACCAAAATATCAACCGGAACTTCATCAGGAATAAAGTACTGCTCACTTACCTGACCGGTTTGATGGTTGTAATCTGCTATTACAGCCTGATTATTAAAAGGGTAAGTAAAAAATGTATGTCCGTTACCAGCATAGCTTACTCCTTTTACACCAGGTTTGGTAAACGCTTGTTTTTCAACAAAACCGCTAGCCGGGTTAAGGACAAATAAGCGCCAGTCATTTGCAGTTTCTTCCTTTGCCGAAACTACTATACGTTCATCTGAAACTCCATCAGCCCAGTATGCAATAAATGGATCTTGTAAAGAAAAACTACTTTCCAGTCCTCCGGCACTATTCAGGTTAAATACCCGGTCATTAGCCAGCAAAGCATATACCCTCTGTCCAAAAGCATACACGTTACGATACTGAGCGGCACCTTGCGGCCGTGGGTTGGGTAAAGAATATTCGCTATTGAGTTCCTCAAAACCAAAAGCCTGGAATTGACCACTTGCTTCTGGAGCTGTAAGTATCTGGTTAAAAAAGCCACTGCAGGCTACATAAGTATGATCACCGCTTAAACCAACCGTTTTAACCCCACCCGAACTATCCACTTTCGATATGAGCCGAGTAGCCCCTGATCCGGAAACTGCTACCAGTCCACGATACCGTCTTGGGAATTCATTTATCCGTATTTCTCTAAAATCACTGGATTTATTTTCACCATTAAAGGTGGTAATACGGATATCGTAATTTCCACTCTCGAGGTATTTATCCCGGTAAAAGAAAAAGAGTAAGTATTCGTTATCAGTATGATCATAAACCTCGTAGGGGAAACGGACTACCTGATCGCCTTTCAGGATATTAGGGATTATTCCTTCATCCGCTCTTTCTACTAAAACCCTAACCCGGATAGTATCTCCATAATTATACACCGAACCCTCATCCGGCAACTCTATTGAAACCTGTGGAAACACCCTCTCCTCCTTGCAGGAGTGCATTGTAAGACTATAAGCTAGTATCCATAAAAAATTAAGGAGTAATCCGTGTCTCATATCCAATGCAAGTTAATAAATTTGGAGGTCCAAGACTGAGGAGAAAAATCGTATTTGGGTAGGGAAATGGCAGAGAGTAACAAACAAACCGCAATAGCAAGTCAGAAAAAACGCAAGAACATAATTGATCTTGAAACAGGTCGTGTGCCACCACAAGCCGTAGATTTTGAAGAGGCGGTTTTAGGAGCAGTTCTTATTGATAATTCGGCTATCAATCAGGTTATTGATATCCTTAGTCCCAAGAGCTTTTACAAAGAAGAAAACCAATTGATCTTTGAGGTAATCAAGGATTTATTTGGGAATAGCCAACCAGTGGATATCCTTACCGTGGCCAATGAACTTCGTACCCGTGGACAATTAGGTGATATTGGTGGCGATTACTATCTGGTAAACCTGAGCCAGAAAGTATCCTCTTCCGCTCACTCTGAATTTCACGCACGTATCATTGTACAAAAGCATATTCAGCGTGAAATGATTCGGGTAGCCAGCGGTATTATTACCAAAGCCTTTGATGAAACTACCGATGTTTTTGATCTGCTGGATAATGCGGAGCAGGATCTTTTTGAAGTAGCCCACGGCAACATTGTTAAAAATTATGAGTCTGCACAAGACCTGATCAAAGAAGCCATTCATCGCATTGAGGAAATATCAAAGAAGGAAGGACTAAGCGGGGTTCCCTCTGGCTTTACTAAGGTAGACCGTGTTACAGCTGGCTGGCAACCTTCGGATTTAGTGATCCTGGCTGCCCGCCCGGGTATGGGTAAAACAGCCTTTGTTCTATCCATGGCCCGTAATATGACCATTGACCATAACCGTCCGGTGGCTGTATTCTCTCTGGAAATGTCTTCTGTTCAACTTATCACACGTTTGATTTCCAGTGAAACAGGCCTTTCTTCGGAAAAGCTACGTAAAGGAAATTTAGATGATCATGAGTGGCAGCAGCTTCTTACTAAAGTAAAAAGCCTGGAAAAAGCGCCCCTTTTTATTGACGACACACCAGCCCTTAGTGTGTTTGACCTTCGTGCCAAATGCCGCAGACTTGCCGCACAAAATAATATTCAGCTAATTGTTATTGATTACCTTCAGCTGATGACAGTTGGCGGCCAGGGTAAATCCAATGGTAACCGTGAGCAAGAAATCAGTACTATATCACGTTCTCTTAAAAGTATTGCAAAAGAATTAAACGTTCCGGTAATTGCGCTTTCCCAGTTAAGCCGTGCGGTGGAAACACGTGGAGGTAACAAAAGACCGTTACTTTCTGACCTTAGGGAGTCCGGTGCTATAGAGCAGGATGCAGATATTGTATCTTTCATCTATCGCCCTGAGTACTATGACATCACCGAATGGGAAGATGGAAGCCCCTGTGAAGGCCAGGCTGAATTTATTATAGCCAAGCACCGTAATGGTGGGCTGGAGAATGTAAAACTCCGCTTTCAGGGTAATCTGGCTAAGTTTTCGGATCTGGAAGAAGATGGAAGCTTTGAACCCATAGTACTGGAATCCAAAATGAATACCGGTAGCTTTTTAGATGAGAATGATGAATTTGATGATAGGTCGTTTTAAAACTGCACTTCTGGTGTTACTGATGCTTGTTTCTTATACCGGAAAGGCATCTTATCTTCTTATCCCTATGGATGAGGAATCCCAAACCAATCACCTTAAAGCCTACGGAGTAGCTTATTGGGTACTTGAGCAGGATCTGGAAATTGAATGGTTGCTCAACTATCGTGGAGGTAGCTTTCTTATTCCTTACAATGATATTTTTAAATCTGAATGCCAGGTACGAAATGTAGCCTTTGAAGTAATTTCCGATGCTTCCGCTCAAAAGCTAAGGACGGACATTAGCAGTCCGGCTGTTAACATGGAGGTTGTCAAGTTGGAGAAAGCTCCTAAAATAGCCGTGTATTCACCTAAGAGTAAACAGCCTTGGGATGATGCCGTAACTCTGGTTCTTACCTATGCCGAAATACCTTATGATCTGGTGTACGATGAGGAAGTTATGAGTGATGTGCTCCCTCTGTATGACTGGCTGCATCTGCATCATGAAGATTTTACCGGTCAGTACGGCCGGTTTTATGCCGCCTTTCGTAACGCACCCTGGTATATCCAACAAAAAAAAGAAGCTGAAGCTGATGCAGAAAAAGCAGGTTTTAGCAAGGTAAGCCTGCATAAGCTGGCTGTAGCTAAAAAAATAAAAGAGTATACAGTAGGTGGTGGTTTTCTTTTTGCGATGTGCTCTGCTACTGATAGTTATGACATTGCTCTTTCTGCAGAAGGTGTGGATATTTGCGAACCAATGTTTGATGGAGATCCTGCCCAGCCTAATTATCAAAATCAGTTACAATACGATAAGACCTTTGCTTTCAAGAATTTCAAATTGATCCAGAATCCATTAGTCTATGAGTTTTCAGATATTGATGTAACGCAAAGTAGAAAGGTAAAGGCTGAGAGTGACTTTTTTACTCTTTTTGACTTCTCCGCAAAATGGGATGTGGTACCCACTATGTTATGTCAAAATCATACACGGGTGGTTAAAGGTTTTATGGGACAAACTACTGCCTTTAAAAAGAATCTCATTAAATCTGATGTACTGGTAATGGGAGAACTGAAAAGTGCCGGAGAAGCGCGGTATATACACGGAGAGTTAGGCAAGGGCACCTGGACTTTTTATGGAGGACATGACCCAGAGGATTACCAGCATCGTGTTGGTGATCCCAAAACCGAATTGGAGCTTTACCCCAACTCACCCGGTTACCGTCTTATTCTGAATAATATTCTATTTCCCGCTGCACGTAAAAAGAAACAGAAAACTTAGGTAATCCTCATCAGAATGCACTTAGGAGTAAGGTTAGACTATCTCGTTTTCTGAAAGCCCATTGAAGTAAATAATTTGATGCTATTTCAGCAATGAATTCGTTTGAGCCCGGTAAAAAGAAGGAGCTTATTGACACCTTTTCCCAACGGGAAGATTGTTGGCTCAATTAAAAAATCGCCAGCTGATTCCTAGACGAAGAATTCGATCCGGGAAAGGGTAATCAGGGGCCGCGAAATAGGTATACGGTAGAAAACCTTGGTTTACATGCTCATACTTTACAAACACCTTAGCTTTCTTAATCTTGAAATTCGCAAACAAATCGACCAATGGATAATCCCCAATGTGTTTTTTATTTTCAATAAAAAACTCTCCCGTAGCCGGGTTAAATGACGGTGAATTATATAATGCAAAATATTTAATCTCACCACCCACCAGGCACTTTAATGCCTTTTTAAATAAAGGAAATTCAAAGTAAATAGAATTGCGCGTAACCCATTCGGGCAAGGGTAAAACCTTATTTACATCTGTAGTTGTTTGGTAGTATATATTGTTATCCTGATGGAGAAAATTCCAAAATGTGAAGTTTTGAATCAGCTCCAGTTTTGAAATTCGTATCGCATCATTATTTTGAGCAGGTTCCCCATCACTGCTGTAATAGGTATAATTACTTATTGATTGGTTGGAGATTTCGAATTTATTCCCTTTTCCCCACTTAAGGCCATACGCCAATAGGGTGTTTCCCTGTTTCTTAAAACTATTGTTCCATATAAAGTTATTTGAATAATAGAATTGCTCATAAAACCCCGGATATTTCAGTACAAGTTCATAGCGAGCTTGCGCATTTATTCCTTTCCAAACCTTAAGTTCTCCCTTTCCTCCAAATCGTAATGATTCCTTTAAGTTTCCGGTAATGATATAGTCCAGATTTCCTATAACATCTACCAAATTTGAAATCCTGCCTTTCACTTCCCCGGTTATTCCCCAGTTTTGTCCTGTGAAGCGATAATTAGAACCTCCATATTCCGTTACCAAATTTCTTATTCCCCCTTTTATTCCAAACTTACTATTCGTTCCAACCTCAGCCTCTATATAAAAAGTATTGTCGTAGGAGATACTTCCGGAGCTATCAGTATATAAGCCATTATTATAAAAGTAATTAGAGTAAAACTCAGCACTGGCATCACCACTATAAACATCAGACTTCCGACTGTACTTAAATTCATGTCCAAGAGCTAAGTAAGCCCTGTCACCCTCATCTGATCTATCAAGAGAATCCGTTTTATCTGAAAATAGCCGTGCTAACTTGATACGTTGATTAATATAGAATGCCCGCTTACGCATAATACGACTATCATTCGGCAAATTCACATCGAGTAATATTCGGCTGCTTTCCAGGTTTTGTTCAAATATGCTATCTGTAGTAATCCCACCCCACTCTTCAATCTCCAGTTTTTCGCTAATGAAATAAGCCGCTACTGCATAACCCCATTTCGGATTATCATAACGAGTGCTCATCATGAAATTAGCCTGCTTATTCCGGTTGTGATTATAAAAACCAAGTGAGTTAAGACGTTTATATTGAACCAGGAAATTCCAATACTTATTTATATTCTGAGTGTGGTAAATGCTGAAGTTTTGCCCTCGCTCATACCCCATCCAATAGGAAGCCTCGGTCAGAGCCGATCGTGTATGATAAAAAGGCACAGAGCTCTCAGAATTGAAATAAGCACCATACGATTTAAGATCATAATTAGTCCACACATCAGTCTCGGGAGTGTAAGTCAAATTATTCAATGGCCCCCCCATGTTTCCTAAGACCGAAAAATTCATCAAATCACGGTTGGCATTATTCCACTGATGATACCAAACTAAACTTGAGAAAGTAGTATCAATAAAGTAATATGTAGGATTTTCAAGAAACCTATATTGATGGCTGTAAATAGCTTCTTCAGAAGTAAGCTCACTCCCTTTACCACCAGGCCTCTGACTTTTTGCATAATAACCAGTGTAAAGAAAATACACCAAGAAGAAAAATCGTAGGTAATTATGCATACTTAGGTTCTGACAAATTCTAAGCCAAAATAAAAAAAGCCTCCGATTTCTCGGAGGCTTTCGAAGATTGGCAACGACATACTCTCCCAGATGTTACTCCAGTACCATCTGCGCTGGTGGGCTTAACTACTCTGTTCGAAAAGGGAAGAGGTGATCCCCACCGCTATAGTCACCATAAATCTTTAATAAGTTAACATATTGAGAGATAATGAATACATAAAGCCCAAATTAGAAAGCTAACGGGTAATTAGTACTACTCGGCTATGACATTACTGCCTTTACACCTATAGCCTATCAACGTCCTCATCTCGAACGACCCTTAAAAGAAATCTCATCTTGGGGCGAGCTTCGCGCTTATATGCTTTCAGCGCTTATCTCTTCCAGACGTAGCTACCCTGCGATGCAGCTGGCGCCACAACAGGTACACTAGAGGTCTGTCCAACTCGGTCCTCTCGTACTAAAGTTAGCCCC